>DNHH01000025.1:0-1097 GCA_003485955.1 Opitutia bacterium
GCGCAGGTTTCGAAGTCCGCGACGTGCACCCTTCGCACTACGGTCGTATTTGCCCAATTGAAACGCCCGAAGGACCGAATATCGGTCTGATTAACTCCCTGTCGACTTACGCCCGTATCAACCCTTACGGCTTCATTGAAGCTCCTTACCGCAAGGTGCTCCGTGGTAAAGTCAGTGATCGCGTTGAGTTCATGACCGCCGACCAAGAAGAACGCTTCAAGGTCGCTCAGGCTAATTCTGCCATTGAAAAAGACGGTCGTCTGCGTGGCCCGGTAACTTGCCGCGTCGGTGATGATATTCAGGAGCTTGATCCTGAAGACGTCGATTACATGGACGTCTCGCCCCTGCAGGTCGTATCTGTGGCCGCTGGCCTCATTCCTTTCCTAGAGCACGACGACGCAAATCGCGCGCTCATGGGTTCTAACATGCAACGCCAAGGCGTGCCCTTGATTGTCACCGAGTCCCCTTATGTGGGCACCGGTCTCGAGCGTCGCGTCGCTATTGACTCAAAGACGGTGGTCGTCGCTGAAGGCGCCGGCATTGTCGCAGCTGTTGATGCACGTCGTATTATCATTACCAAGGATGGCGAAGTTGCGGCTAACCAAATTGAGAACCGGAAGTTCAAGACCGATGAAGCCAAAGGCATCTGGGTTTACGATCTCCGCAAGTTCCTTAAGACCAACTCGTCCACATGTTTCAACCAGCGCCCGATTGTCGAGCGCGGTCAAAAAGTTAAGGTTGGTGACATTATTGCTGACGGTGCTGCTACCGATAAGGGCGAGCTCGCGCTCGGCCGTAACGTGCTCGTCGCCTTCATGCCGTGGAATGGTTATAACTTCGAAGACGCTATCCTTCTCTCCGAGCGTATGATCAAGCAGGATACCTTCACCTCGGTGCATATCGAGGAATTTGAAGTGACCGCGCGTGATACCAAGCTTGGGCCTGAACAAATTACCCGAGACATTCCGAATCTCTCGGAAACCGCTCTGCGCAACCTTAACCGCGACGGCGTAGTTCGTATCGGCGCAGAAGTTGCCCCTGGCGACATTCTCGTCGGTAAGATTACCCCGAAGAGCGAAGGAGACCTTGCCCCTGAA
>DNHH01000025.1:1292-1860 GCA_003485955.1 Opitutia bacterium
TGCTCCGTGCCATCTTCGGTGAAAAAGCCCGCGATGTTAAAGACACGTCATTGGTCGTTCCTTCCGGTATTTCCGGTATCGTGATGGATGTTAAAGTCTCATCACGTACGGACGAAGACGGCGGTAAGCTTGATGCTGCTGAACAGCGCCGCTCGTTGAAGAAAGTTAACGAAGAGCATCGCACGCTGGAGTCTAAGCTCCGCGAGGAAATGACAGATACGCTCTCGAACTTCCTCCTCGGTGAGAAAATCCCTCTCGATGTCCGTAACTCGGACACCGGAGAAGAAATTATCCCTGCAAACCGCAAGATCACCAAGACGCTCCTGCGTCGCCTCGCGTCCGTTTCACGTACGATCGAGATGAATGATTCGCCGGTGAAGCAAAAGATCCGCAACATCCTCGATGGTTATCACCGTCGCTTCGACGAGCTTGAGGCTGAGCGTAAACGCAAGGTCGAGGCCATCGAGCAAGGTATCGACGAGGGTGGGGCGATCAAGAACGTTAAAGTTTACGTCGCCACCAAGCGTAAGATCCAAGTCGGTGACAAGATGGCCGGTCGTCACGGTAA
>DNHH01000025.1:2030-2463 GCA_003485955.1 Opitutia bacterium
GACAAGATGGCCGGTCGTCACGGTAACAAGGGTGTCGTCGCGCGCATTGTGCCCGTCGAAGACATGCCTTACCTCCCTGATGGCACGCCGGTAGACATCTGTCTTAACCCTCTAGGCGTTCCTTCACGTATGAACGTCGGTCAGGTTCTCGAAACTCACTTAGGTTGGGCTTGTTCCAAGCTCGGCCTGAAAGTTGCGACCCCGATCTTCGACGGTATCCCTGAAGCTTCGATCCGTGAGTACTTGAAGGAGGCTGGTCTGCCTGAAACAGGTAAAGCCATGCTCTTTAACGGTCACAACGGCGAAGCCTTCGACCAAGACGTCGTGGTTGGGCACATCTATATGATGAAGCTGAACCACCTTGTCGCAGACAAGATTCACGCTCGCGCAACCGGACCTTACAGTCTCATCACCCAGCAGCCACTTGGTGGTA
>DNHH01000025.1:2690-4077 GCA_003485955.1 Opitutia bacterium
CGCTTCGGCGAAATGGAAGTCTGGGCTCTCGAAGCGTACGGTGCTGCATACACGCTCCAGGAACTCCTTACCGTTAAGTCGGACGACGTCGCAGGACGTACCAAGATTTACGAACAACTCGTTAAGGGTGACAACACCCTCGTCAGCGGAACACCTCAGTCCTTCAACGTCTTGATGAAGGAAATGCAGGCGCTCTGTCTCGACGTTCGCCTAGGGACATCCCTTCCAGCCGAGCGCAACTGATAACCTACCCAACCCTTCATAAAATGATCCAGCCCGAGAACACGACCGAGTTCACCGCCAACGAGACGAGGGAGCAAACCTTCGACTACGTATCCATCTCGATTGCATCGCCTGAGGAGATTGTTGCCTGGACCGGCGACCAGCTCCTCGACGAGACAGACGAGTGGGGTAATCGTAAGGCCAAAGGACTTAAGGAAGTTAAGAGCCCTGAGACGATTAACTACCGTTCCTTCAAGCCCGAGCCTAACGGTCTCTTCTGCCAGCGCATCTTCGGACCTGTCCGTGACTATGAGTGCTATTGCGGCAAGTATAAGAAGGTAAAGTATAAGGACGTTACCTGCGATAAGTGCGGCGTCGAAGTCACCGTTTCCCGCGTTCGTCGTGAGCGCATGGGCTACATCCGCCTTGCTATCCCTGTTTCGCACATCTGGTTCTTAAAGAGCATGCCTAGCCGCTTGTCGCTCATGCTCGACATGACGACGCGTAATCTGGAGCAGGTCATTTATTACCAAAAGTACCTCGTGGTTGACCCTGGTCAAACCGGCCTCGATCGCAAAGCTCTCCTCACAGAAGAAGAGTATCGCGATGCCGTCTCCAAGTATGGTCCTGACGCCTTCAAGGCTCGCATGGGTGCCGAAGCACTTTCGTTGCTGTTGCAAGAAATGAATCTCGCGAGCACCGTCGAAGAACTTCGCGACCAGCTCCAGAATACACGTTCGAAGCAAATCAAGAAGAAGGTCGCCCGCCGTATGAAGGTTGTCCAAGGTTTCTTGGAATCTGGAAAGCGTCCTGAGCACATGGTGCTCACGGTTCTGCCAGTTATTCCTCCTGACCTTCGTCCACTCGTGCCTCTCGAAGGCGGACGTTTTGCTACATCCGACTTAAACGATCTCTACCGTCGCGTTATTAACCGTAACAATCGTCTGCGCGCGCTGATTCAGATGAAGACGCCTGACGTCATCATCCATAATGAAATGCGCATGCTCCAGGAAGCCGTCGATGCTCTCTTGGATAACGGCCGTCACGGCAAACCTGTCAAAGATCGTGACCGTCAGCTGAAGTCTATCAGCGACATGCTCAAGGGTAAGCACGGACGCTTCCGTCAAAACTTGCTCGGCAAGCGCGTGGACTACTCCGGTCGTTC
>DNHH01000025.1:4245-6729 GCA_003485955.1 Opitutia bacterium
ACTCCGGTCGTTCCGTCATCGTCATTGGTCCTGAGCTTAAGCTTAACCAGTGCGGCCTTCCTAAGAAAATGGCCCTCACTCTCTTCGAGCCCTTTATCATTAAGCGCCTTAAAGAACTTGGATTGGTTCACACCGTTCGCAGCGCGAAGAAGTATATTCTCGAGCGCCGTCCTGAGGTGTGGGATCTCTTGGAAGAAGTTACCAAAGGTCACCCTGTCTTCCTAAATCGTGCGCCAACACTTCACCGTTTATCCATTCAAGCTTTCGAGCCTGTCTTGATTGAAGGTGATGCTATCCGTCTGCATCCGCTCGTTTGTACAGCTTACAATGCGGACTTCGACGGTGACCAAATGGCCGTGCACGTCCCGTTGTCACTCGAAGCCATCATGGAGTGTAAGCTCCTCATGATGTCGACGAACAACATCTTCTCGCCATCGAGCGGTAAGCCGATCCTCACGCCGTCGCAGGACATCGTGCTGGGTGCTTATTACCTCACCTACGAGCCCGTCGATAAGTCTCAAAAAGACACGCACTTACCAACCTTCAACACGGTTGATGATGCAGTGTTCGCTGAGGCCGAAGGCGCTGTTCACTTCCATGATTGGGTTCGCTTCCGCAATCCAGACTTTGGTCGCGACACCGTTTACGGAGATCGTAACGCTCGTATTATTACGACGACCGTCGGCCGCATTATCTTCGGCACGATTTGGCCTCGCGAACTTGGCTTCGTGAATTTCACGGTCAAGAAATCGCAGCTCGGCGACCTCATCTTGGCTACCTACAAAGCTGTCGGCCGCGAGGGCTCAGTCCCTGTCCTTGATGCACTCAAGGAGACCGGCTTCCGTATCGCTACCCGTGCGGGTATCTCTATCGGCGTGAATGACATGATCTTTCCGAAGGAAAAGGAAAAGGTCGTGCGCGAAGCTTCCGACCGTGTTGCAAAATGTCATCGCGACATTGCCGATGGATCGATCACGGAAGAAGAACGCCGTAATAAGGTCGTTGAAATTTGGAACGCTGCGACAGACCAAATTGCCCAGTCCGTGTATACCACACTCTCTGGTTCCTCGCGTATGGCTGGCGTCAAGAAGGGTGACCCACGTCACGCCCATCGCTGGATTATCAACCCGGTCTTCGCCATGATGGACTCCGGTGCTCGTGGTAATAAAGCCCAGGTCAAACAGCTTTGCGGAGCCCGTGGTTTGATGGCTAAGCCTTCCGGTGAAATTATTGAGCGTCCGATCCTGTCGTCCTTCCGCGACGGTCTTTCGGTCCTCGAGTACTTCATCTCGACTCACGGTGCGCGTAAGGGTCTTTCCGATACCGCCCTGAAGACAGCAGACGCAGGTTACATGACGCGTAAGCTTTGCGACGTTGCGATGGATGTTATCGTCACTGATGACAACGTTGGTCCTCCTAGCAGCGAAGTTATCACTCTCGGTGATGCTTCCATTGGCCGCCACATTGCGATGGTCGTTGCAAATCCTACCGGCGGATCTCCGAAGACGCTGGCGAAGGAAGATGACGTGCTTACCGAAGAGCTTATCGCCAAGTTGCGAGATGCCGGCGTGGATCGCGTCCATGTCCATCTTCCAAATGGCATCTGGAAAACGAATATTTATGACGGCGACGAAGTGTTGCTGCCATTGGCTGAACGTATCCTTGGTCGTTGTGCTGCGGATGCGGTGGTCAATCCTCTTAATCCATCCGAAGTGCTCATTAAAGCAGGCGAATTGATTGACGAGGCTGCGGTTGTCCGTGTTGAGAAGGCAGGCATTGAGCGCGTTAAGGTGCTCTCGCCGCTGACTCACATGCGTGTAAACGCTATCCCTCCGCGTGCTTATGGTCTCGACCCTTCAACCGGTCGTCTGGTTGAGCGCGGTACAGCCGTTGGTATTATTGCGGCTCAGTCGATTGGTGAACCGGGTACACAGTTAACCATGCGAACCTTCCACATTGGTGGTGTCGCTCAGCTGAAGACGCCTGAAGTTCGTGCCAAGGCTAACGGTCGCGTCCAGCACGTTGATTTAAACTGCGTTGAACTCGACGACGGATTCTCCGTCGCCATGAACGGCAACGGCTCCCTTCGTTTGCTCGGCGACAATGACGAGGTTCTCGAAGAATACCGTATCGTCGCAGGTGCAGCTATCGGTGCGAAAGACGGCAAGAAGGTCTCCAAAGGCGACTTGCTTTGCCGCTGGGATCCTAACTTCACGCCTATCCTCGCGAATGCTCCTGGTAAGATTCGCCTCGCGGATATGATTCCAGGTGTGACGTATACGGAAGAGCGCGACAACTCTGGTTCCGTCTTCAAGTATGTCATCGAGCATTCTGACGAACAGAATCCACAGATTCAGATTATTGATACTCGTGGTAAGCCCCTGGCAACCTTTGCTATTCCTGCGGGTGCCCGCGTGGAAGTCGGCGATGGCGACGATGTGGTGGGTGGTTCATCCCTTGCCAAGATTCCCCGCCAAGCTGCCA
>DNHH01000025.1:6898-7291 GCA_003485955.1 Opitutia bacterium
GATTCCCCGCCAAGCTGCCAAGACGCAGGATATTACAGCCGGCCTACCTCGTATCTCGGAGCTCTTCGAAGCACGTCCTCCCAAGGATGCTGCCGAGATTGCCAAGATTGACGGTACCGTCCGCTTCGAACCTTCCGTTCGTGGTAAGAAGAAACTCGTGGTGGTCGACGCTGTCGGCCGCGAAGAAGAGCACCTTATCCCTCACGGAAAGCACATCACCGTCGCTGCAGGCGAGAAGGTGAAACAAGGACAGCCTTTGACGGATGGAGCTATCGACCCGCATGACATTCTCGATATTCTCGGGCAATCGCGGGTACAAGATTACCTCATCACTGAAATTCAGAAGGTGTACCGCACTCAGGGCGTTATCATTAACGACAAGCACATCGAAAT
>DNHH01000025.1:7467-9682 GCA_003485955.1 Opitutia bacterium
CGACAAGCACATCGAAATCATCGTTGCACGCATGCTTCGTAAGATTCGCGTCACCGATCCAGGTGACTCGCAGTACCTGTGGGGTGAGCATGTCGACCGTACTGTTCTTATCGAAGAATGCCGTAAGATCCAAGGTAACGGTGGTATGATTGCTGAATCTGAACCGATCCTCTTGGGTATCACCAAGGCCTCGTTGGAAACAGAATCGTTTATCTCCGCGGCCTCCTTCCAAGAGACAACGCGCGTCCTTACCGATGCGGCCACTATGGCTAAGCGCGACCATCTCACGGGCTTCAAGGAGAACGTGATTATGGGCCACTTAGTCCCTGCAGGCACAGGACTCCCGCTGTACCGCCGAATCCGCGTCGTACCGACTGTTTAAGCCTAAAAGTCGACAAACACTGCCCCATCCTTCAAGAGGGTGGGGCAGTTTCTTTTTGGGTCTAAATTTTGTTTGTTCAAGGACCTCCCGCCCCTTAAGCATAGTTACCCCACGGATGACTCATTCCCTTCCGATTTCCCTACTAGTCGCCGCGAGCACCGTGCACGCCGGCTGGGTTCCTGATTCCCCATTGATCCAAGTTGGAGACAATTTGGACGTCTATTTCACGCTTAAAGGCAAGGCGACCTACGACAGTAATATCTTCTTAGGATCTGCTGCTGGTTTGCCTCCGGGTGGACTCTATTGGTCGCTGGGGCCTGGCTTTGACATCGATTTCGCCAAAGAGTCTAATTTTTCGGCCTCTGTCTCCCTGCGCCGTGATTACGTCAACTTCCTCGATAGTGAACAGCGCGGTTTAGACGATCAGCGCGACAACGCTTCGCTGAATTTTTCCTTTGATACGGGCGGTCCGCTGACGGTTTCGGGGTCGGCTGGTTATGTCGAAAGTGCAAGCAACGGGGTTCAAGAAGCCGCCGTGACTGGTCAAGGCGCCGAAGGCACACTGTCGCGCCAAGCTACGTACTCGCATTCCGCCACGATTGGTTATCGATTTACCGAGAAGCTTAATGCAACCCTCGGTGCCACCCGTAGCAGCAACCGCTACGACCCATTTGCCAAGCCGATTGTGGCTCCAGCAACGACGCCAACTTACAATACTCAGGGTTTAACCGAGAACACGAGTTGGACCTTCCCGCTGGATATCCGTTTTCAAATTCGTGAACGCATAAATATCGGTTTTGTCTGGGAGCATGGTTGGACGGATATAGAGGCCGCTACGCTTTCGACGGCCCCGCTCACGTATACGGGATTTACGAAGGATTTTTACGGCGTAACTTTAACAGGCCAGCCAACACCTTCGGGAAAAATCAATCTTACGATTAAAGCTGGTTCGCTTAGCACAAAATATGATGGTGGCGCAGATCCGGCGACGAACCCCTCTTATTCCATTTCAATCAGTCATACTATGACTGATAAAACGAGCCACTCGCTTACCTTTACGGACGACGCGAGTGTCGCTGCCTCAGGAAAGCGCAGCACGACGCGTTCGACCCAATACGGCCTTAATTACGTTTACGACGAGTCTTTCAGGGCTGCGCTTACCACGGGTTATAGCGACACGATGGTCGAGCCTAGCTTAAACGTGCGCACGGCCACCTTCGGCCTAAATGCGACCTATTCTCCAGATACCCATTGGACTTATACGGCAGGCTACTCCATGACTCGCTCATTAGAGCCGAGCGTCTATAGCGTAAATCAGTTGTCGATTGAGGCTAACTTGCGCTGGTAAGCATCTGTCTGTTGACCCGTGGGCTAGATTGTCCACCCTCTATGTTATGCGTATGTGCTCCGTCAGAGTTTTGTCATTCTCTGTTTTAGCCATAATCTTTGTTGGCTGTTCGACAGCCCCGAGGACCTCGGAATCGCTCATGCCTTACGAAGAAAAAGAAGATGCCGTTCCGTCTGCGGGACCTGTTCGCGAGTCGTATCGTTTGCGGGCACGCGACTTCGTCCGGATTGGGATTATTAATGAGCCAGATACTTTTGTGGAACGGCGTATCAATACCGATGGCACTGTAGACATACCATTTTTGAAAGACGATAGCTTGGTTAAGATTGCCGGCTTAACCATGACCGAAGCCCAAGGTGCACTCGCAAAACGATTTGGCGTATATTTTAAGACACCACAAGTTTCCGTAGAAATTCGTGGCTACGCCGAACGAAGAATTTATATTGATGGCTCTGTTGGTAAGACTGGCCCCGTCCCTATACCCC
>DNHH01000025.1:9862-14770 GCA_003485955.1 Opitutia bacterium
ATATACCCCCTGAAGAAGAGATTACGTTGAAGAAAGCGCTGGCAACGGCTGGCGGCATTCTTCGTAGCGGCAATCGCTCGAGCGTTATCATTCGTCGTAAACAACCTGACGGCAGCGTGCGCACGTTTGAGATTAATGTAAGCCGCATCGAAGAAGGCAAAGACCCTGACGTGCTACTCGAAGACGACGATCAAGTCTTTGTGCGCGAAAGTCGTATCTAAACCCTATTTACCATGCCATCTTCTTACATTCTCAGGCAGCGCGACGACGGTAACACAAGTTACTCTGGCGGCTACGGCGGTTACGGCGGTTACGGTGCGTATGGCGAGTCGCGTTACGGTGGCTATGGATCTGTGCCTGCTCCGGGCTATGGTCAGGCGGCTGGCGTTAACCCATTGGCAAATTACATGCTCATGCTTCGCGAGCGCATGTGGTACCTCGTGCTCACGGTACTGGTTTTTGTGACGGCTGCATTAATCTATACAGTCAATGCGACCCCTGAGTACCGTGCCTCTGGACGATTGAAGGTTTACAAATACGCTCCCAATATTACCGGACGTGGTGCAGGTGAAGAGCTTTATGCAATTATGTCCGCGGATGACTTTAATACGGCCATCGAAGTGATGAAGAGTTCGGGCATTATTGAGGCTGTTGAGAGACGATTGACGACAAGTGAGCGCAAGGCAGTACTCGAGCCTTACCAGTCCGGAAATATTTTTTCAGGCCCTCTCACTTCTCAAGAAGTCTTCGGCCGGCAACGCGGAATCGCTGCGCAAAGAATGACGATGATTGTGAATGTCGAATTCACGCATCCTGACCGGGATCTTTCACGGCAAGTATGCCGACTTTTCTGCGAATCTATTCAGAAAAATAGCGAAGACGAACGACTGACGGTCACTAATCCCCTGGTGGAGAAGGCGCGTGTGGAAATTGAGTCCCTAGAAGAGCGGCTCAACCGGCTTTACCTCGACAAGAATGAGTTGGTGGGTCGCGAGCGCATGCTCGCGATTGTGAAAGACACGAATACTTTAGGGTCTGAGCGTGGTGCGCTGGTCAAGGATCGCGAGGAGCTACGTCGTCAGATTGATGAACTAGCAATCATTTGGGAACAGATTGAGCAGTTTAAAAAAGAGGGCAAAGACCTTGTCTTAATTCCGATGGTAAAGTCGGACGATCGCGTAGCCGCCCTTTACAATCGGGTTAGCGAACTGCAGGTCACCATCGAAACCCTTGAAAAGAAATACACCGAAAGTCACCCCACGCTGCGCATCAGCCGTGAACAGCTAGATGTTACTAAGCGTGAGCTGAAGACGGCCATCGAAATGTCTGTTAATCGCTTAGCTGGCTTGCGTAGCAGCTCGCAACAGAGACTGATTGCTGCCGAGCGCTCCTTGTCAGGTAAGGAAGCCGAGATTGCACGTTTGCAAGGTGCGAATATTGAGCTCGAGCGCATCGAAAAAGAAATCCGTTTAGGCGAAGACTTCTTGAATCGCTTAAAGTTAAGCTACGAAGATGCCAAATTGCGTACATCGACGACAGGGACGTCGACCTCTGTCCGTATTCTAGACACGCCGGTGGTCTCCGAACGCCCCATTAACAAGAATTACTACCTGAATGTTTTTGTAGGTATAGGGCTTGGTTTGGCATCTGGTGTTGGACTTGTTGTTTTACTAGGCGTCTTCGATGACCGAGTGAAGTCGGCCGTCGATATTGAAGGCGGTCTCGGCCTTCCGCTTGTCGGGACGGTTCCGCGCACGACTGATACCTATGGCCCAGATCGGGCACTTTTAGCGCGCCAGACCAAGGACAAGATGGCCATTGAGTCTCTCCGAGCGATTCACTCGGTGATGAAAATTAATCCTTCAGCTGCGAATGCTAAGGTATTGCTCACGACGTCCACTCGCCCAGGTGAAGGTAAGACATTCGTTACCACAAATATTGCGCTAACCTTCGCTCAACATGGTGAGCGTGTCCTCGTGGTGGATGCCGACTTACGCCTTCCCAATGTCGCCCCTTCCATGGGCATTGAGACTGACAATGGTATCAGTAAGTACTTCAATAATGAGATCACGCTCGATGAAGCTATCTTGAAGGACTTCGAACCTAACTTAGACATTTTGCCGGTCGGGGGTATTTGTAAAAATCCGACGCAAGTCATTAATAGTCCGCGGTTCGATGAACTTATTCGTGAACTCCGCACGCGTTACGACCGTATCTTTATTGACTCGCCGCCCCTTGGGGCTGTGTCCGACGCCTTGCACCTTGTGCCTAAAGTCGACGGTGTGATTTACGTCGTCCGCTTCAATCTCGTGAAAAAACGCAATGCGATGTCATGTATCGCACGGTTGCGCGAAGCTGGTGTCCCGATTGTGGGCGCAGTGCTTAACTCGATGGCTACTCGTCTCGCAGCTTTCTATACGAACTCTTACGATGCATCGTATAGTAAGTATTACACTGATGCAGCGGATCAAGGTGCAGAGAAACCAGCCCCCAAGAAAGACCCCGTCGTCTAACAACGCCTTGCGAGTCGCCCTTTTATCACTCGTGGCACTGTTGTGTGCCTGCCGGACGGTTCCTGGAACAGGCCGCAGTCAGTTGAACCTCGCCAGCGAATCGGCATTATCAGAGCAAGCTTCCGCAGCGTTTGCGCAGATGCCTAGGGCCAATGACCCCGCAGGCCTTACCCGTGTAAAGGCAATCGCGCTACGTGTTATTGCTGCAGCACGGGCAGCCCCCAAGGGTTATGGTGATCCAAGTTTGCCGCCGCCTGCTGCATGGGAAATCGCCATTATTAAAGATGACACCCCCAATGCATTTGCGATGCCGGGTGGTAAGATCGGCTTTAATTCTGGGATGTTCCGACTAACGCCGACAGACGAAGATATTGCCGTCATTCTTGGACATGAGGTTGCGCACGTTGTGTGTCGACACGGTAACGAGCGAGTCTCTCAGGGTATTGCTGCCGCTGTCGGTGCCGTGGCGGTTGATCAATCCATGCGCGATCAATCTGCTGAGAAGCGCAAGCAGGCCATGGCTGCTTATGGTGCAGCTGCGACCCTTGGAGTCATCCTGCCTTTTAGTCGATCACATGAATCTGAAGCCGACCAACTTGGCATCGTTTATATGGCGCTTGCCGGCTACAATCCGGCTCAATCAGTAACTTTTTGGCAGCGCTTCTCAAAAGAGCCTGGCGCGCGAATGCCTGAGTTTCTTTCGACGCATCCTTCAGATCAGACGCGTATCCAGAAGCTTCAACAGCTTTTGCCAATGGCTCAAAAGATTTACGCAGAGCAGCAGGCGAAGGCGCCTACTCGTTAAGGCGTTTAGCGGTCGTCAATCCGCAAGGGTGCTAACAGGTAGATACCGCGACGATCGTTTAAGTTACGCATGGCCTTAGCTTGCTGCCATTGAGTTCGAATCAATTGCACTAACGGATCTTTAGCAGTCCGGGCGAAAAGCGGGCTCTCCTCGTCATCAGACAATACCATTTCTGCTAAAGAACGGCGGTCTTCGTGTAGACCTGGGAATTGAACGATTCCAGGCTGCTTAAGATTGGCTTGTTTGGATGCCTCGGCAATTGCATCGCGCAAGCCGCCAAAGGAATCAACTAGGCCAATCTTACGAGCGCGGGCACCTGACCAGACGCGGCCTTGCGCAATTTCATGGACGTCATCACGTTTCATCTTCCTGCCGTTACCAACGACGCCTAGGAATTCTTCATAGATGCGATCCACGGATTCTTGGACAATTGCAAGCTCTTCGACAGTTGCTGGCCGGTGGACTGCGAGCAGGTCAGCGTGGGTTGAGGTTTTGACGCCATCCGTTGCGAGCGAAAGCTTCGCCGCAAGCTCACCGTAATTGAAATGAAGGCCAAAGACGCCAATCGAGCCTGTAATGGTCATGGGGTCTGCAATCACCGTGCTTCCCGGTGAGGCAATGTAATAGCCACCACTCGCAGCTAGGTCGCCCATCGACACAATAATGGGCACACCTTTTTTGCGAAGAAGCTCGAGTTCGCGGTGAATAATTTCAGAGGCAAAGGCGGAGCCGCCTGGGCTATTCACGCGCAAGACAACCGCTTTAATCTTCTCGTCATTACGTAGGTGACGAAGCGTTGCTGCGACACGGTCTCCACCGACCGAAGTTGGGCTGCCCATGCCATCGACAATTTCACCTTCAGCATAAACAACCGCAACCTTCTCGCTACCTTTAGGTAGTTTCACTTTTCCAGCATAGCGAGCGAGTGACACTTGTCGAAAAGAGCCTTCTGTATCGTCGGTTGCACCCGCACGGATAACTTCAGCAATCAATTCGTCGCGCTGCATGACCTTATCCACAAGTTTTAACTCAAGCGCTCGCTGTGGAGAAAAAATCCCTGGATTGCTGGCAGCTTTTTGTAATTGTGCTACAGGTATTCCGCGGGTGCGTGAAACTTCTGCCACGATACGACTCCAAACATCATCCAGCAGTTCCTGTGATTGTTGGCGGGCGGGTTCGCTCATTTTGTCACCAATGAGTGGCTCGACTGCGGATTTGTACTTCCCAACTTTGGTGACTTGTACGCCAACACCTAAGCGACGGAGACCTTCTCCCCAGTAAGTTGAGTAAGATGCGATGCCTGCAAACTGGACCTCACCTGATTTATGCAGGATGAGTGTCTTGGCGGCTGACATCATATGGTATTCCCCGGTCGAAGGGTTCTCCATCCATGCAATCACTGGTTTTTTAGATGACTGAATAAAATCCTGAAGCGCTTTTCGAAGCTCGGACCTGGTAGCTAAGCCAGCGTCAAGACCTTCGACCATGAGAATGCCAGCTACATTCGGGTCTTTGGCAGCAAGGTCGAGAGCCTCAAGTGCCCGGTAAAGGTCAACTTGTGGCATGTCGTTTCCGCCCAAGAGCAAAGAG
>DNHH01000025.1:14936-15460 GCA_003485955.1 Opitutia bacterium
CGTTTCCGCCCAAGAGCAAAGAGCCGACGTCTGGAGAGCCGTGCTCGGGGGTATCATTGATTGCCATTCCGTTTCCAATAACCAAAAAGGTGCCAGACTGGATATGCGTACGACGCACACCCTCGCTGGGGTCATGCGTGGCAATCACGGCGATGAATACAATCATCACAAGGAAGCCAGTGAGCAGGGTGAGGCTAAAGCCAAGGGCAGAAGCAAAGACGCTTTTAAGGAAGTCTTTCATGGGGTTTAATCTGAACGGTTCCGCTAGGAGGACAAACTCATTTGCCAGATTCGCCGATAACGTTTAGATACCGTTATGACTGAATCCCTTGATCCAGGCTCCCTTGCCTCAGTTGTCGCTGAGCGCAAGGCCCTGGCGATTAATCTAGATCCCTCGGTGTATGGGACTTTTGCTGAAATTGGGGCCGGTCAAGAGGTCGTCCGCCACTTTTTTAAAGCAGGTGGGGCTTCTGGCACGGTTGCTAAAAGTATGTCCGCATATGACATGCGGATCAGCGACGCCA
>DNHH01000025.1:15626-20381 GCA_003485955.1 Opitutia bacterium
TATGACATGCGGATCAGCGACGCCATTTACGGACACCCACAGCGCTATGTCTCTCGTGAGCGTCTGACCCAGATGCTTGCCCATGAGTACGACCTCTTGGTCGATCGACTAGGCCCAGAGCGTGGCCAGACTTCGCGATTCTTTGTTTTTGCGGACACCGTTGCCACCACGCCGCATGATGGTGCAGGGCAGGGGCACTGTTGGATTGGACTACGTTTTCAGCACGAGCCTGGCGCAGAGCCTTCGGATATTATCATACACTTGCGGCTTTGGGATTCTTTGGCTGTGCGTCAGCAAGACGCGCTTGGCATTGTCGGCGTTAACTTAATTCACGCCGCCTTTCACGCCCGCGATAACAACGACTCGCTTCTCAATGCCCTAATCGAAGGCGTGGGTGCTGCGCGCGTTGAGGTTGACCGCCTCGACTTTTCTGGCCCAGCTTTAGCCCATCTCAATGTTGCCGAAGCTGCAATCCGGTTGGTGCGCTTAGGGTTAACCGACGCGGTTCTTTTTGGTCCGACTGGCCAGCCCGAAGTACCTAGCGAATTTTTTTATCACAAAGATATCCTGGTTGCACGCGGGTCACTGCGACCAGTTTCTCATGTTAACCTCGATATGCTCGAGCAAGGCAAGAAGGCTACACCCAGTGAAAATTTAGTCAGCCTACTCGAGATCAGTTTGCGTGATGACCATACGAGCGAGGCTGATGTTGTGGCCCGTGCTCGCTTAGCTAATGAACTCGGTTACCCGATGCTTATTTCACGGTGGCGAGGCTATTACCGCCTCCCGGGTTACTTCCGTCGCTACACTGCAGGCGCGGTGACGCTCGTCTCTGGGGTGAATAACTTAGTCGAAATTTTGAATACGGAGAATTACACAGCTTTAGAGGGGGGTCTCTTGGAGGCATTGGGCAGGCTTTTCAAAGCACAAGTACGCCTGCTGGTTTACCCGATGTCAGGCCGGCAATTGAATCGACTTTATCAAGACCCGGTTGCCCGCCGCGTTTGTTTCCCTGATGGCTATACTTTCCCGGACGATGCAGTTATTCGGCTGGATTCGCTGCGACTTCACCCAGGTGTGGAGGGATTGTTAAATCACCTGAAATTAGCTGGCTCATTGGAGGCGGTGCCTGATTGCAATCCTGCGGCATTAAACTGTCAGCCACGTACCTTGGCTGAGCGTATTCAGCGTGGCGATAAAAGTTGGGAAGCAGAAGTGGATCCGCGAACCGCAGCTTCGATTTATAAACAAAAACTCTGGCAGACATGAGTGATCATTCAGATTTAAGATACATACTTCCGTCTCCCGTTGACGCTGAGTTAGCCCTTTCTCTCGAACGTGCACACCGTGAGACCCGCGCCCTTGATCTCCTCGTAGGCGTCTGGGCGCTGCTTTTGGCTAAGTGCTGCTTGTTGCAAGCAGCCATCCTTTATTGGTCTATACCCATTAGCGGATTGTTTTATATTTGGGCGCTCTCGCTATCGCTTGGGGTTTTCGCGACCTTCCATTACCTTCGGGCATACCGTACAGAACTCAAAATCATCCCGACAAATCGGCGAACCGGATCAGCATTGCTTTTCGGAATTTTCCTAACGCTGGCAGGATCGGCCCATGCGGTTTTTGCCCTAGAGCTCGCAACGCCCTCAGCCTTGGCGGCCTTGGCTTGTTCGCTCGGCGGAATTCATGCCTGCGTACACGGTGCAATGCGGCGGCGACCTGAGCCACTGCTTGGTGCTTTGATATGGTGGATAGCAGCCTGGCAGTGTCTTCGTCAACCTGTCGACTTTGCCTTAGTATGCGTGGGTCTGGGTCTGATATTTGGGCAAGCGTTGCCCGCCTTCGCACTCGTTCGCGCAGCCAACCGTTATCGGGCTTAAACTAAGCTGCAGGGACTTTACCAGCAATCAGGAGCGCAATAAAGCGCTTCAGTGCCGGAGAGAGTACGCGACCTTTACGATGAATAATCGCCAAGGGTCTCGCAATGCGGCGATCACGCATCCGTAACTTAACCAAGGTGCCTTGTTCAACTTCTTGCCGAATGGTGTCTTCGGGCACGAGCGCCACGCCTGCATCCACTTCCACGGCGCGCTTAATTGTCTCAATGTTATCAAACTCCATAGTTGGCTCGAGTTCGATGCGGTGTTCGCGGAAGAAAGCGTCTAGCGCCTTGCGTGTAGGAATGTCTTGGTCGAAACCGATAAATTTACAGCCCTGTAGGTCTGCGAGTTCGATTTCTCCGAGCTTCGCTAAAGGGTGCTTCGGCGCACACACGGGCACCAGTTGGTCTTCCATGAAAGGAATGACTTCGAGTTGGCGTAGTTTTTGCGGGAAGGCAATGAGGCCAATGTCTACGGCATTCGAAAGTACATCCTCATAGACCAAATTTGATCGACGATACTCCACCCGCACATTGACGTGCGGAAATTCTTGCATGAAGCGCTTTTGGTAGGGAGGCAGTTCATGCAGGCCAATCGAAACAATCGTGGAGACATGGATTGTGCCGCTCACGACTTTGCGCATTTCCTGTAATTCACCCGCAGCCCGTTCGTAGTGGCCTAAAATTTCGCGAGCGGATTCGTGGAGGCGCTGTCCTTCACGGGTTAACTGAAATTGTTTTTGACCACGGTCGACAATGAGAACGTTAAAATGTTTTTCCATCGCCCGGAGTTGCTGACTGACGGCTGACTGGGTGATCCCATTGAGTTTGGCCGCCTTCGAGAAGCTCTTGTTGTCCACAAGGTCACAGAAGATTTTGAAGTTCTCGATGTGCATGGGGGATGATTAATAAGGCTAATAGCAAACCTCATCAAGTTTAGAGCCTCTAATCCCTATAACTACGAATATTCGCCAAGATTTGACAGCCCCCTCCATAACCCTTGATATGTAAACAGATGGTCACCTATGAGGAGTTTCAAGCACGTTACCAGGCCGTCCTCGGTCGGGTTGCTGCTGCCTGTGTCAAAGCTGGCCGCCCCTTGGCTTCTGTACGCCTTTTGCCTGTTACCAAGACGCATCCAGTCGAAGCCGCACAATACGCCTCCCGTGCTGGCATTTTAGCGGTTGGCGAGAACCGGGTACAAGAGGCTGCCGCGAAGCGCCTAATTGGACCCCAAGGACTTCAATGGGAGCTCATTGGGCACCTTCAGTCGAATAAAGCCAAATTAGCGATTGAGACCTTCGACCGCATTCAATCCGTCGATTCCATTGATTTAGCCAACCGACTCGGTCGCGTTGCCGGAGAGTTAGGCAAAAAACTTCCCATACTCCTTCAGGTTAATGCGGGCGATGATCCTGCAAAGTTCGGAACCGATATCGACGGTGCTACAGCGTTGATGGAAGCAGCCCTGCAACTTCCCGCTTTACGCGTGGAGGGATTGATGACGGTTCCGCCACTCTCGGATAATCCAGAAGTGACTCAGAAAGCTTTTGATCGTCTACGCACATGTCGCGATGACTTAGCTGCACGATTCAAAATAGATTTACCCGAGCTTTCGATGGGGATGAGCGATGACCTCGAAGTTGCCATCCTCGCTGGATCGACCTGCATACGCATTGGGTCAGCGCTTTATGGCCAACGTGCCAACGTCATATGATTCAACGACTCGCCATTCGTGACTTGGCTCTGATGGACCGGACCGAGCTGGAGTTTGGTGCAGGCTTTACCGTCGTCACCGGAGAAACTGGTGCAGGTAAGTCCGTATTGCTCGGCGCACTTTCTTTGCTCGCAGGTAATCGTGCACCAAAGGCAATCGTGCGGAAAGGTGCCGAAGCAGCCGTCGTCGAAGCTGAACTTGAACTCGTGGATGATCCCGCACTCGACGCACTATTAAGTGAAATGGATTTACCAGCCTGTGAGGACGGCCGATTGTTGTTAAGGCGTACGGTCTCAGCTGAAAAATCCGGTCGGATCACCGTGAACGGGGCTGCAGCTACCTTGGCACAGTTAGCCCGTCTTGGTGAGCGCTGGATAGATTTTCATGGCCCAGGCGAACCGCAGCGATTGTTACGCGAATCGGTTCAATTAGAACTACTCGATGCGCAGGCCGGGAGCGCCCATGCCACAGCCTTGGCTGTCTATGCCGAGGCTTATGCGCAATGGAGAGGGATTCATCAGCGGATAGAAGCTCTTAAGAACGCTGAACGACTGTCGGAAGACGAAGCCGCATTTGTCCGGTCTCAGTTAGATAAATTTTCAGGGTTAGATTTAAACGATGAAGCAATTACGCTTTTAGAGCGCGATTATGCAGTGGCTTCTCGTGCACAGGAGTTGCTTGAGCTACTTTCGCAAATTGATTTAGGACTCGGCGGTCAAGGCGTCGGCACTATTTTTCCGCGCCTACTCAAAGCTGGTACAGCCGCGGCACGCATCGACACAGATTTAGCCGACGCTGTTCGCCGCCTCGAATCATTGGTAGCAGAGGCCGACGACCTTCGCTCCGATTTTGCCCGGACCGTTAGCCGCCTTGGTTCAGGCGGGGTTCCTGCAGCTCTTGAGCAGCGGATGAATAACTGGCTCGATCTGCGCCGGCGTTATGGACCAGATGCGGCTACTGTGCGTTCGAAGCGAGAGGCATTGATGGCTCGCCTTGCAGGGAGTGAAGGCGCCGAGGCTCAAGTGGATGCGCTGCAGGCTGAGGCTGATGCTGCTGAGAAAATTTTAAAGACCCAGGCAGCAGGGCTCCGCAAAGTACGTCAAAAGGCGGCGACTAGTTTAGCCGATTCTGTGGCTCGTTTGTTGGGTCACCTAGGTTTTCA
>DNHH01000025.1:20559-23089 GCA_003485955.1 Opitutia bacterium
TGGGTCACCTAGGTTTTCAAAAAGCCAAATTCAAAGCTGAAATTATCGATGCTCCTTTATCTTCGACAGGCGATAGCGCGGTCCGATTTTTGTTTTGTCCGAATGCCGGCCAAGATCTGCTTCCTTTAAGCCAGATTGCGTCGAGCGGTGAAGCTGCCCGTGTGATGTTGGCGCTGAAGACAACCTTAGCGGCCTCTGATCGTACGCCGGTTTTGGTGTTTGATGAGGTCGACGCCAATGTGGGCGGCGAAGTCGGCGCACAGGTAGGGCGCGAGCTCGCTGCCCTTGGCGGTCGCCATCAAGTCATTTGCGTAACGCACTTGCCCCAAGTTGCCGCCCTTGGTCGACAGCACTTTGTGGTCACTAAAGAACAGGACAGTACGTCAACAACTGTTAAAATTGATTCTGTACACAAAGACACATCGGTGCGCGTGGCCGAGCTCGCGCGCATGTTGGGTGATCGCACAAGTCGCACCGCCATCACGCATGCGAAGGAATTGTTGGCGATGGCCAAATAACTTAGCGGACGGTTCGGCCGAGTTTTCGTTCGATTGCGCGTAGCCCTAGCGCAGCTGCCCATGGCTTCGGCAAGCGTGCGGAGAACCAAGATAAAATCCGATTGCTCCAGCCCGTCACGATTTGTGGCTGAGCAGACAGCATCGCAGCGATTGCTTGGTCGACGCAGTCGTCCGAACTTTGTCCTGGAAGATTGGTGGGTTTAGAGAATCCAGCGGCTTTAAAGAAGTTTGTCGAAACAGGTCCTGGGCAAACTGCTACACACCTTACGCCGTGAGGTTTGCCTTCGCAATCGAGCGCAATGCTCCAATGCAGCAGAAAGGCTTTCGTGGCAGCATAGGCGGCCATGAGGGGCACGGGTTGGTAGGCAGCCAGCGAGGCAATATTCACAACCATGCCTCCGTGTTGTAGCAATCTTGGCCAAAGCAGGCCGGTGAGGTGAACGGGCGCCCGGCTGTTGACGTCAATCATCTGTAACGTGTGTTCCAGTCCTGGGCTTGGGAATTCCCCATAGGCTCCAAAGCCACTGTTATTTATGATTAGAATCCTGCCCGTGCGTGGCATCAGTTTTTGTAATGCAGCCACAACCCCCTCAATCTCAGCAGGTTCAGCCAGATTAGCCGTTAAATGAACCCTGCTGGGACTCAAAACCCAGCCTTCAGGAACTGTTCTCGATACGTTGCATACGACCGCCGAAGTCATAGACTCTTCTATGCGCCTAAGGAAGGTGCGTCCGATTCCGGAAGATCCGCCTGTAACAACGATGAGCTCAAACTCGCGAAAGAAACTGGCAGAACGTTTAGGGAAAGGGTGCATAGCCTTAGGTCCAACCACACAAACCCAACGCACCATCATGAGCAATGCGTCAGTCATCATCACGGGGGTCCATTTGGACCTCACTGAGCCCCTCAAATCCTACGTTAACGAAAAGACTCAAAGGCTCTTTCGTCACAACGACAGGATTGTCCGCGTCCTCTTTGAGCTTGTTCACGCCCGATCGCGTGACCGTGCCAACGAGTTTGCCGCTCAGGCGAAGATTGAAATCGCCGGGCCGGACATCGTTGTCCGCGTCGAGTCAGACGACATCTACAAATCCATCGATTTGCTGATGGATAAACTCGATCGCGCACTGCGTCGACGGCACCGTTTCGATAAAGTGAAGCGTCACCTTGGCGGTGATGCTTCCGCTTTAGCGGCATAATTTTTTGTGGGAGGTGGGTTCAAGGCCTGGGTTCGCCCAGGCCTTTTTGTGCCTACGGTTTCTGTATGTTGCCTTTACTCCCTGCCAGAGAGGCCCTACCCATTGCCGTGGTGAGAATCTACTTCATCGGCATCTGTGGAACGGCAATGGGCAACGCAGCTTTGCTCATGCGTGCACTTGGGCATGAAGTCACTGGTTCGGACACGGGCATCTATCCACCCATGTCTGATCATTTACGGAATGCAGGTGTGGAAATTCTTGAGGGTTGGGATGCAGCACGCTTAGCAAAACTTAAGCCAGATTTAGTCGTCATCGGTAATGTCGTCTCACGTGGCCATCCAGAGGTTGAGTGGCTTTTGGAGGCGCGCACGATACCCTATGTTTCGTTGCCGGAGTTATTACGTACGCGGCTATTAATAAACCGTCGGAACCTGGTGGTCGCGGGGACGCACGGTAAGACGACAACCACCTGCATGGCTGCGGTGCTTCTGCGCAGCCACGGATCAGATCCAGGCTGGTTGGTGGGCGGCGTACCGCGCGATCTCCCCGATAGTTCTTCCCCGGGCAAAGACGGCGGTGCTTTTGTGATTGAAGGCGACGAGTATGACTCAGCTTTTTTTGATAAGCGCAGTAAGTTCATCCAGTACCTTCCACGAGTTCTGGCGTTGAATAATATTGAGTTCGACCATGCCGATATTTTCAGGGACCTCGAAGATGTCCTGCGCACCTTCTCGCACGTCATCCGCATCGTGCCGCGGGACGGCGCGATCGTCGCCAACGGCGATGACGCCAACGTCCTCGGCCTGGTGAAGA
>DNHH01000049.1:0-1291 GCA_003485955.1 Opitutia bacterium
GGCGGTCGCGGCGGTGATCGCGGCGGCTACTAATCCCACCTCGGATTAGACTCCCTCAAGGGCGCACTTTCGTGCGCCCTTTTCTTTTGGGAAGACTTTAGGCTTTAGGGCAGTCAGTAATCCGCAATATGATGCTGTATGAGCTCACGCCCCTTTAGTCGCTGGTTCCTGTGTTTAGCTGCCTGGCTGGTAGCCTTGTCTGCCCACGCTGAACCCCTTCGCGGCATTCCCGCTAATGTCGATGCGGCTGTACATATTTCCTATGACGAAGCTGCGAAGTCGCAACTACACCCCTTCGCCGTCGCCCTACAGAAACGTATGGAAAAACTTGGCGAGCAATTCGACCCAGTAGCCGCAAAGCGTAATAAGGAACTTTTAAATCGTTTAGGCCTGAAGACGGATGGAACGCACATCATTAAGCTGGGAATTCGCATCACGAAGGGCGAAGGCGAAGAAGGTCCGGATTATTCTTTCTACGGCGTCATCCACCTCGACCTTCGTAAATCTGCTTTTGATACTTTCGCTAAAGAACAAGGCGTCAGCCCGGTCGTCATCGACGATCTTACAGGGTGGGAAGGCAACAAACTGGTAGTCGCGCTTTTGAAAGCGTTGAATCAAGACATTGGGACTGAAGAATCGGCGTTGGAAGTGCTCAAGGACTACGCCGTCGGCATGCCCGAAGACAATGTGCTAATCCTGTCGCCCGTCCGCGAGATGAGCACGACCCTCGCATGTTGGCGTAATAAAAAGCCTAGCTTTGAGTTGCCCGCTAGCGCTCAGGCCGAAGTCGTTGCAACACCTTTACACCACACACAAATTTACGCCAATGTCCGTAAGATCCAAGAAGCCGTAGACCCTGAATCATTAAAAACCGATAAGCTCGGCCTCAAAGACGTCACCTTTGTTGTCGGTGAAGACGCTAAAGATTTCCTTATGCGCGCCAAGGTCAGCTTTAGCGATGAAGCCAAAGCCAAGACAGCTGCACAAGAAATCACCTCCGCACTAACCATTGGTAACTTGGCTACCGTTGAGGCCGATGAAGATGATGCTGACACCAAGTACTATAAAAGCGAAGCGGCAGACTTCCTTGCAGGCATTAAAACTACCCAAGACGGCTCAACGGTATCCATACGTAGTGCATACGCCTTAAGTCGTGCCAAAGTTCTCTTCGGCAAACTCGGCGAAAAAGTAGAGGAAATGGCACGCGAAGCAGTGAAAGAAAAAACGAATCCTGCGCCGACAAATGTCGAAGACGAAGAAATGGATGCGCCGGCAAAAACGCCTGCACCCG
>DNHH01000049.1:1494-8096 GCA_003485955.1 Opitutia bacterium
AACTAAACTAAAGTCATGAAACCTATCCTCCTCTCTGCGCTCCTCGCATTCTCTGCCGTCGTCTCAGCCGGCCTGCCTACCAGTGGCCTGCCCTCTGGCAACACGGACATTGCCGTCCATATTTCCAACGAGACCATCGACCAAACCCAAATCGGCAAAGCGCTCACCAATGCCTTTTTAGGTGAGATTGAAGCCAACAACGTCGTCATCGCCCTGAAGAATGAACTCGGGTTCGTACTCGACGAGGACTTCCGTGATGTGACCGTTGTTGCCAAAGCCGGCGACGAGAAGAGCGTCACAGCACTCATCCGTGGCAAATTCAATAAGGCCCGCATCGAAGCATTCGCCGCAGCCAACAAAGTCCCTAACCGTACCATCAAAGGCCTGAAGGCTTGGGACGCCCGGGCGCTCGGCGACGCTATCGCTAAAGCTGCAGGCACTGAGGGCTCCAAAGAAAAAGCGGACGTGACCGTCGAACTGGTAATCGTCGACGGCAATACCGTCGTCGCTGCCGAGACCTCCAATATCGAGCGCGCAGTTACCGCTGCCACAGCGAGCAAGCCCTGGAAGCATGCTGGCCTGACGACTGCGGATGCCTCTGTGAAAAATGGCTGGTTACTCATCTCGGCCAATGTTGCCGCAATCGAGGAAGCAGAAGCCGCCAAGCGCAAACCCGATGCCACAACTACAACTGAAGGCAAAGCTAGCCTCGCTAAACGTAGTGGCGTTAAAGCAGTCGTTCTCGCTCTGGGCGAAAACGCCACTGACGTAACCCTTCGTATTAACGCAGAATTCGTCGACGAGGCTGCTGCTAAGAAAAATATTAGCCAAGCGAAAGGCATGCTAGGCTTTGGCAGCATGTTAACCATGGCCGCTGATGGAGATTCCGCCGAGGTTGCTGCCAATAAAGCTACCGGTGCTGACCTTATTCGTCGTATCACCATCACACAAAATGGCGCAACCGGTGACGCCACCCTCGACTACCCTATTCAGAAGCTCGCCCAAACGATCGTTCGTGCCGCAGAAGCACGTCGCGAAAAGGCCGCTGGTAAAGGTAAATAATCTTCAGGCAACTTCTCCGAAAAAAGGCGACTCAACGGTCGCCCTTTTTATTGCGAGAGTTCAAGGGCCTGACACACTGGTTCTATGAATTTGCGCCGTCGGGTATTTTGGTTGGCCGGCAGCCTCGTGTTAACCGCAAGTATTGTCTTCTGGTTTAAACGGGGCACATCCCTATCGCTCGAACGTAATCACGGCACGATGGGTCGAGTATTCGTTACTGCCACCCGTCAATCACCTGCAGGTTTAAAAATTGCCGGTGCGCCCGCACTGATAGACGAGATAAGCCGGGTGGGATTGACACGCGATCGCCTTGTTGCCGCATTTAAATCAACTCAAAGCCCAACCATTGATTTTGGCTTTGGTCCTGGAGATCAAGGCGTGGAAGTAGCACCGGTAACCCAGAGCCGCATTGGCCTACCCGCGATCGCAGACACTTTGCTGAAAGCCCAAGATAACCCGTTGCTCATCCTGCATATCCGTGAACCTGCACGCCTAGCCCAAGTTGCGGCAAGGCGCAGCTGGGTTGGCCCCCTCGCGGGCGACATCTTTGCGTCTGCCCGTTCCATCAGCGTAGCAGTTGATGAGGACACTGTCAGCGCTCGGCTTCGTGTGACCTTTGCACTCGAGTTTCCAGATGGCGAGGCGGCGGAAGCTGCACTCAAACGCTTAACGTCTGCCCAAGGAGACTATAGTCAGCTTGGTTTTATTGCTCAACCAGGTTATGAACGCGTTGTCCGACGCACACAGCTCGTTGTGATTCGTATAGATGTGCAGTCAAACGAAGCTGCCGAGCATCTACCTCCGCGCTAAATTAGACGACGAACTCGAGGGTGCCGTCCGACTTTAGTCGACGGTAGTAACAACCTGAACGTGCACGTCCATTTGAACCCTTGGTGTGACAAGCACCCTGCCCCACTGGCTTCACACGATAAAGGATCGAATTCTGTTCGCAGTTCACGCGCACCTCGACGAGCTCAAGAAAGTCACCTGACGTCAGGCCCTTGACCCAAAGCTCATTTCGCGAGGTCGACCAAAAGGTGGCCTTCTTTTCCTTAAGAGCGGTCTGTAAGGCCAACTGGTTCACATACCCGACAATAAGGACTTCGCCGGTGGCAACGTCTTGGGCTACAGCGGGGATAACGTCTTCTTTGCCTGAAGCAATTTTACGAAGCTTACCGAAATCAAGGGTCAGCGCTTGGCCTTCTTCTAGGGCGGGATTTGACATGATTCTAAGGAAGGGGTGGGACTGCCTTCCATTCAAGGCTGGAATCCCGCCCCAGTGCCCCCTATCCGTCAGTTACCTTATGCCTCTCGACACCCAAGCCCTCCAACGTGCCGCCAATGAAGCACGCGGCCTTGCCATGGATGCGGTCGCCGCCTGCCACTCAGGTCACCTCGGCCTACCACTCGGCTCTGCGGAAATCGGTGCCGCCCTTTACGGCGATTTCCTCCGTCACAACCCAGCCGATCCTACCTGGCCAAATCGCGATCGCTTTGTGCTCTCCGCGGGACACGGCTCGATGTTTATCTACGGCTGGTTACACTTAGCCGGCTTTGACCTCTCGATGGACGAGGTGAAAGCTTTCCGTAAACTTCACAGCAAGACTCCAGGCCACCCAGAATTTGGTGAGACCGCAGGCGTCGAAGCAACGACAGGACCCCTCGGACAAGGCACGGGCAATCTCGTTGGTATGGCGATAGCAGCAAAAATGGCCGCGGCACATTTCAACACCCCAGAGCATACCATCTTCAATCACCTTATTGTCGGACTCGCTGGTGATGGTTGTTTACAAGAAGGCATCTCGCATGAGGCAGCTTCGTTCGCGGGACGCTTTGGTTTGGATAACCTCGTCATGCTTTACGACTCCAACGACGTCACCCTCGACGCCATGGCTTCCAAGACGCAGAACGAAGATACCGCCAAGCGCTACCAAGCCTGCAACTGGGATGTCACCACCCTGCCTAACGGACACGATATTGCTGCCATTTCTGCCGCCCTTGAAGCCGCACGTAAAGCGACAAACGGCAAACCGAAGCTCATCATCTGCAAGACCACCATCGCCAAAGGCATTCCCGAAGTTCAAGGCACCAGCAAGGGCCATGGTGAAGCTGGTGTGAAATTTATCCCTGCAGCCCGCAAAGCACTCGGCCTACCAGAAGAAACATTCTTCGTCTCACCAGAGACACGCACTTACTTCGCAGCCCGAAAAACAGCGCAAGCACAGGCGCATGCAAACTGGAAACAGACATTCGCAGCTTGGACTAAGGCCAACCCCGAAAAAGCCGCTCAGCTTGGCAAGGGTCTTGCCTGCAATCACGGCGACGCCAACGTGTTACTCGCAGCCATTCCTGAATTCGGTAAAAATACCCATGCAACACGTGCCTCGGGTGAGATTGCCCTCAATGCAGTTGCCAAGGCATCTCCATTAATCCTTTCAGGTTCTGCAGACCTACACGGATCGACGAAGAATTACCTCAAAGATATGGGGGATTTCGATATCGCGACACCCACGGGTCGTAATCTGTACTTTGGTATCCGCGAACACGTGATGGGTGCGATCCTCAACGGCATTGCCTATCACGGGATCTTTAAGGCGTCCGGTGCTACCTTCCTCACATTCTCTGACTACCTTCGTCCCTCCATTCGCGTGGCCGCGCTAGCGAAACTGCAGGCCTTCTATATCTTTACCCACGACTCTGTCGGCGTTGGCGAAGACGGCCCAACCCACCAACCTGTAGAGACGGTGGCAGCACTGCGTTGCATACCCAATCTCGATGTCGTGCGCCCCGGTGATGCCGAAGAATGCGCCGCGGCCTATGCCCATGCAGCCTCACGTCGCGAGGGACCGGTGGCGCTTATCCTCTCTCGCCAAAACCTACCCTCACTCGACGCAATCCCTGTAGCCACACGCCGGCAAGGCACCCTTCGCGGCGCCTACATCGCTCGCAAGGAAAGCGCTACCTTAACGCACATCTTGTTGGCAACAGGCAGCGAACTTTCGCTGGCAATCGCCGCCGCTGAAAAAATTGGCCCAAGTGTACGTGTCGTCTCACTCCCTTCGTTGGAAGTATTCGCACGTCAGCCTCAAGCCTACCGCGACGAAGTCCTACCTCCGAACTGCGGCAAACGTGTCAGCGTTGAAGCTGGCAACACGCAGCCTTGGGGTCGACTCGTTGGCCTTAGCGGAAAGTCAATTGGTACGGATCGCTTTGGATTAAGCGCCCCCGGCGATACCGTTATGCGCGAACTTGGCATAACCGTCGAAGCAGTCGTGACTGCGGCCCAGTCTCTCTAGGACTTAACGCGGTCCAGTTAGATCGTCCAACTTGACTCGGAAGAGGCCACCCTCTTCCGAGCCGAGCAGCAGCGTTTCATTATCAAGCCAAGCGCAACCCTCGACCTGCCACTGGCTCACAGGTAGCTGAATGGGCCTTGCCCATGCCTGACCTGTCAGAGGGTTCTCGGGGGTCTTAGAGACATCAAAGATCCATAGCATTCGATAAGTTAAAATCGCAAGGAACTTACCGTTAGGGGAGAGACTCGCATCGGTAACCATGCCATGGGCATCGAAGGCGGCCACACGACTCAAGTAAGCCTTAGTGGATACCGCAGGAATCTCTACGCGCCACAATACGCTTTCCGTGTCACGGCGATGCTTGGTGAGTAAATGCAACTTACCACGATACCAAAACATGGCTTCGCAATCGTGACGTTGATCGGGATCTGGAAAGTCAACTTGATCGGGCCATGTAAACGAAAGCCGACGACTCGGCGTTACGCTGACTGCACCCAGTAAAGGCTCTGGGACAAAATAGAAGAGGAGCTCACGTCGACGTGAAAGGTTGTTACCGACATCGCCGATGATGAGATTGCCTGCCCCATCACTGGCTAATGCTTCCCAGTCCAAATTTTTTACACCAACAATCTCAACACCAAGGTACTTGTTCGTGGTTCCCGAGACACTTTCAGACTTAGCCACAGGCAGAGCGGTTAAACCCGAGGGACGAATTGGGACGAGCCGCACAGGTCCGTCTGAATCACTTAATGCCCACAAAACCCTCTCTTGGGTTGGGCTCAATAAAAGTGCCGAACATTCAGGAACAGCCTGACGATCGAGCGCCCCTACTGTTTGTAGCACTAATGGGCGCGTATCTGTTACCGCAGGTCGAAGCAGCGACGGGTCGGCGGCCAAGACGGTAACGGCATAAAAAAGGAGCGAGGCGCGTTTCACAGAAAAATAATGATGCGGAAGAAATAGCTATTTTGGCAAGGATGCATCCGTCTTTTTTGCTGTGCCTATACAGAACCCTGTTCATCTTTAGACCGTGGCCAGCCGCAACGCACGAGCACTTTGGACCGCTGCCTTGAGTAGCGGCAAACTGACACGTAAAAACGCCGCGAAGACCCCCACGGCAACACGGGGCTTTCGAGGTGTCATTCTGGGCGTAGATCCATCCTTAAGGGGAACCGGTTTGGCTATAGTGGATACACGCGGTAATGAACCTAAGCTTCTTGCGAGCGAAACACTCACCATGCACGCTTCGGTACCAACGCACATTTGCTTAGCACGCATTTACGAAGCGGCCTTACGACTCGCCAGCACCTATGAGGCGAAAGCCATGGCACTCGAGTCGACCATATATGTACAAAATTTACGCACCGTACATATTCTCGGCGCCTCGCGAGGCGCCTCACTGGCAGCAGCTGGCATGCTCGGACTTGAGGTCGCTGAGTACGCCCCCACACGCATCAAACTTGCAGTTACCGGCAACGGGAAAGCCAGTAAAGAACAGGTTGGCGGCATGGTGCGAACCGCACTTCGTCTGAGCGAGGATTTGCCACTGGATGAATCAGATGCCGCCGCCGCCGCGCTCTGTCACGGCTGGTCCTCGCGCTAAGATTACGTTCGATCGACAATGGCAAAGGTATCCGAGCGACTCCTTGCTTGGCTCCACCGTGTCAGCACGAAAGTCAGGGGTACAGGACGGACACCGAGTCGCAAATTATCGGCCCCTGCTTGTAAGCAGAGTCTAACTTGGCGCCACACAATCGGGTAGGCATTCCATACACCCAGCGAAGTATCGCGCACCACGGACGATACATGGCAACATCCGCCAATCTCGGTTACCCTAAACTTGCCTGCAGAAAGTTCGTCTTCATCCACGGCACGTAAATCTAAACGTGCGTAATGTAGACCTGGGAATTGTCGGCAATAAGCTGTAACTGAATCACGCAAAGCATCTGTAACTAGTTCGGGCCGGTAAACGCAGTCCGCGCCATGAGCATAAGAACCGGTAGGATTTAAAATTACAGACTCACCCGCGGCGGGAATTTCTGTAAGATGGCGACTATGAAGGTGAAGGTAGAGCTCGGCACGATTGATGGCAATGTCGTCGGCATGAATCAATTCCTCAAGCGCGCGAGTTCCATTGCCCACCACCGTTACATTACGCTTTTCAACCACGGCCATTAATAGGCCGTTGGCAGAACCAGGCGCTCGTCTCCAAACAACTTCAAACTCTCGACCCGGCAGACGCGG
>DNHH01000049.1:8296-8494 GCA_003485955.1 Opitutia bacterium
CCAGTCTTCCGTACAGTTTTGGAGTGCAGCGACGAGAGCTTCGTCGCCTTGGATAATCCGCAGTCCTGCACCATCTTCGGCGATTTCGGGTTTAAGAATAAGTGCAAATCCATGTTTACCGGCAAACGCTCGGGCCGAAGCCACGCGTGCTTCATTACTGTCTTCAGCTAAGAGTCGGAGAGTTGGGCATGTGCGTGG
>DNHH01000049.1:8676-10308 GCA_003485955.1 Opitutia bacterium
GAGTTGGGCATGTGCGTGGGTCTGACTCAAAATGCTCTAAGAGCGCAGATTTTTCATCCCCAATAAAACCCCCCATCCGGCCAAAACCAGGATTCGCCGATGCAAAAGCAGTTAGGCTCCATAAGCGGACACTCGTTAGCAAAATCCCTAAGCGAATCGGCAAATACAAGAAGGCGTTAGACCAGAGCGTCGGGCGGGTTAGCCGACGAAACTTCATGACCAACTCACGTCGCCCACGCCACGTTAACGCGGGCAAGACCCAATGCGTCAGGAACCAAATGCCCGCCAATGATCCGATAATGATCCATGCAGCATACTTCTTGTAATGCGGGAATTGCTCCATGAACGGCGGCCCAAATGTATACCCAAGCCACATGAGTACGGGCGTCCAAACCAAGGCGGCGGTAAAGAGAAGTGCCCCTAGGCGGGGTAGACTAAGCCGCAAGAGACCAGCAGTAATAAAGGTCGGCACACGACTCGCTGGAATAAAGCGCGAGCTGACAATGACCAGCATCCCGCGCGGCGAAGAAAACCAGCCAGCCATCTGGTCGATTTGGTGTTCTTTCACAATCCACTTAAGCGGAGCATAGTGCAAAGCATCGCGCCCTAAGGTTCTACCCAAGGCGTAGAGAACCATGTCACCAATAAAGATACCCGCCGTGCAAGCGAGCGCTGCAGATGTAAAATCAATAACCCCTTGTGAAACCAGTAGACCACAGGCCAAACATGTGGGATCTTCGGCAACAAACGTGCAGACAATAATAACAAGCAACAGGATCCAGTACCTTGCACCTCCAGAGTTAACTAATTCGGGGTACGATCCAACAATGCTGCTGGATGGAGGTCGCAGCACCGCCTGATTGGACTCAACTTTAGAGTGAAATTTTAGAATTTTAGCTACGGCCTGTTTTTCTATTTCGTCACTAAACGTTCTGCCGCCATTCATGATTTCTAATTCAGCCTGTGGCATCAATTTAGCCGAGTAACGTGCTGCATCTGCAGGTGTCACCCAATCATCAGCACCGTGTATCAATAACGATGGACCAGCCCACTTTGCTAACTTTTCTGATGACTGCGTTAAGTCCGTATCAAAAAGCACCGATGAATAGGCACGGTTCATGCGCAACCGATTCGCTAAACCAAAGTGTGGTGTCAGATTATCAACCAGAACAAAGGCTGCGTGGTGGAAGAAGTAGACGAATTTATTTGCGACGGCATTTCCCAAAACGGTGTACTCCTGGGCGCCAGGCGAAGAAACAAAGCTAAGCGAAGCCACGCGCTCTGGATGCACAGATGCGACTTCGAGCGCCACCACGCCACCCATGCCTTCACCCACAAGGTGTACGCGGCCCTGAGGCAATTGCTGGATAAGGTCTTGAGCAATATCACGGGCAGAACTATCAACTCGTAACTTTTGAAAATAAGCTGCCGGCCAGGTCATGCGATAAACGGCACCGTTACTTTGAACAATAAGTTCCTTTGAAAGTGTATGGTCGGCGCCTACATCGGGAAGCCGCGGAATTACAACGACAGGCAAACTAGATCCCTTGGGGCTACCCACATTGACTAAACGAATTTCTTGAGGTGGAGCCCCTGGGGTGCTTTCAAAAAAACGCTGGAATACCCATGAGC
>DNHH01000049.1:10491-11281 GCA_003485955.1 Opitutia bacterium
CTGGAATACCCATGAGCAGACTAACAAGAGAAGGTAAGCTCCGATAAACAACCACCGACGCGGTAAACGACTCACGGCGACATGCTTTACGTGCGCGGGTGGCATTGCTTAAAGGTGTAGGTTTGTAGGGTTAAGGGCAAGGAGGACTCTAATTAATCCCTGCATTTTTCTTCCTTATCTTGGCATCATACCCTTTTCTGAACGCATGCCCGAACTGGGTCCGCTCGAACTGCCAGGCCTCCAAGTGACGGTGGAAAAGGTCGTCCACCACCGAAGCCCCGACTTTCCGTCCGAGACTCCCCATGCCTTTGTCTATTTTCTCTGCATTACCAACCTTTCGGACCGAGTTGTGAAGCTGATGGGTCGAAAGTGGATCCTCAAATCGGCCGATGGGTCGACCGAGGTTATTGAAGGTGATGGCATTACAGGTCAAACGCCGCAACTCGCACCTGGGGAGTTATTTCGGTACAATAGCTACCATTTAACCAATGAACCCCTTCGGGCCTCAGGCGCCTTTCATGGCACAGACGACAAGGGGCTGTCCGTCTTTGTTCGCATTCCTGAGTTTACCATGGAGCCTCCAGTTTCCTAAAGATGCGCATCACTGACCTTAATAGCGGCCGAGAAATTGGCGCAAACTGTATGCTCGTTGAGTTTGGTGATTATAAGATGGTCGTTGATGCAGGCATGCATCCCAAACATGTCGGCAAACAATCTTTACCACAACTACGACTGATTAAGGGCTCCGTTGACACAATAATTTTAACGCACTGCCACCTCGATCACCTCG
>DNHH01000049.1:11464-14412 GCA_003485955.1 Opitutia bacterium
ACTGCCACCTCGATCACCTCGGCTCAATGCCGATACTTGTCCGAGAACACCCAAAGGCACGCGTACTCACTTCAAGTTCCAATACGTTGTTCGCCCGGCGCCTCTTGAGCAACTCCATCAACGTGATGACACGGCAGAAGGAAGAAACCGGTAATGCGGATTTGCCCATGTATACACCGAGTGATGTCGAGCGTCTCGATCACGCACTCACAGCCGTGCCTATCAATAATCCGCGCCGTGTTGGACGTGGTGCCGATGAAGTCGAGTTAACATTCCATCTCGCTGGACACGTTGCGGGCGCCTTTGGCTTTTCAGCTGTCCACCAAGGTAAACGCGTTTTCTTTACAGGCGACGTGCATTTCACCGCACAACGCACTGTGGGCGGTGCGGAATTCCCCCGCACACCGGTAGATGTATTGGTCATGGAATGCACCCGAGGGGCCACTACAACTGTTCCAGACATGAGTCGCAGCAGTGAAGAGACGCGACTCCTCCGGGCGATTAATCGAATCCTCGATGGCGGAGGTTCCGTGCTTATTCCCGCATTTGCTTTCGGGCGGATGCAAGAAATGCTTTTATTCTTAGATGAAGCCGCCGACCGCGGACAACTCGCCGATGCACCGATTTTCTGCTCAGGACTTGGACTCGATTTATGTGATTACCTTTCGGATGCATCCAAGAAAACCAAACAGTTGAAGTTTGATCGGCGCGTCCTTGAAGACCTTGGCGTCATTGCCCTGCGCAAAGAATACTCCCAGCCCGGCAAGCGCATGCGACAGGCTGGCATCTACCTCGTGTCGAGCGGTATGCTGGTTGAAAAAACCCCTGCATGGCGCGTGGCCGCAAATATCCTCGATGACCCTAAAAGCGCCGTCTTCTTCGTTGGCTACTGCGACCCTGCCACCCCTGGTGGCGAACTGATCGGCACACCGAAAGGTGGAACTTTTGAATTCAAGGGCCTCGACTATACTGCAACTATCCGCTCAGAAGTTGAGCGCTTCCACTTGAGTGGCCATGCCGACCGTGAGGAGTTAATCCACTTTGCACGCGACTTAGCACCTAAAGATATCGTACTGACACACGGTGACCCACCTGCCCGGGCGTGGATGAAAGAGGCTCTCGCCAAAGCTCTCCCGGGGACGCGGGTACACGACCCAGAGCCAGGTAAGCCAATTGAGCTCTAAAGAATAGCAGATTTAAATTAAAGCCGCCGGCGGCGCATGTGAGCCGAAGGCTGCCCGAGTGCTTCGCGGTATTTTGCAACCGTCCGACGCGCAATTTTGACTCCCTTTTTCTGCAACTCGGCGGTGATGGCTTCGTCGGATAGAGGAGCAGAAGTGTCTTCGCGAGCCAACAAGTCTGCGATGAGTTCTTGCACGCCTGTCGCCGCGACTGAGCCGCCATCTTCCATAGCTACACCAGAACTAAAGAACGAACGAAATTCGCGCAGACCCCATGGCGTCATCATCCACTTATTAGCGGCTGCACGTGAAACCGTTGTTTCATGGACGCCTAACTCTACCGCAACATCCGCCATTGTTAGCGGCTTAAGCTTTGAAGGGCCTTCTTCAAAAAAATCCGCCTGTCGATTAATGAGAATGTGCGCCAGACGCTCGAGCGTCCGTTGACGTTCTTCAATGGCCCCAATCAAGAACCTGCCCTGCTTCATGCGCTCCAAGATATACTCACGGTCCTTATCGGAGAGCGCCCGGCCGGCCAGCATGTCCTTGTAAGCAGGAGCGATGCGTAGTCGCGGCACATGACGATCGTCGAGCGTCACCTGCCATTTGCCATTAGTGCCACGCACAACAGTTGCATCGGGCGTAACCGGACGATTTTCATCCCGGCGATAACGACGCGCAGGGGCAGTCTCGAGACGCGCAAGCACATCGAGCGCTGCACGCATGCCATCAGCACTTAAATTAAGTAATCGTGCGCACTCATCAAGCCGACGTGCCATTAAAGGTTCCCATGCCTCCGTAACCAACCTTACTGCGTCCGTGCTTTCTTTTCCTTGAGCGCGTAGCTGCGCAAGGTAGCACTCTTGAAGGTTGCGCGCACCAATGCCGGCTGGCTCAAAACCAAGTAACAATCCGTGGGCCTCACGAACTTTCCCGTAATCAAGTTGGTGTGCGAGGGCCAAACTCGAGAGATCTTCTTCCAAGAAACCGCGCTCATCCAATGCATTCACCAAATGATCGATGGCTTGTAAAACGTCAGGATCCGAGGTGGCTAAACGCGATTGGTTTAAAAGATGTTCTGATAAAGAAGCATCGCCTGTAACGGACTCGAGTTGGTGACGCCGACGATCTTCGTCGTCTGCCGAATATCCCTGAGAGCGTACCTCTTCGTAGTAACTGTCGTCCCAATCTTCTTTCATGCGCTTCAGGGCGTCAAAGTCGTCATCACCCAAGCGAAGTTCTTTCGAGCCTTCGCTCTCACTCTCGGACTCAGGAGAAACTGGTTCACCGGAATCAGGTAAGGGAGCGCCTGAGCCGTCGACTTCTTCGAGCAGCGGGTTACCGGCCAACTCTTCGTGAATGGTTGCCAACAGTTCGGTCGCAGGGACTTGTAGAATACGGAGCGATTGGCGCAACTGCGGCGTCAGTATATGCCCCTGAATCTGCTTCTGGCTCGAATGGAGACCTGCGTCAGACATGCATAATAAGGCATGACTGAAAAGTCGTAGGGATGCAAAGACAACCCGCTAACGGGTAAGGGCTTGCCACCCCTCTTTAGCCCGACAATTCTCTAACCCCCCTACCACAACGCACGCTATGCGTCAGTTCGCCTTATACATTAATGACGAGGTCAAAGGGCCTCTCTCAGAATATGAGGTACAAGACCTCATTCATGCTGAAAAAGTTACAGCCGAGACCCTTTGCGCGCCGGTGGGAACCGAGAACTGGGAACCCCTTTCCAATCACTTCTCGTTTACGAGCGGCCTG
>DNHH01000087.1:0-1068 GCA_003485955.1 Opitutia bacterium
CCGCTAGTACCGCTAACACCGCTACTCAGCAGCACTTGTCTTTTTGGACAGATAGAATACTATAGTGGATACAATGATTTTCAATACACCTGTTCCGATGACGCTTGCGGAATTCCGCAAAGAACTCGTTGGGCAAACGGGTTCGCCACTGCGTTTCCGTTTGCCAACAGGTGGGCTGACGCCAATCCATCTGCACCTCACGGAAATCGCCCAAGTGGATAAACGCTTTATTGATTGTGGCGGCACAGTGCGCACGCAGTCATCGGCTCGCTTACAGCTTTGGACTGCAGACGACACTGATCACCGCGTTGATGGAGCCAAAGCATTACAAATTCTCGATCGTGCGACCGGTTTGTTGAGCTCGGCTGATTTGGCGCTCGAAGTGGAATATGATTTTCCATTCTTAACGGTGTTCACAGTTGTCGGAAGCGTCGTCGAAGATGGCCAACGTATCTTTATCCTCGGTGGCGTTAAAACTGACTGCCTAGCGCCTGAATTTTGTCTCCCGCAGAGTTGTAAGCCAGGTAGTGGGTGTTGTTGAAGACACGCAGAGCGGAACGGCTGAACGGCGGAACAGCTAAACAGCTAACCGGCTAACCAGCAAAACAGCGGAACAGCGCAAGCAGACAGGGACGGCGGCGACGTTGTCGCCTATGACGGCAGGCCTGCGGCCTTACGACGGCGCCACTGCATGGCTAGGACGGCGCTTCGCTATGACAGATGGTAAAGCTAAACAGCTAACCAGCCAACCAGCCACTCAGCTAACACCGCTCGCACCGCTAAACTTCAGCTAACCAGCCAAGCAGCCAAGCAGCCAACCAGCCAAACTCCCCCATAAAAAAGCCCCGCGGTAAGGCGGGGCTTTTTGTTATCTTTCGAAAAGGTCTTAGGCGCCGATAGCGCGTTTGACCTTGGCGAAGTTGGGGAGTTGGGAAGGGTCGCGCTTGGCTTCGACGTGGACCACGTTGCCAGCCTTGTCGGCGACAAAGACGGCACGTTTAGCAACCTTCTGGAGGCCGGTCTTCTCAGCGATGACTTTGTTGTCGATCACCTTGAAGGCTTTGATGG
>DNHH01000087.1:1245-8414 GCA_003485955.1 Opitutia bacterium
GAAGGCTTTGATGGCCACTCGGTTAAAGTCGGAGACGACCGTGATGCCGATTTGGTTCATCTTGGCCCAAGCTTCTTGTGCGAAAGGACTGTCGACGGAGATGGCAATGACGTCAGCGCCGAGGGACTTGTACGAATCGAAGTCGTTGGTTACCTTGCACATCTCGTCGGTGCAGGTGCCAGTGAAGGCGAGGGGGAAGAAGAGGATGACCGTAGGGCCTTTGCCGACGTTGCGGCGTAGTTTGACGTCCACCAGACCGGCATCGGTCTTGGACTTAAGGGTGAGGTCAGGGAGGGGTAAACCGGGCTTGAGTGGCATAGTGTTGGGATGTGGGTTCCCTGCCTTTCAATCGTTTTCCCGACAGAGGGCAAGACAGGAGGTGTTTTGGCTCATTTAAGCCGATTCAGGGGTGCTGTAAGTCCCAGCCTTCGGAACCATTTACGCTGTTTGCCCACTAGGCCCCAGGTATTGAGGTCAATCGTTTGGGCTAAGGTCTCTAGGGGCTGCTTTTGACCGTCCCTTAGCCATTCCATGGTCTCCCGGTACCCCACAGCTCGGACAGCTGGGAGGGTATCATCGAGCTTTAATGACAGGAGCCAGGTAGCTTCCTCAATCAGACCCCCTGCCAACATGGCGCGGGTCCGGCTGGCAATTCGGGTACGCAGTTCGGGGTCGGGTCGATCGATGACTTCGGTCTCAAACTTAAGGTCAGCAAAGGGACCGGGTTTGCCTAAAAAATCATCCCGGAGATCGTCCAAGGGACGGCCCGAAGCCAGTCGCCGCTCCAGGGCTTTCGTCAATCGAATCGGGTTATCGACGTCCAACCAGGCCGGTAATTTCCCGCCTTCGAGTTCCTCGAGTCGTTTACGCAGAAACTCTACGCCGCGGTTCTGGAGTTCTTTCGCTTCTGCACTTGCTGCTTCTGGAATTTCAAGGGCATCGGCGACGGGACCAAAAAATGCGGCGAGGTAAAAACCACTACCGCCCGTTACCATGAGCGGTTTTCCGCGCGCGACCGCAGAATCGATTATCCCGCGAGCATAGGTTACATACGCAGCTACTGAATACCGTTCAGCCGGTTCCGCTAAATCAATTCCGTGATGCGGAGCGCGGGCTTGCTCAGCGGCGGATGGTTTTGCCGAGCCAATATTGAGTCTGCGGTAGATGCAGACTGAATCGCACGAGAGGATTTCTCCGCCGCAGGATTCTGCCCAGCGCAAGGCAGCCTCGGTCTTACCCGAAGCCGTCGGACCGGTTAAGAGACGCAGTGTCGGTGCGGTCTTCATTCCGCCCGCTTCGCCCATTCGAGGCAATAAGACAGGAGGATGAGTGCGACAGGTGCGGTCAGCACAAGGCTATCGATTAAATCAAGGGCACCACCGATTCCTGGAATTGTCTTTCCGGAATCCTTTTCGCTGGCTTGTCGTTTGAAGACCGATTCAACGAGGTCCGAAGGGATGCTGAGTGCCGCCAGAGGTAAAGCGAGGATGGCTGCCTTGAGCGGCAACATGAAGTCGGTCGCACCGAGGTAGGTGCGACAGAGCCAGGCGAATCCCGCAGACGCTAACGCCGAGAAGAATAATCCACCGATGCAACCCTCCCAGCTTTTGGCTGGGCTGATGGTCGGTGCAATCTTGTGCTTCCCGAAGGGTACGCCAATGAGCAGTCCGCCGACATCGGTAAACTTCGTGGCGATAAATACCCAGACGACGTAATAGAGGCCGTCGGAATGGCGATTGAGCATGACGCCAGTCTCCATCCGCGCAATCGCCACCAATGCCGAAAGCATAAAAGGTATATAGATAAACCCGTAGAGCGTCGGGAATTTTTTCAACAAACCTGGCGTATGATTCGGCTTCTTGAGAAGTGAGATCAAGTGTACGCCAAATAAAATAGCTGCGCCGCTTGTGTAGATATTCGCCTGCATCCGTACGTTGCCGAAGAAGAAGAGTGCGAATAAGAAAATGAAACCGGCAACAACACCTGTCGTATCTGGGTGTCGCGTGCCATCCATTTTCTTTACAAGTTGGTAGAACTCGTACTGCGCTGCGCAGACGAGTACGGCGAGCAGGCAGAAGGCAGCTTGTTCGGCGACAGAGAAGAGTCCGCCGACCCAGATGATTAGTCCAACAATCGCCCACAGACCAACGGTACTAAAGATACGGTCTTTCATGATTGCTGTGTGGTAGGGCGGATTTGTTCGCCCGTCATACCGTAACGACGCTCGCGTTTAGCGTATTCTTGCAGGGCAGCTCCAAAAGCTTCGGCGCCGAAGTCAGGCCAGTATGTGGGCGTGATGACGATCTCGGCATAGGCTGCTTGCAAGAGGAGGAAGTTGCTTAAGCGCGATTCACCGGACGTACGGATGATGAGATCCGGGTCAGGCAGGCCATGGGTTTCGAGGCGGTTAGCAAGGTCGTCCCACTGAATCGCATCGGGGTTAATCTTCCCGGCTACGGCATCGGCGGCGAGTTGCTTTGCAGCCTTCACGGTTTCTTGACGTGAGCCGTAGTTGAGGGCGATGACGAGTTCGAAGCCTGTGTTATCTTTGCTCGCAGCAACGGCTTCTTCGAGCGGTATGCGGATAAATTCGGGCATCGCGGTGATGTCACCGATGGTACTGAAACGTACGTGACGTTTGGAAAGGCGGTGGAGGTGAAGTCGGAGAACCCATTCGCCGAGCTTGAAAAGTCCGCCGACTTCTTCCGCAGGACGCTTCCAGTTTTCAGCCGAGAATGCAAAGAGGGTTAAGCAGCGAACGCCATGATCAATGGCTGCATCGACAACTTCGATGAGTCGCTCGGCGCCACGACGATGACCTTCGAGTCGAGGCAGGCCGCGTTGCGATGCCCAACGTCCATTGCCATCCATGATGATACCCACGTGGACGGGTAATCGCTTTGGCTCGGGGGTGGGTTGTGTCACGCGAAGAAGTTTTAGCGAGATTCTGTAGCGAGCAAGATACCTGGGAAACCGGCGGTGCGGGCAGCATTAAAAACGTCAGAGAGACCTTGCATGGTCTGTGATTTATCTGATTTGACCAAAAGTGGTAGCGCTCGGCGTGAAGGATTGGTGGCAATGCGCTTTAGTTCGATACTCAACGCTTCTCGGCCTTGGATGATGCGACCCTCGATGACATAGGTATTGGCACCACGGGCGGAAACTAATGTAGCGACTGCGCCGACACGGGCGAGATCGGGCGATTCAGCTTTGGCGATATCCAGTGAACGGGCGGAGACCTTTTGACTATCGAAGCCGATGTAGATCCCTGGACAATAGACGAGTGGTGAAGCGAGTACGGCGGTGAAGCACAGACAGGTTGCAGCGAGAATAAATGAAATCGTACTCAAGCCACTTTCGGCTGTTTGCACACGCGCCAGAACTCCGAGGGGTGTCTTCATGCTTTTTGTTTACGCTCCGCGGCTTGTTCTTCGGGAAGTTCATGACGAACAAAGGTGATGAGCGACCAGGCCGCCGTTTCCATTTCGGTGACAATCGCACGCACGCGACCAACGAGGAAGTGGTGTCCAGCGGAGCACAATGCCGAGACCACGAGTCCAAGGGCACCTGTCGCGAGCGCAATCTGCATGCCCTGTAAGAGTCCGTCGGCCGAACCATACAGACTGCCATCACGCAGCGCACTGACTACTTCGAAGCCTGCGACGACTGATCCAGCTAATGCTAAGACGGGGATGATACGGCTGAGGGCAGCGATAGTGCCCAAGCGACGTTCCAATACTGGAAGTTCAAGCAGGGCCGCTTCGGTCGCGGCAGAGCGCATCGCTTCTTCGCCGGCTGACATCCGCAGGAGTGCTGCTTTGACGACACGGGGGACAGGCCCGGGGGATTCCTCACACGCCGCAAGGGCTTCGGTGGGACGTCCATTGCGCAAATTATTACGCACGCCTTCAAAGAAGTCGGACGAGCGGACATGTCCCCGGTGAAGAAAAATGGCACGCTCCAAGAAGAAAACGCCGGCAATCAGTGCGAGGATCAAAACAAGCCACGCAAAGGGACCGCCATCAGTCAGTAGGGAGAAAGAGGTAGAGGGAGGCATTACTTGGTAGGATTGGACGGTGCTCGTTCGAGTTCGGCAAGTTTGCTTTCTGCGAGGGCTTTCCCAGGTAGGCGGGATTCACTGTCAGTGAGCCCCGCATTTAAGTCACGTAAAAGACGATAAGCGGCAATGGCTTCTTTGCGGTCGCCATCGGCTTCGCAGCGCTCGCCTAAGAGCAATAGAGAGCGCGAAACCCACGAACGGCCATTCATGCCTAAGGTATCGCGTGAACCACTGAGCAAGTCGGTCGCTTCGCGGGCGAGAAGTTGGCGAACGTCGCGGCGCGTCGCAAGGGCGTCGGCAACGGATTCACCCGAGGCACGCTCCAGTAATGCTTGCGCTAGTTTATGTCGACTTTCGGCAATGGCGTCAGAATCGCGTGACCATGTTTCGACCACGCGCTCGTAGGCAGCCACTGCACGACTGATGCGTGCGCGATCGGGTCCACCGTTGGGTGCACGACGAAGGGCAGCTAGACCCATCAAGCAATCTGCCCGGGCGAGTTCTGCTTGTGCACGTTGCGGGTGCTGAGGGAATTGCCGGGTGAGTTCGTCCATCAAACGTAACCCAGAATCGAAATCACCGAGGTTACGGAGAATTTCAGCCTCACGGATGGTGACTTGGAAAACTAAAGGGTGTCCGGGGTAACGCGTGATGAACGTCGACAGTAGGCTGACGGCTTCACGAAGTTTACTTTCGCCTTCCGTTGCGGCCAGAATGGCGGCTTGTTCGGCAGCTTCATGCAATCCGAGTGCAGCGAATTCGGCGAGTGCTGGATCATTAGCATAATCTTTAGCGAGTTCTTCAAAACGTTTCTGGGCTTCAACGTGACGTCCTTCCGATGCCAGTAAGCGACCTTCGGCAAGGTAGGAGGCGGCGCCGGCAGACACCTTGCCATAGCGCTCACGTAGTTGGACGAGTTCACGAATCTCGGCGCCGCTCTTGGTATCAGCCGAGGCACGTGCTTTGAGTAACGCAGCATGTGCCCGCAGTTCGGGTGCGGCGGCGAGTAGTTGAGGACTCGCGTCCTTCGGTAAATTTTGGAGGGTATTCGTCACACTCTCGGCGTAACGCATCGCAGAGGTACGGTCGCCATTGGCGAGGGCAGAGAGGGCACGAAGCCATTCGAAGCGGAGTGCGAACTCAATCGGTGCAGCTTGCGAGACACCGGAAAATCTTCCGAGCATCCGTGCGAAGTCTTCAGGTTTCGCCCGTCGCCGTGCGTAGTCGGCGATGTTCCAAGCACCCATCAAGATGCGTTCACGGGTGATTGTTCCTTTGGCGATGCCATCTTCGAGTTGTTTGGCAGCGTTATCGAGTCCGCCATCTTCTTCGAGTATACACAGGATTGATTGATGGAAGGCGCTGTCACGAATGGTTGTCTCGGTGGCGTCTTTTTGGAGATTGGTGTAGGCGCGTGCTGCCACTGCATAGTCGTGCGCTAAGAAGAGACAGTCGGCCGAGGCTGCACGAATGGCTTCGCGACGTGAAGTGGGTACCAGGGTAACAAGTCGATCGAGGTGCGAAGAGGCCAGGCGGTAAGAACCATCTCCCCAAGCAAGGAAGGCTAAGATGCGAACGGACTCTGCGACGAGTGGGCTGCCAGGTGTTTCGCGCAAAAGGTCGTCTGCGGCATTGCGGGCGAGTTCACGGTTGCCGGCAGTGAGCATGATTTGCGCACGTGCCAGATGGATGGCATCGGTAATTTCAGGGCTACGCGGGCAACCATTACGGCTATCACTTAAAAACGCATAGGTGGCATTGGCAAGTTGCACGGTACGTTCGGCGGCTGCTTCATTGACGCTCGTGGCGAGTGCGCGGATGGCTTTACTGCGAATCAGTGCAGGTGCTTCCGCATTACCAGCAGCGAGTCGCAAGCGGCTGATACCTTCTTCGGAAGTCGGACCCAGAATAATACCCGCAGCTAAATCGGCTTCGGCTTGGCGCGCAGGCTGCGTCCCGCGCACGTCTTGTAAGACAGCAGCAGCTTCAGCAATTTTTCCACGGCGTGCGAGCAAGGTTGCCCAAGTGCGCGCAAAAACAAATCCGGCTTCAGTGCCTTTGGTCTCGCGAGCTCTGCGTTCCATGGACGCTAAACTGGCGTCGTCCACTTGTCCTTTTTGCACTACGGAACGGTAGGCGAGTAATTCAATGCGTTGACGTTGTGCTTCGGAGACAGCGGATTCGACGGCTTTGCGAATGACGGCTTCGGAGCCAGGAGTTTCACGCGCGATACCAATCATGCCGGTAATGGCTAATGCCCAGGGACGTTCTTCAGGGGGTAGGGCGTCAACGTTTAGCTGACCAACGGATTCGGCGATGAGGGCGGTATCGTTTTGCAACAACCCCGCTAAAGCTAAACGTAGCGCTTTGCGTGGGGAATTGGGCAGCGGCTTAACGAGGGTGATGGCTTGTTCGCTTTGGTTGCGCTCGAGTAAGGCAAAAGCCAGGCCAAGGGTGGCACGTTCGCGATCCGCGTCAGAAATTCCTGAGAGTGTTAGCGCACGGCGATGGAGTTCGGCGGACGTTGAGGAAAGTCCAGCCGAGAGGGTTTCTTCTGCCAGCTCGATGAGCGCCCGGGCCGCAGGGGCTTCATTGGTTGGAGCGAGGGGCGCTTCACCTAATACCGGCACACGGAGTTCTTGTGCGGAGGTCGACGCAGTGAGTGCGGCAAGAAGTGCGAAGACGGCACGGTACATGCTTCCTGAGCATGGGCGGGCAAATAGCTTCGGGCAAGCGGGGACTGGACCTGCTTAGGCCTTCTTATCTAACCCGAAGCTCGTATGCACGGCACGAACGGCCTCATCAGCCTTGGCGGGGTCAATCGCCACCGAAATTTTAATCTCTGAGGTAGTGATGAGTTCGCTGTTTACGCCGACCGATGCCAAAGCTTTGAACAGTAGACCCGCAACACCTGGGTGTGAAATCATGCCGACACCAACGATGGAAAGTTTGGCAACTTCGCCCGCTGAGCGTACGGTTCCGGATCCCAATTTCTTGAGGGTAGCACCAATCACTTTTTCGGCACGCGCAAACTGATCGGTGGTAATCGAGAATGTTAAGTTGGCCTTACCATCTTTACCAAGATTCTTGATGATCATGTCGACGCTGA
>DNHH01000087.1:8598-13275 GCA_003485955.1 Opitutia bacterium
TCGACGCTGAGGCCGGCTTCGCCGATATCATCAAAGATAGCGGCGACGGCATCGGGCCGATCGGGCAGGTCGGTGACAGTCACGCGCGTTTGCGAGCGGTCGAGGGCGACGCCAGCAATGGCAGCGTCTTCAAGGGTCTTATCGATGGCTTTCACGAGGGTTCCGGGTTTATCGTTAAAGGAAGAGCGCACTTCAAACGGCACGTTATATTTTTGCGCAAATTCAACCGAACGCGATTGCATAACTTTGGAGCCACTCGAGGCCAGCTCGAGCATCTCCTCGTAGGATATCTCGTTCATCTTACGCGCATTGAGGACGATGCGTGGATCTGCGGTGTAGACGCCGTCGACGTCGGTATAGATTTGGCACATGTCGGCCTTGATCGCAGCAGCCACCGCAATCGCAGTTAAGTCAGAGCCGCCACGGCCTAAGGTAGTCAGTTCGCCACTTTCGGTGGCACCTTGGAAACCAGCGACGACAACAACTTTACCCTCGTCAAGACGCGCCAAAATATCGCCGCCCGTGATCTGTACGATACGTGCTCGGGTGTGTTTGTCGTCGGTAATAATACCTGCTTGGGCGCCTGTGCGTGAAACGGCAGGTACGCCGATGGCATGCAAGGCCATCACCGTGAGTGCGATGGTTTCTTGTTCGCCAACCGCGAGAAGGACGTCCATCTCGCGTTCTTCGGGTAAGTTCGAAAGTGCTTTGGCTCGAGCAACGAGCTCATTGGTCACGCCACTACGGGCGGAAACCACCACTACCACGCGGTTCCCTTGCGACCACTGTTCTTTGACCTTGGCTGCAACATTGCGGATGCGGTCGACGGTGCCGACCGACGTGCCGCCATATTTTTGGACAATCAGGGCCATCGCTCAGGTCGCAAAAATGCGTAAGAGCATGGGCTCCTCAAGAACCGTCTTTGCGCGACTGAGTTCAGCGACCACTTTGGCGATGTTGCGTTCGCTCGCCGGGTAAGTGGACAGTGTGAGGGTGCCTGTACCTTTGTCGGGGTGTTCGTATTGCACCACCCGTGCGATAGAAACTTTATGCTGCGCAAAGATACGATAAATGCCAGCGAGCACCCCATGGGTATCGCGCAAGGTCATGCGCAAGTAGAACGGAGAGACGATTTCGTCTTCATCCGCCATGCGTAAGGATTTTCCTGCACGTGTTAAGGCATGGAGGTCGGCGTCGACAATGCCACCGCGGGTACGCGCGAGGATGGCGTCGACGAGATCGCCTAAGACGGCTGATGCGGTCGCATCGCCACCCGCACCACGTCCTGCCAGGGTGGTTGAACCGACGACATCGCCACGGAGGGTGATGCCGTTATTAACACCGGATACCTTGGCTAAAATATTGTCGGAAGGGACGAGGGCAGGGTAGACGCCCACGGACATCCAACCGGCCTTAAAGTCACGTCGAACCACCGCGAGGTGTTTCAAGGTATAGCCAAACTTACGGGCAAAATCGATATCAGCCGAACGCACATTACGAATACCTTCAACCAAGGTACGTGCACGTGGTGCCCATTTACCGTGAGCTAAGAATGCGAGAATGGAGGCCTTGTGCCAGGCGTCGATACCGTCGACGTCTAAGGAAGCATCGGCTTCGGCATACCCATGCGTACGCGCTTCGCGGAGGGCGGTTTCGAAATCGAGACCATCTTCGCCCATGCGTGTGAGGATGTAATTCGATGTACCGTTAACAATACCGACGATTAAATCAAAGCGGTTGGCGACCAAACCTTCACGGAGTGATTTGATAATGGGAATGCCACCACCGACGGAACCTTCGAAGAGGAGCTTGCCGCCGCTGGCTTGAGCAGCCGCGAGAATTTCTGGACCATGATCGCAGAGAAGAGCTTTGTTGGCAGTGATGACCGTCTTGCCGGCACGCAACGCGCGAAGGACCAGTTTGCGAGCGACTGTGGTGCCGCCGATGAGCTCGATAACGATGTCGACCTTCGGGTCGTCAATGAGCGCGATCGCATTCGTCGTTAGTTTCTGCTTCGGTAGGCGTACGCTGCGGGTACGACGAAGGTTGCGAACGGCAACGCCGCGCATGTCGAGGCGCACGCCGAGGCGTGTTTCGAGGTCAGAGCGCTTGTCAGTTAAGTGCTTCCAGACCCCTTGCCCGACTGTACCGAGTCCAAGCAAGGCGATGCCAATCGTAGGCTTACTCATGAATAAGGTCCTGTGTTTTTAGTGAACCGACTTTCCTGACCTTTAATCAACCGAACGATGTTTGTTCGGTGAGTCCAAATATTGAAGACGGCGATGGCTGTCGCGAAGCCAATCTGTAGGTACGAATATTTACCAGGCAGGTAAAATGCGTTGACCACGACGCAGCTCAGTGGGAGCGAAATACCGAGCGCCATCGAGGCGACGGAGACGTAACGTGTGGAATAAAAGAGTGCGGCCCAAATGATTGCACCAATGGCGATGGGTAATGGCAATAAGACGAGCAGTCCGCCGATAGTCGACGCTACGCCTTTGCCACCTTTGAACCTCAGGAAGATGGAGAAGCAATGTCCGAGCAGAGTGCCGATGAACCCGACAGCTAAGAAAGGAAAGACCGCGCCATCCCCGTTGATGGTGTATTCAAAAACCGTGCGCGCGGATTCGCGCATGCTGTTTCCGCTGAACGAATCCAGTGTGATGGCGATGGCGAAGATGGGCAGGACGGTGCCGACCATTCCCTTGGCAGCATCGAGGGCGAAGACAATATTACCTGGGCCCTTGCCAAGAACACGCTTCACGTTGGTCGCACCAGGATTTCCGGATCCCTCTTTGAGAATGTTGATGCCGTACTGACGGCACACGAGCACAGCAAAGTTCACCGAGCCGACAATGTAGCCGACAAAGAAACTTGCTAGCAGGTAGAGCCAATCAGCGTAGTCCATGGTGTGTGTTAAGCCTCGAGCAGCTTAGCGCTGACGATAGCGGGGTTACGTTGAATTTCTGCCAATGCGGAAGCACCTGGCGCTGTATCGAGTTGATAGACTGCCAAGGCATTGGGGCCGCCCGTGCGACTGAGAGCCATGTTGGCAATATTGACGCGCTCTTTGGCGAGGAGTGTTCCGAGGGCGCCAATGATACCGGGTTGATCCTGATTTTCGATGAGGAGAAGTTTGCCTTCGGGTACGAACTCGAGGGTACGTCCGTTGATAGAAACAATGCGCGGCGAGAGAGCCTTACCGAGGATGGTGCCAGCGACCGATGCGGTACCGCCGCCCGAGAGGGTGGCTTCGACGAGTAAGAGTTCTTTGTAATCAGCTTCGGCCGATGAGCGGACGGATTGGAATTCAACCCCGAGTGCTTTGAGTTTACTAGGGGCATTCACGTCATTAACGCCTTCCGCGATTGCGCGCAGGTAGCCGCGTTGCACCGAGCGGGAGAGCGCATTGGCACCGGCTTCCGACCCTGCACCGAAGGTCGTGAGACGAATCGATTCCACGCGACTGGGTGCGGCGAGTTGGCGGACGAGTGAACCGAGTTTTTCACCGAGCTGTAAGAATGGACGCATCGCCGTCAGTGTCTGCGCGTCAACGGGTGGAAGATTCACGGCGTTGCCAGGGAATCCACCTGCGAGAACTGTGATGCAAGACTCGGCGACTTCGAGGCCAACGTTTTCTTGAGCTTCGGCAGTTGAGGCACCGAGGTGAGGCGACAAGTGAGCTTTGGGGAGACCGCGCAGCGCGTGGTCTTTAATCATGGGTTCTTCGACGAAGACGTCGAAGCCGCAACCGCCGCATTGGCCGGACGCGAGTGCGGCCGCGAGCGCGGCTTCATCGACGATACCACCGCGTGCGCAGTTCACAATTTTCACGCCCTTCTTCATTTTGGCGAATGCGGCTGCGTTGACCATGCCTTCGGTCTGTTCGGTTAAGGGCATGTGCACGGTGATGTAGTCTGCTTGCGCAAAAACTTCATCGAGTGTGGCCATGATCACGCCAAGGGCTTTGGCGCGAGCTTCGGTTAGGTATGGATCGTACGCGTAGACCTTCATGCCGAAGACGAGGGCACGTTTGGCGACTTCGGCACCGATGCGACCTAAGCCGAGAACGCCGAGAGATTTTCCAAAGAGCTCGGTGCCCGAAAGGGTTTTGCGATCCCACTTACCTTCGCGCATCGATTGTACCGCTTCGGGAAGTGGACGTGCGAGGCAGAGGAGGTGGCTGAAAGTAAGCTCGGCGGTGGCGACGGTATTGCCCGAAGGCGTGTTCATTACGATGACGCCACGGTCGGTGGCAGCATCGACATCAATATTATCAACACCCACGCCTGCACGTCCAACGCAGACAAGCTTGGGGGCGGCGGCGAGGACCTCGCGCGTGATCTGGGATTCGGAGCGAACGAGGATGGCATGGACGTCGCCAACCAGGGTCAGGAGCTTTTCTGGGGATGAACCGTAAGCCTCGATGACTTCATAGCCAGTTTGGGCCCGAAGGAGGGCAACCCCCGTCGGACTAATCTTATCGGCCACGAGTACCTTTTTCATCGTAAATTGGCCTTTAGATAAGCCCTTAGACCCCCCAGAAAGCAAGCGCCCAATGGCGCCCACGTGTCATAGGGCCCTAGAGACGGCGTTGGGTATAGTCGATCCGCTCATAGACCTCTGGTACCATCATCTCAAGGAACTGACAGGGGTCGAGGGGGCGGTAGCCTTCGC
>DNHH01000087.1:13449-13950 GCA_003485955.1 Opitutia bacterium
GGTCGAGGGGGCGGTAGCCTTCGCCGGACGTACTAAAACGGGGGCAGAAAAGGTGCAGCTGGTCCATGGCACGTGTACAGGCCACGTAGAAAAGCCGGCGTTCCTCTTCGACGTCGCCATCGTCTACCGCGCGCTGCAGAGGGAGTAATCCGTCCGCAACCCCAAGCAAGAAGACGACAGGAAATTCGAGTCCTTTGGATTGGTGAATGGTGGTTAGGCGCAACATCTCCTCGGTGGGCTCGGGGGATTTATCAGAACTCTCTCCGTTGAGCAGGGTGACCTGTGCGACCATATCACCAATGTCTTCGAAGCGGGATGCGAAACCGATGAGTCCTTGGAGATCTTCTTCACGTTCACGCCAATCGGGAAAGAGCGTGCGCATGTGACCGCCATACCAACCTTCGATAGCAATGCGCACAGATTCAGCAGGTGTCCGTGCAACCCGTTGTCCACCGGCTATTGGTTTTTCGGAGAAAAGGTCGGTGGGTTTTTCAGGCGGAT
>DNHH01000087.1:14147-20297 GCA_003485955.1 Opitutia bacterium
GGATTTTCACTCGAAGCTTGGCCACGAGCTGCTTCGGTTCCGTCGAGAATATCTTCGAGGGTAACGGCGAGGTCGGTGAAGTCTTCCTTGGCTAGTTCGCTAACTTTTTTAAGAACGGCCGGATCACGGAGAGCGCGGATGATGTGACGTCCGGTCTTAGCGGCGACTTCTTCAGCCGCTGCGTGAATTTTGTTCGAGCTCACAGGACCAACTTTTGGCAACAGACAGAGTAATCGTGACCAGGCGATACGGTCGTCTGGATTATGCACAACGCGCAAGTGCACGAGGAGATCTTTGACGTGGGAGAGGTCGAAGAATTTGTGACCACTCGTGATCACGAAAGGTATACCCAGTGCGTTGAGCTCCATTTGTAACTCAAGTGACTGGTAATGCGCGCGGTAGAGAACATGGATGTCGCGCAAGGAAACGCCATCTCGATGTAGGGCGCCAATGCGACGTCCAATCAACTTGGCCTGCTGGCTCGTGTCGGAGATGTCGTAGACAAATGGTTTGGCGCCCTGAGGGCGAACCGCCCGCAACTCGCGTTCGAATCCTTTGTTCTGTGGACGGTGACGGAGAATCTCGTTGGCGAAATCAAGGATCTCCGGGGTTGAGCGGTAATTCGTCTCAATTCGGTGAATGGTTGTACCGGGATGGCGATCGGGGAAGGCGACAACGTTTTCCCAATCCGCACCGCGCCAGGTATAGATACACTGGGCATCATCGCCCACAGCCATAATTTGATGGTCCTTGGCGAGTAAATCAAGGATGCGGCTTTGCAGACGATTGGTATCTTGAAACTCGTCCACCATGATGTGCGCAAAGCGACGACGGTAAGCGTCTAGAGCGACTGGGTCGTTTTCGAGAATCTTTAACCAGAGCTCGAGTAAGTCGTCGAAGTCACAGAGATTCCGCTCTGCTTTCACTTTGGCGTAATCTTCGGCGAAGGTGATTAATTTATCGGCGCCACCTTTCATCCAACTCAAGCGTTCTTCGGCAACTTCTCTTAAGGGTCGGAGGGTGTTGCGAGCGTGCGAGACGGTATCGAGGATGACGGCGGCCTTGGGATTAGTTTTATCTTTAATGAAAGCACCGTCGCGCGCCGTCACCACTTCCGTCATCAACTGGTCGGCTTCTTTGGAGTCGAGGATGGTGAAGTTTGCGTCGCGTCCGGCTGCCTCGGGGTGGCGGCGGATGATACGCATGCCGATGCTATGGAACGTACCGCCCCAAAATTGGCCGCGTGGAACTCCGGTTAAGTCTTCGACGCGCTCCAACATCTCCTTCGCAGATTTATTGGTAAAGGTGAGAAGAAGTATGTCCCATGGACGGGCACCTTGGGCGAGTAGCCAAGCGACGCGGTAGGTGAGGGTGCGGGTTTTGCCTGAGCCTGCACCGGCCAGCACAAGGGCAGGGCCGCGCGGTGCGGTAACGGCGGCATACTGCTCAGCGTTGAGTTCGCCTGCGAAATCGACCGGCGGTAAGCCTTCCACGTCAGGTACGTGCTCGACGGGCGAGCAAATCAAACTTCACGACTTGTTCGTCGGCACGGTACGAGGAGCGCACCATGGGGCCAGATTCGACATGGCGAATACCCACCTCGAGTGCGCGTTGTTTCCAGCGCGCGAATTCGTCAGGGTGAACCCAGCGATCAATCGGGGTATGGTCTTTGGAAGGTTGCAGGTATTGTCCGATGGTCAGGATGTCGACGTCAGCTGCGGCGATATCTTTCAGGATCTGATCAATTTCTTCTTCGCGTTCGCCAATGCCGAGCATGATGCCGGTTTTGGTGATGAAGTTGCGCGACTTCGCGTGCTTCAAAACCCAGAACGATCGATCGTAACGTGCGGTCTTGCGAATCGGGCGCTGGAGACGTTCGACAGTTTCTAAATTATGATTGAGGATGTCGGGGCGTGCATCGAGCAGTGTATCGAGATGCACTTGTTCGCCGCGGAAATCTGCTGGGAGAACTTCGAGAGTTGTTTGCGGATTGCGATGGCGCACGGCACGTACGGTGGCGGCCCAGATAGAGGCACCACCGTCTTTCAAATCGTCACGAGCCACAGAGGTGATGACCACGTGGCGCAATTTCATTTGGGCGATGGATTCAGCAACACGGGCAGGTTCGCCTAAGTCGAGTTCTGTCGGGCGACCGGTTTGCACGGCACAGAAGGTACATGACCGGGTGCAAATGTTACCGAGAATCATGACAGTGGCCGTACCCCTGGACCAACATTCACCTAAGTTAGGGCATTGGGCAGACTGGCAGACGGTGTGAAGTTTATGCTCATCGACGTTGCGACGCGTCTCCATGTAGTCGGGACCGCTCGGAAGTCGGGCGCGGAGCCAATCGGGTTTGCGGGCAGACTCAATCATGGTCGCAACTACGCTTGCGAGTGCCCGGCTTTTTTCAACTGATGATTTACGTTAAAGCGAAGTTACTTTCCGAGGAGCTTGGCTGTGTACTTCGCTAAAAGGTCGGATTCGAGGTTAACCCGTTGGCCTGGCTTGCGTTGACTGAGGTTGGTGACCGCAAGGGTGTGGGGGATAATCCAGATATCGAAATACGTAGAGCCTACCTCGGAGACCGTTAAAGACATGCCATCAACAGTTAAGCACCCTTTTGGAATAACGAAGCGTAGGAATTCGTAAGGTGCTTCGATGCGTAATAGGACGTCAGCTCCGCGCACTTCAATCTTTTGGATGGTGCCAGTGGTGTCGACATGGCCGGTGACAAAGTGACCGCCCAAACGGGTGGTCGGAAGGAGGCTGCGTTCGAGGTTGATGGCATCGCCGGATTTCAAGTCACCCAAATTTGTCGCACGCAGAGTTTCGCCGAGAAGATCAAATGTTGCGGTGTCGGCTTGGATGTTCGCGACCGTTAGGCAGCAGCCGTTGTGGGCAACGCTATCGCCGGGTTTCGTATCTAGGTAGATCTTGGAACGCACCGTGAGGGTACGTCCGCCGGAAGGGGTAGATGAGCAAGCCGTAACCGTGCCCGTAGACTCTACTAGGCCGGTAAACATCGTCCCTGACTAAACTTAGTTAGACTTACCGTCGCCTTGGCGGCGCGCACGCTCTTCTTCTTCAATGCGTGCACGAACCTTAGCGCGTTCTTCGTCTTCGATTTCGCGAAGGCGAGTCTTGCGGCGCTCGTCTTCGTCGATCGCGGAGCGGACTTCATCTTCGACTTCTTCGGAGGCCTTTTTGAATTCGCGCTTAGCCTTGCCCATGCCACGAGCGAGCTCGGGTAGCTTGGAGCCACCAAAAAGAAGAACAGCAATCAACAGGATGACGATAGCCGTTTCACCGTTGAGGAAGCAGAGAGGAGGAAGCATGGCGATTGCGTTTGAAGGTAAAGTTGAACTATGAATAGTGTCCAAGTTGCCTTGACGATGTCAACCCATGTCTCCCACCGCGATGTTTGGTATACTGGCCGCGTGCAAGGGGTCGGGTTTCGTGCTCAAACCTTAGGGGTTGCTCAGGGTTTCGAGGTCACTGGCTATGCCCAAAACTTGCCGGATGGTCGGGTTTACCTTCACATGGAAGGAACCGAGACGGAAATGGACGCATTTATTGAGGCGATCGCCAAGCATATGGATGGGCATATTCGTTCCACCGAACAACGTAGCTTTACCGGCGTTCGTACCTGTGATGCTTTTACGCTACGTGCCTAAATACGTATGACAGACCAACCTGCAATTTCCGTCCGAGACTTGACCAAGGATTTTCGGGTCGGTCTACGCGGGGTTAAACTCCGTGCGGTCGATAACCTGACTCTCTCAATCCCACGTGGCCAGGTTTATGGTCTGCTCGGGCCGAATGGCTGTGGAAAGAGCACGACCCTTAAAATTGTCTTAGGGTTGGTTCCAGCGACCTCGGGTAGCTTCACCTTGCTTGGGCATGATTCTGCTTCGCCGGAAGCACGAGCACGGATTGGTTTTTTACCCGAAGCACCTTACTTCCACCGTTTTCTTACGGGACGTGAATTAGTGCGCTATTGTGCACGACTGAGTGGTGTTGCTGCCGACCGTGTGGATGCTGCCACGGACGAAGCGCTTGAATTGGCTTCGATGACTGAGGCAGGGAACCGGCGGGTGGGTACTTACTCGAAAGGTATGCTGCAACGGATCGGTCTTGCGCAGGCCGTGGTGCATGATCCTGAATTGATTGTGCTCGATGAACCGACGGCCGGCGTCGACCCGGTGGGTTCCGCTGCCATTGGGAAAATGATCCAGGCGATGCGTCAGCGCGGAAAGACGATTGTGCTGTGTTCACATTTATTGGGTCAGGTCGAGCAAGTCTGCGATCGCATCGCAGTTATGGATCGCGGTCGTCTAGTTCTTGAAGGTCATATCGACGAAGTTCTCGCGCAACGCGGCGTCCACCAGATATCCGTCGAAGGGCTAACGCCAGCTGCGCGTCAGGCTGCCGAAGAAGCGCTCTCTCGTCACGGTGCCCATGTCTTGAAAGTTGATCCCCCCCGTCAAACCCTTGAAGACCTTTTCCGCCGGCTGGTCACTGGCAGTCGCGACTAAGCCATGTTCTCACGTATCTTCTGGATTGCTCGGGTGACTTTCTTGGAGGCGCTTCGTCAGCGTTTCCTCGCTTTCCTTCTATTACTCGCAGCCGCTTTCATTTTGGGATCGGTGCCGCTTCGCTCGATCGACTTCGGTCATGGCGAATTAAAGTTCTTAGCGGACTTAGGTTTTGGTGCGCTTTTTCTCTTCGGTTCAATTCTCGCTGTGGTTCTTCCATCGCAGTTGCTTTATGGGGAGATTGATAACCGGACAGCCTTAACGCTCTTGGCCAAGCCGGTGGGGCGCGGCGAATTTCTCCTCGGAAAATTCTTCGGGTCATGGGCGGTGCTTGGGGTCTTCACGTTCGCTCTGACTGCGCTAATTGGGATTATTTTGTTGGTGCGTGAGCCGGATGTGGTTGCGCGAGCGATGGCTCTCCAAGTTGTGCCACCTGAGGTAAGCGTCCTAGGTTTGTTCGAGCATGCTTTACTCCAGTGGTTACGGTTAGGAATCATTGTCTCGGTGGCACTTTTGGTTGGCTCGTTGGCCCAAACATTCTTGTACACGGTTGTCGTAGGTTCGATGGCGGTTCTGGCCAGTCAGCTCGTTTGGATTGCGCAAGATACCTTGGCGAATCCCGAAGCGGTTCTTTCGACGGTTATGCGTGGTGCACTCTGGCTCACCACACGCATCTTCCCGAATCTCCAAGGGTACAATATTGGTGAGACGCTCGTCTTAGGTCAGTCCATGGTGCTGCCAGGTACTGTCAGTAGTCTGTCTCTTTCAGCTGCTGTCTACCTTGTTGTCATTCTCTTCTTAGCCTGCACGGCATTCCGCCGCCGCGAAATCTAATGGCACGCGGTTGGGTTATCTTGCTGGTGATTGTTGGCGTAGTTGTCGCAGGCGAATGTTCCACGCGGGCTTGGAGCTTGGCGCGTAAGGCTGTCCCTGAATTACGAAGGGCAGATCTAGAATTAACCGCAGGTCAAGGTGCGGCCCTCGGATTACTCGGCGGGTTCCGTCCACTTATCGCCGACTTAACGTGGATCCGTGGTTACATTCTTTGGGAACGTAAAGATCGAGGATCCGAAGCGCATCTCCGCGTGGCCTGTTTGCTATCTCCGCAGTCCAACACTTTTTGGGAACAACGAGCCAATATGGTTGGGCTCGACATGGCGCACTGGGAAGTTCGCGCCCGTGGTGGACGCAACGTTCCTGTACCTATCCAAGAAACTATTTTTAAACGGTACGCACAGAAGGCACTCGATGGTATAGAAGAAGGCGTGCCTGTGGTACGTAACCCGGGCTCCTTACTAGCACTCGGGGGTTACCTCGCTGAAACCAAACTCAAAGATCCGTTAATCGGTGCTGATTATTACCTACGTTCATACCGTAAGGCACCTTTCCCTTGGTATGCGCCGTACTTCCATGCACGTTTGCTCAAAGACGGCGGCAAGGTGCGCGAAGCTTACGTATTCCTCCGCCCGGTTTGGGAAAAGGAGCTTTCCAAGAAGCCTGATGGTTCGCCGCTTGAGTTGGATTTCTTACGCGAGCTGGAGCGTGCCCTCGGAGTGCCCATGAAGGAACGTATTCCGACACAAACCTTCGAATCGCCGTTCCCGAGTATTAA
>DNHH01000087.1:20460-20888 GCA_003485955.1 Opitutia bacterium
CGCCGTTCCCGAGTATTAAGTAGGTGCTCAGAAAGGATCGCCGCCTTCAGCAGGTTTCTCTGCTTTAGGTTTTCCTTTGCTACCTTTTGGGGCGCGTGGAGGGAAGGCAAACGACCAACCTTTTTCTTTGTCAGCTACGAGGAAGGCGTTGAATGGACGTTTGGTGCGATTCGACACAAAGCGTTTCTCAGTCGTACGGCCTTGGTTAAGGAGGGCGGAGACATCTTCGGGTGAAATCGGGCACTGCAACATTTGTGCATTCAAGCTGAAGGTCTTCTTAGCCCCAGCTTCGAGAGCTTTTTGAGGGCAGACGCGGTAACCAGCGCTTGGGGTTTGTTGAACGGGTAGTCCGCTCACTGGACAAGGTCCGAGCACAGGCCAAGTTGGCTCAAAGGCATCAGGGTTGCCGTCCGCACCTTCGCGAGGAG
>DNHH01000098.1:0-5783 GCA_003485955.1 Opitutia bacterium
AGTGTAAAATTAGAGATGACCTTAGCAGGCTTATTCCAGCCAAGCTTCTTAATGTGTTCGGCGATACCTGGCGTGTTACAAATGAGGATATCAATATTACGGAAGTGTTTGAGCGTTGTCGGGTAATCTCCGAGACGTGCGAATCGCAAACCACACCCGCCAGACGGCATGAAGTCGGCAGCTCGCGGCATCCAAGCGAGAACGCCCGCTGGCTTTTGTGCAGCAACGAGCCGTTTAAACTTCCATGGAAGTAAAAAACGCGACGGCGTGAGGAGACGTGGTAACCCTTCATGCACCTCTACATTAGCGGGAAGCCGACCCTTCCAACTACGCCCGGGTCGAATCAGCACTGTCTGTTCAATGCCAGCCTCACTCAGCGATCCTACCAGGCTCACAAAGAACTTCTCTGCGCCACCATCGCGTCCGAAATGGGTATGAAAAATTCGCATGCCTTAGAGTCCGCAGGTACGACGATCATCCTCTGCCCTATCTCGTTCGGAAAACTCGTCCTGATACATGCGCGACTCAGCCAAAAAAGCATAGACGGCACCTGTCACCGACTGGATAAATCCAGGGAACCCGCAGAGAAACATGCGCCTCATGAAATAGTACCGCAGAAAATAGATTACTGGACTGAGGATCAGGCGTAGCGGCCGGAAATGCTTACCCTCCTGACGGAGCTGTTCGGCCTTCAGCCTACCATAGTCCCCTTCTTTTCGGATTTGTACATCGATCGACAGAATCCGGAAATGCAAGAGGGTGCCACGGCGCGCGAGGCGTATTTCACCTGCGACCGTCATCGCCTCATGCACAAGCATTCCTGGGACATACCGGGCAGACTCACGGCGCACAAGGCGGAGCATGCGACCCTCGTGTACAAAGGATGGTGTATAGCCTAGGCCAAGGAGATAGGGTCGCCGTGGGATGCGCCAGCCACCCACTGAAGCAGGAGCCTCGAGCATACTAGGAAGCTCCTCGCGTAGATCGGGATCAAGCCTCTCATCACAATCAACATTGATGACCCATGGCTGGGTACACTGCTCAAGCGCATATTGCTTCTGGTCGGCAAAACCTGTCCATTCCCGGTAAAAAATCCGGATAGGTAGACCCTCCAGCCGCAGCCGCTCGAGAATTGCGAGCGTGCCGTCACTCGACCCGGAGTCGACAATCACTATCTCCGAGCAAGCATCTAAGGTTCGGATACAGTTCTCGATGCAGGACGCCTCGTTCTTGCAAATAATGAAAGCTCCAAGTGGCAACTTATTGTTCACGCACCCAGACCCTATTTTTGCTTATAATTATTGGCAAGCAAAAGACCCTATTGTCGACAGAGTCGAAGTTGCGGTCGTTTCGGACCGCATCTAACGGTAGGTGCTTGCGATACCCTAAAGTACAATAGGATTAGCGAAATACTCTCGCACAGCCGCGATCACGAGTCGGTCGTTGACGACAGTAGTGTTGTTTTCTGGACGACAAAATTGTGGTCCTTGATTGCGCACAAATCCGCATTCTTAATCCCATTTTGTAGAGTTAAGCCGTGTTAAGATGCTCCCAGTTGTTCGTTTCGGCTTTCCACATCGAATCCGTGCAGCAATGCTAGCGGACACGCTTGCGGGCGTCGTATAACGGCTATTATGTGAGCTTCCCAAGCTTGAGACGAGGGTTCGACTCCCTCCGCCCGCACCAATCTAGGGGACTAAAAACCAAAGGGGGACTAAGGTCTAAACGTCAACTGAACAGCTGACCGGCTAAATAGCTGAACGAGGAATGCTACGGTGACAGGCGACCGCTAGGCGAACTCGCTGCGCTCGTTACCGGGTGGAGCTAGCAAGTCGAGGCATCTGATGCTTAGCTAGCTAGCTGGCTAGCAGGTTAGCTTCTTTAATCCTTAGTCCTTAGTCTTTAGTCTTCCCCCATCTCCTAAAAACTCTGGCATCGGTTGCTCGGCCGAATGATTAATGCCGGAGCGTGCAAAAACCTTAAAGAAAGTCCGAAAGATGATTTTGACATCGAGCCACATGGACTGGTTGTCGACATACCACACATCGAGCGCAAATTTCTCCTCCCAGCTAATGGCATTACGACCATTGATCTGGGCCCAACCCGTGACGCCTGGCCGAACTTCCATACGTCGTCGCTGGACGTCGTTGTAACGCGCTAGATAACTCATCATCAGTGGCCTTGGTCCCACCACGCTCATCTGGCCTATCAAGACATTCCACATCTCCGGAAACTCATCGAGTGTCGAAGCGCGTAAGAATTTTCCGAAGGCAGTGAGGCGTTCGTTGTCAGAAAGTAACTTCCCTTCCGCGTCCCGCGCATCGGTCATCGATCTAAACTTAACGATTCGGAAGGGTTTACCGTCTTTACCAGGCCGCTCGTGTAAAAAGAGCACGGGTGAACCAAGCTTGATACGAACAAGAATCGCAACAACCACGAGAAGCGGCGAAAAAATAATGAGCCAGCCCAGCGAAAAGATGATGTCGAAAATTCGTTTGGCCACGGTCAGCGAGATTGCAGGGAGATACGCTCGATGGTCACCTCGCGGAGGGTTGGCAGGCTGTCCGTAAAAGCAATCTCGACCTCCGCAACCGTGCCCACGTTCGCCCCAACGGGCACTTCGAGCACCGTACGACCCCAAACGCGTACGCTAAAAGGCAACGTCTTAGATGCAGGCGGAGGTGGGGGTGCATGTAGCACTTTCGGGGTGGCTGGTGCTTTAGGTGTTTCAGGGAAGCGCACAGCCAGCACGACAGCGCCTTCGGAAATAGATGCAGCAACATCGGCATCGACGCTAACGCGAATAACTTCACCCGGGGCAACCGGCACACGCTTAAATAGTCGCCCTTGTGGCGCACGTATCGCCAAGAAATTACGCGCTGAGGAAACAGCCGTAGGGTATGCTAGTCGCATCGTCCATTCCCCAGCGGGATAGTTCAGCAATCCCTTCCAAGCGACAACACGCGGCAATCCTACATCCGCCATGCGCATGGCAATCCGAGCTGCAGCAGGCGCTTCGCTCGGTATGACAAGCTGTTTGCGCTCGTCTGGTGAAAGCCGTGCAGCGAGCAAAGGCCAAGGATTTGGTTGTACGGAAGCAGACCACTTTACCGGAAGACTGCCCGGCCACTGCGCACGCAAAAGTTCGCTCTCTGCCTGATCGCGCGCCAATTCTGCCGCCATCATTTTTTGCCAATCCTGAAGCGGTTGCCCTGTGAGCTTTTGTCCGGCTGCGTTGGCCAAGCGGGAGCGTCCGGCTTCGGCCACGCTCAGTTTCCATGCGACAATAAATTGTGCCAGCCGCATCCGCATTCGGTTGTGTCGCGCATCGCTAGGCGCTTTTGCCAATACGCGTTCGGCGGCGGCTAAATCTTTTTCAGCGGCATCTTGAAGCGCCGGTGTAAGCAATTCGGCAGCTGAACATCCATCGCGCCAACCGACTAGCCATTGCGCAGGCATACGTCGGAGAGCTAAGTCGCCCCACACATCTTCAATCCGACTATACAATGTAATCATCGCGGGTGCGGCCGGACCATAAGCAGCATCAAACCATTGCTGTGCGAGCTGGGCAGGGTTAGCACGAGCATCAGATAGCAGCTTGGCGCCAACCCACGCTTTAGGCGCATCATAAACCCAAAGAGGGTCGAGTTCGGCGAACCAAGAGCAAACTCCAGCTTGATGGGCAGCGACAATCGATTGTGTGAGTGCCGGTAAATGTACTCGAGGGATAACTACATCGCGCCCAAACCAATAATCCCAAGTTCCGATACGTCGCGCCCCGCTACGCCCCCATGCTACGAGATTCGCTGCGTCCATTTTTGCGAACTCAGGATTCGCATACTGAATACGGTCAGCACAGATAGCCGGAAAGATAACAGGGTTAACTTTCACCTTCGGACATGCGGCTGCATCCAAATACGCTAGGCAACCAATCGCACGATCGCCCTCAGGGGCCCAATCGAGTTTCGCCACCTGATTTAAAAAGCCGAAAACATAGTCCGACCGATTCGGTCGCCCATCATACATGCCCTTGGGCTGAGCGACGTCCGCCTCTTCATACACAAGCGAGTCGTTGATACCTAGATTGACAGCGAGTGCCTGAGGATTCTTTGCGAACCAGGCTTTACTATAAGCTGCAACGGCGCTCGCGGCTTGTGGATGAGAAAGTTTGGGCTGTGCAGATCGTCCACCTGTCGCGTTCGCAGGCGTTTCGGCATTTACCCCTAGCGTAAACTCTGACTTTGAACTGAGTGCGGCATAAAGACCGTGCGTGCAGTTTGGACGTTCTCCGTAGCCGACCCGTCGCGCCCAAGCAATGGACTCTGAATCAATCATTCCAGAAACAGCCCTCCACGCAAAGCTTGGGCGCCAGACTTCATCGGTCGGCAAGCCGACTACACGTAGCGGCTTGAAGTCCGCACCATTCACGCCTGGCATCACAAAAGTCATCCCGAGGGCTTGCTCGCAGAATCGTCCCGTGGCGATGTAGGTAGCCGTCGGATTATTCCCGACGAGGAAAACAAGCTGTCCGCGCGTCGCCCGGACAGCGGCATCGCCATCTGCCACAGGCGCGGCGATTCCTGCTTTTGCAGCAGCCAAGGTGCGGCCCAATGCGATACCAGATCCTGACGCAATCACCCCGCTGCCCTCTTGGCGGATCTCTGGACGTACACCGGTAACATCTTTGCACGCATCCGCCAAAGACTGAGCTGCGGCATACTCATCGAATTCAGGATTTTCAGATACCCAAATAGGCCCAAGCCATCGACCATTGAGATAGAGCGCCGTCTTATCTGTCAGTTCAGGTTTAGACGCAACGCATCCAGAACAAAACAAAGCAATGATGAGCAAGGCCCTGAACACGGCATAGTTATAAAGACGCTGATGAAGGACGGGAAGCAGGAATAACTCTATAGAGATTAAGGAGGACAGCCTTAGGGAGTCCCTGCAGTGGCGCTGGAGAGTAGGTATCTCATTTCCGCGGGATGCACTCACGCCACATCGCCAAAAGCCTTCTACTTCTAATCAGCACCTGGATAAAAAGTCCATGCGCAGAGATTAGTTGGGACAACCAAGCAGGGAGTGCGTCTTGGAGTTCGGTTACAAATTGGTCGTCGGACGTTTTGCCGGCGAGCGGCGACACCGTTTATTTTTTGGAAACTAGCACCGTCCCGACGTTGATTTCGGTTAACACAAGTTACCCTGATACTGGCAGCGCTCTAAATCTTTATTTTAGCGCCGGTCACGACGTCACATTACGCGGGACGGCGAGCACTGAGCTTTATGTAAACTCCATCACCGTCGCTGACGCCAACTACTACACCTTGGACATATCAGCGATTGGTCGCCAAGCGGCTTCGGGCACCATGCCAATGACTCATGCCGTCTGGAATGTCACTGAAGGTGGTACGTTATTTATCAAAAGCGCCTTCGGCACAAAAGTCGGCGAGAGTGGTTATTTTACGAAGATTGGGTCAGGAACGTTGCGATTGGGCGAAGCAATCGTCGGAAACTTAGCAAAGCAATCACTTCAGCTACGTGCGCTCGAGGGCACAACCGAGCTCGGGTATCTTTATGGAAATAGTCTCAATGGAATCGCCGAGATCGCCGAAGGTGCCACTGTGCGCATCAATGGTTACAACCCGTATACCCTTACCCTGCCGTTTGATTCTGAAGCCTATCATGGTGGTATTGAGCAATTAGCTGGGACACTCGATTTAGGCGGGAATGATTTTTGTCTGCGCTCCCTCAGCGGCACCACAACAGGTCAAGTGATTGGCGGA
>DNHH01000098.1:6049-7434 GCA_003485955.1 Opitutia bacterium
ATGGAACTTGATGGAGACTTTGCAGGCGTCATTACAGACCCCGAAGGCTGGAAATTGAGCTTAACTGTAAATGGAGCGCGACCTGGATTTACCCAAAGGCTTTCCGGGATGAATACCTATACAGGCGGGACGTTTGTTCGCGGCGGCAGGCTCGAGTTAGCCAATGCGACAGCTACCTTAGCGGCAGAAGGCGCCTTAGTCGTCAACGGTGGCACCGTCGACCTAGGGGCCAATTTACAAACAGTTGGAGCAGTCACGCTCAACGCAGGCGAGATTACGGGAACGTCGGGTGTCTTGACGGTGGCTTCATTACTTGTGGAAAACGAATTGAACGTCGTCCTCGGCGTAAACACTGTGAGTGCAGGCGGCTTCGTAAAACGTGGTACAGGCACCTTGCATATACAGAGTTCGGTAAATTTTGCGGAAGCCACTATCATCGAAAGCGGAACTGTTGCCTGCGAAGGACAACCGTTTGTGGGGCCTATACAAATCAGCGGCAACAGCAGCCTAACGGGAGGAATCTATACCGGAGAAATTTACGCACAAAACACGGGGCAACTTTCTGGTACGATAACATCCAGCGGCGGCCTCTTTACAATGGGTGCGCACCTTGAGTTGAATAACTTGGTCATCGAAGGTGGCCTAAGTGCTATAAACACTCAGTTCACCGGTAACGCGATTTCTATCCAAGGAAACCATACGATAATGGACTGGTTTGGTGTCACCGGATTTTCCGGAAGCGTTAACTATGGTCGGGCAGCGCATGTCGACTGGTATGTCAGCGGCGATCCCACTCATGGCTATATCGATGGCACAACCATTACGGAGCGGGGTGCATTTTTCGGCGCTATGGATGTCGGCGGCCTCTACATCGGCGACGGAGCCACGCTCAGCGTACACTTTAACGGAACGAACGATTCTGTATTTTGGATGGACGCACATGCGTTCAAAATTGCTGGCCTGTTTGCAGGCGGCTCTATCACTGGCCTTTTTGCTTTGGAGGCTGACGCATCATCCATCGCAGGCACATGGGAGCAGCAGGTTGTCGTAGGTGATGGGCTCTACTTAATGTGGACGCCCTCCCTTGTCGCTGTACCTGAACCTTCGACGTATGGCCTATGCATTGGCGCACTTGCCTTAGCAATTGGCTGCAGGCGACGAGCCGCGTACGCGGAGAAGAAGGACGGTACGCGTACGCGGAGCAGGAAGGGGCAAGCGGGAAGCAGGAAGACTTGGGGAGACTAAAGACTAAGGACTAAAGCTCGGCAGAGCCGAGCGACTAAAGAAGAGAGAGTCGCTATTAACAAAAAAGGCCACCCGTCTCCAGATGGCCTTTCTTTAGTCCTTAAGCTTTAGTCTCTCTTCAGCCGTTCAACTTCTTTAGT
>DNHH01000031.1:0-3912 GCA_003485955.1 Opitutia bacterium
TGTGGAAATCGTTGAACCGGCGTGAGCCGGGAGAGATCGCTAGCCAGCTCTTACGAGCCAACTAAAGAAGAATTATTTCTTCTTAGCGGTCTTCTTCTTGGCGGCGCCTTTTTTAGCAGCCTTTTTCTTTTTAGCCATGATGTTGTTTTTGTTTGGGATCGGGGTTGGGTTAGAAGGCAACGCAGACAGCGCTACCCTCACAATTCGCCCTAGACTCACCCGTGCGCTACGCGCTTGACGGGATATACGGGTCCGGAGCTCCGAGGGGACTCGGAAAGACACTTGCAACGACGGCGAGCGTTCAACGTTCGTACGCACCGTGTCAAAACGGTCGAGTGCGTGACGAATCGCCTGGCTCAAAGTCGGCATCCCAGACTTTTCCTGGAAGGCGACGACGTTTGCATGGAGATCAGCTGGCAGTGAAACCGTTAAGAGGCTTTCGCCTGAAATATTTTCGGTTTTGTTAGTCACTGCTGCTTGCTTCACGGATGAATGTAGCACTCGAAGTGAATCACGCAAGCGTCTTTTTCATATTTATCACGGTCGTAAAAAGTGACGCGCGGAGAGGAAAATTTCTCTACTCGCGCGTGTTATGTGTATCCTGTTATCAATTACATATCGCGTCATTGACCACTCGAAAAGTTATCGTTACGATTTAGAAATGCCGCACGACCACTCGCACGACGACGAACATGACCATGGCTGGCGTCCACTTGCCTTGCAGTCTGTGGTTTGTGCTGCTCTCGGCATCAGTGCAGTAATCCTTAAGCATCTCCACGGCAACGTAGACGATATTTATGTCTATCTGCTAGCCGGTGGCGCTTCGCTTGCAGGCGGATGGGAGGCTGCGGAAGAAGGCTGGCACTCTATTCGCTACCATCGACGCATTGACGTACACTTACTCATGCTTCTCGCCGCATTGGGTGCATGGATCATGGGCGAATGGGAAGAAGGGGTACTCCTGCTCTTCCTCTTTTCAGCGGCAGGCGCGATGGAACACTACGCGCTCGACCGTACACGCAGAGCCGTGGATGCCCTTATGGCTGGTGCGCCGACCCATGCACGGATGGAGGATGGCAAACTGATTCCTGTTGCCGACTTAAAGCCTGGGAATCGCATCCTTCTGCTTCCGGGCGACCGTGTACCATGTGACGCGGAGCTTATTGAAGGTGTCACCGAGATGGACGAATCCACCTTAACAGGTGAATCCGTTGCGGTACCGAAACGCAGAGGCAGTGAGTTGCTCGCAGGCACGCTCAACGGTTCAGGCCGGGTTATCGGGCGTGTGATTCGCGCAGAAGCGCAAAGTTCCGTTCAGCGCATCCTCAGCCTCATCCGCGAAGCCCAGTCGCGAAAAGCACCCTCACAAAGACTCATCGATAAATGGGGCGGCATCTATGCCGCCAGCGTCATCGGGGCTGCGACAATCTTCTTCCTCTACTTGGTCTTCATTGCGGGCGTAGGAGTTACATTGGCCGATATGCCTGAAAAGGGCGCCCTCTATAGAGCCATGACTTTGTTAGTCGTGGCGAGTCCGTGCGCACTTGTTCTCTCAATTCCCTCGGCGGTATTGGCCGCCATAGCGGCGGGAGCTCGCCGTGGTATTCTGTTTCGCGGAGGCGCAGCCGTTGAGCGACTGGCTGATGTCCGCGTCATGTGCTTCGACAAGACAGGTACACTCACACGCGGTGAACCAACAGTTACCAGTCATACCTGCCACCCTGCGGCCAGTGAGCCGACTGCACTTAAAGCTTTAGCGGCTCTCGCCACAGCCTCCGCCCACCCTCTTTCACGATCGGTATCACTTTGGTGCAAAGCCCAAGGCATCGACCCTGTCGTACCTGAGGACTTTGCGAGTATCACGGGTGAAGGCGTGCAAGGAAATGTCGACGGTCGCCTCTGGCGGATGGGTAAACGTACCTTTGTGGGCTCGCCTGAGCTTAAGATAACTGCCGAGGAAGGGCTCGGTAGTGAAGTATGGGTTTCCGATGGATCCATCCACTTGCATGTACACCTCCGCGACGAGGTAAGAACTGAGAGTCGCCCTGTACTCGCTGGTCTTGCCGCACGAGGCGTTCACTGCGTCATGCTCACCGGTGACAAATCAGGTGCTGCCGCCAAAGCTGCCGCAGAAATTGGTATCCCCGAAGTCGCCTCTGGGCTTAAGCCTTGGGACAAAGTTGAACGTGTTCGCGCCTTCTCCTCGCAAGGCAAAGTCGTGGCAATGGTGGGTGACGGAATCAACGATGCCCCTTCTTTAGCCGCCGCAGACGTTTCTGTCGCGATGGCTGGCCGCGGCAGCGATGCCGCCAAGGAATCAAGCGACATCCTCCTAGTCGACGATCGCCTCGACAAACTACTCGAAGCCTTCGACCTCAGCCAGCGCACGCGGGCAATTATTCGTCAAAACTTAATTATCTCGATGGGCACTGTCGCCATCATGGCCCTACTCGCAGTCGGCAAAGGTATCCCTCTCTATGCAGGCGTTATCGCCCATGAAGGTAGTACAGTTATTGTCTGCCTAAATGGACTAAGGCTACTAAGCGGCAGACTAAAACCCAAAGCCTAAGGGCCACGCGAACGCCAATAAATAGGGGCTGCTTTCGCAGCCCCTATTTATTGGCACCAGACTTTAGACCCTAGTCCTTAGTCGACACTTCACCGCAACTCCTTGCCGGCACTATCGAGCAACTTGAATGCTTCGACGTGATACGTGCCGTCAGCCTTTGTCCCGAGCTTCACCTTACAAGACTTCATCATATCTCGGAAGAAGTCCCGGTCTTCCGTAACGATGCGATCAAGGTTAAGCGGGTGAAGGACGATATTAATCTCAAGTTCACGATCCGGGCCATAGGTCTCGCGCAACTTACGAATAACGCTGAGCAGACGACGCTGAATCTCCACCGAGACAGTGCGCGGATTCTTTACTTTGCCTGTGCCCGTGCAATACGGACAACGGGTATACAAGGTCGTCGTCGCGGACTCGGTGTGACGCTGACGCGTCATCTGGAGCACACCTAATTGTGAAATCGGCAGAATCTGGTGCTTCGCTCGGTCAATCGACATTTCATCGCACATGCGGTCAAAGACCTTTTTACGATCCTTGGGATTCTTCATGTCGATGGTGTCGATCATGATAAGTCCGCCTAAGTTGCGCAGGCGAATCTGCCGTGCAGCTTCACTAACAGCCTCAAGGTTAGCGTGAACAATGTAATCCTTACCATCCTTCGCAGCACCGCGATGGCCGCCTGTATTAACGTCAATGGATGTTAAGGCCTCTGTCTCGTCGATGACGATTTCTCCGCCACTCGGCAAAGGCACTCGGCGCGACATCAATTGCTCGATCTGGCGCTCAATATTGTAGCGCTCAAAAACCGGAATAGGGTCTTCGTAAAGCGCCACTCGCGAACGTGATCGTGGCGAAATTTCCGCAACCGCTTCTTGGACGGAAGCAAAGTCTGCAGGGTTATCGACGAGGATGCGGTCTACCTCTTCCGTTAAGAAATCTCGAACGGTGCGCTCGATTAAACCAGGCTCTTGATAAAGCAGAATAGGGCGTGGGCTTGGGGCATTGATTTTTTCAACAATACCCTGCCAGCGACGTAAGAGTACATGCAAGTCGCGCACGAACCACCGCGCCTGCTTCCCTTCGCCTGCCGTACGGATAATAACGCCCATACCTTCGGGAATCGTGAGATTGCGCAGGATGTCCTTCAGGCGGTCACGCTCGCGTGGGTCTTCAATCTTACGCGAAACGCCGCATGCGCCACTAAAGGGCATTAAAACAAGGAAGCGTCCCGCCAGGGCAATATTGGTAGTGGAACGAGGGCCTTTAGTACCAATTTGATCCTTAACAACTTGGATAACAATTTCCGAGCCAACCGGGAAGAGCTGCGGGATATCCTTCGCCTG
>DNHH01000031.1:4073-4352 GCA_003485955.1 Opitutia bacterium
AGAGCTGCGGGATATCCTTCGCCTGGTGGCGAGCTTTGCGTTGCTTCTGCTCGGCCGACTCATTGTCGCGAATAAACTCTACCTGGGAGTCGTTCGCTGCAGGCAACATGTCCCAGTAGTGCAAGAATGCGTTCTTGGGTTGATCAATATCAACGAACGCAGCCTTCAAGCCGGCTTCGAGATTTTGGACGCGACCCTTAAAGATCGCACCGACCATTCGATTCTCGTTGCGATGCTCGAGTTCGAAACGTTCCAGTACGCCGTTATTTAAGAGGGCGA
>DNHH01000031.1:4632-8168 GCA_003485955.1 Opitutia bacterium
AGCTCCTTGCGACGGCCAGCTGCTTCCGCAGCTAACTTATTCGAGTCAACGCCTGAAGGAGGCGCAGCCTCGTGCAAGTCGTCGTGTTCGTGATCGTGTTCGTGTGAATCAGGCTCTTGTTCGTTCATGTTTGGGTGGGTGGCCGTTAGGCCGTGGCTGGAAGCCCCCCACCCTCGCCGCCGGCTGTATGCCGGTGAACGCTCTGGACCAATCCAAGGAGCAAGAAACAGCTGAGGATGAAGGAGCCCCCATAACTAAGGAGAGGGAGGGGCACGCCGGTAACCGGCATAAGATTAAGATTCATACCAATATTAACAAAGATATGGGCACCGAGGATTGCGGCAACGCCGACTGCAAGGTAAGCTCCAAAACGATCAACCACGCGCAGCGCGGTGCGCAAGATGCGCCAAAGTAAAAGACCGTAAAGTGAGACTAAAACGATTGAACCGACAAAGCCTTGCTCTTCGGCATAACCGGAGAAAACAAAGTCATTATGGGCAGCAGCCTCCGGAAGATACCCTAAGCGGGCTTGGGAGCCTTCACCGAATCCAGCACCTGAAAAGCCGCCTTTGCCTACGGCAATCAATGCTTGGCGCACTTGCCAACTGGCGCCAACGCCACGCGGGTCGATGACTTCTGGGGCGACGAAGGCTAAAATACGTTCCCGCTGATAGTCCTTGAGCAGAATAAACCAGGCTTGTTCTTCGTGGTCGCCGCGCACAGCGACGGCCGGGTTGCGGTCGCTAGGTTGAGCAAGCGCATAGGCCTGCACGCGCGATGCATACTCCGAAAGGTCAATCGCGACGAGTGAAAGTAAGATGACGAGAGCTACTCCAACCGCGATAAAGAATCTCCGACTGAGATTGGCGGCAAAAAGTAGAGCGGCTGACAGCGGAACAAAGATGATAGCTGAACCTAGGTCCGGCTGCTTGAAAATCAAGACAAAGGGCGCCAAGGTAATGCCCATAGCCCCTAAGAGCGCCCGCCAGCTCTCATTCAGTCGGCCAACATGGGATCTCGCGAGAAACGTCGCTAAAAATATAAGCGTTGTGACTTTAGCAAATTCCGAAGGCTGAATAGAAAAGAGTCCTAAATTAATCCACCGGCGGGCACCATAAACACTGCGAATGATTGACCCTAAATTAGTCTCAAACACCGAACAGAGAAAAATTGGAATGAGTAATAAAACGCCGCCGAGGTAAATCCACCGGGCATAGCGACGTATTTCCCGGTAATCTAAAACCGAAACCGCCCAATAGGCCATCCAGCCAATAATCATGAAAACGAGTTGTTGCTGATGGAAGTCCGATTCGCGGAGAGCACCCGAAGATAGAATGGAAAAATAGCCGATAACACAGAGGGCGGCTATAATGACGACCTGGGTCCAATCCGTGATCCGCACAAAAGAAACCACGCCGTCGCGGGTCTGCGTTAGCCAGGTTGATTTCATGGGGGCGGAATTCGCCATAGGTCCAAGTTAGAGACCAACCCGCCGAGCCGCAAGCCGGGGAAAAGGGCTTGCGACCGTGGCCAGTCCGACAAGCCTAGAAACGGACCCTTAAGGCCATGGCCGTAGCTACCGACCAAAACATCATTGCCGCCGTGGCCTTCTCATCAGGGGGGATTGTAGCCTATGCCGTGGCCAAGTGGCGGGAGACAACGCTCAACGAAATGCATGAGCGACGACTACGCACTGAAGTTGAAATTGCGCGTCGCGAAACTGCCGCCGAAGCCTCGGGACTAAAAGCCCTTGCAGAATCCGAAAGCATCGAAGCCCGACGTGTCACCGAAGAGGCTCGCAAAGAAATCAACGAAGCAGTTCAGGCGAAAACCAAAGCTGCCGCAGAACAATTACGAGCACGTCAAGAAACCCTACGTCTAGCGAACCTCCCGATAGAGGAATTACGCAAGGCTGCTATTGAAGCCATTCGATCAGACTGCGTAACTGAAGCTCGCCACCTGCATGATAGCATCCTCAGTGAAGCTGAAGATCAAGTTGCGGGTGAAGCTAGACGACGGCTCATCGCAGCGATGCAACGACTCGCACCAGTTGTCACGCAACAATCTACAGCTGTTTCCGTTTCCATTCCTAGCGAAGAAATGAAAGGGCGTCTGATTGGTCGCGATGGTCGCAACATTCGAACCTTCGAGCAATCCACCGGAACTTCACTGCTGATTGACGAAACGCCAGATGCGGTACTCATTTCTTGCTTTGATCCTGTCCGCCGAGAAATCGCACGCATCGCCCTGCAGGCCGTGGTTTCAGACGGTCGCGTCTCCCCTGCCCTTATTGAAGAATACGTCGCCACAGCGCGCACACGTGTGATTGATTCTGCCCGTCAACTCGGCCGTGCGGCTGTACGCGATCTTGGACTTCCACCGCTCGAACCTATCGTCGAAGAACTACTTGGTAAGTTACACTTCCGCCTTTCTTCGAATCAAAACACTCTCGATCACTCCGTTGAAGTTGCCCGACTGTGCTCAATGATCGCGTCCGAACTCGGACTTGATCCACTCCCCGCTAAACGCGCCGGCCTGCTCCATGATTTAGGTAAAGCCATTGAAGCAGAAGCAGAGAGCAGTCATGCCCTTGCTGGTGCTTCGCTTTTACAGCGACTCGGTGAAGATCCTCGCGTCGTTAATGCAGTCGCCGCCCATCACCGCGAAGTTGAACCAGAGTCCGTCTACGCACCTTTAGTGATGATCGCCGATACCATTAGTGGATCTCGCCCAGGCGCACGCAGTTCGAGCATCGAAGGACTCATCCGCCGTCAACGCGGCTTAGAAGAAATTGCCCTCGGCTTTACTGGGGTCTCGGAAGCATTTGCAGTACAAGCAGGGCGCGAACTTCGCGTGATTGTTCAGCCAGAGCAAATTGATGATGCCACGGCAGGTGATCTAGCCCGTCGCATCCGTATTCAAGTCGAACAAACGCTGAGTTTCCCTGGAACAGTACGTATTGTGGTCATTCGTGAGCGTCGGTTCATGGATGAGGCGCGTTAAGACCCGTTTCCTCTTGCCCCCTGCTATAGCCCCTGTCATGTAGGAGGTTCGCGACATTCTGTCGCTACCTCTGCTGGCTCGGGGATATGTATCCCCTTCATCTGCTAGCTACTATCGCGGCTCACGCCGCACCACAAACGTCCTCCGCCTAGCGCTGGACCACAGACCCAAGAAAACATGCAACCCGAAGATACCTCGGCCCAACCCGCCGAAAACCAAAATACCGCCGCTCCTGCGCCGGAAAACCGCCCCAGCCTCCGTGACGCTAAGCTGGAAAGCTCCCATACCGAACTCCCCCCGATGTCCGTGATCGGTGGTTCAACAACCCCAAACGCTGCACCTGGACGGATTGCTCAACCTAAACAATACGGTCGTCGCGGTGCGCCTAACGGCAACGGCGGCAACACTGGCAAAGGTAATGTACGCCCTAACATCGGCGCGATCACCAACCCTGCTGACTTAGTTGAGAAACTCTCGGGCAATGCCGCTCAAGGTTACACTGGCGGACAAGAGCGTCGCGAAGAACGTCCTCG
>DNHH01000031.1:8359-11569 GCA_003485955.1 Opitutia bacterium
CGTCCTCGGCGCGAAGAACGTCCCCGGCGCGAAGAACAAGCGCCTAACAACAACCCTGCTGAAGCACCTTCGCAACCTCAAGGCGGACGCACCGAAAGCGAACTTCGTGCTGAACGCGAATACCGTGCAGCCCGCAATGATCGCGGTCCACGCGGACCTCGCCCTGAAGGCGAACGTCGTGAACCTCGTAATGAATTCCGTGGCGAACCACGCGGCGAACGTCGTGAACCTCGCAACGAGCAACCGCGTGGCGAACGCCGCGAAGGTCGTCCCGAACGCGCGCGCATCCAAATCGAGCCCGTCGTCATTCCTCTCCAAAAGCCTACAGGCCTTTGGGCAAGTATCACCCGCTTTTTTGCTTCACTCTGGGGCATCCCTAAGCGCGCTGAGTTTATTCCTCAACAGCGCCAAGGAGACAGTCCTCGTCGTGATGGAAATCGCCAAGATGGTCGCCGTGACGGACGTCGCGATGGCTATCGTAGCGGCGGGCGACCACGTGGCCCCGGCGGTCGCGGCCCTGGCGGCCGTGGACCTCGCCCCTACCAAGGCTAATTGAAATGGGGGCGCGCAAGCGCCCCCTTCCTTTGTCACTATGCTCCAAGTCGCACGCATCGTTGGGGGTCGCCGCTTACAAGGCGAAGTGCGCGCTGCGGGATCGAAGAATGCGTGCTTGCCGATTTTGGCCGCCACGCTGCTCACACGCGACGCGGTGACGCTTCGTAACGTCCCAAATCTGAGCGACGTCCAGTATATGCTGGAGATACTTCAGCATCAAGGCGCTGAAGTATCTCAACCCGCGCCTGGCACCTGGGTTGTCCGTGCGGAAAACGTAAGCCATCGTACGCCTTATGATTTAGTCCGTAAGATGCGCGCTTCGATTTGTTTACTCGGAGCCCTTGTCGGCCGACTCCGTCGTTGCGAGATTGCCCTTCCCGGTGGCTGCATCATCGGCCCACGGCCGATTGACCTTCACCTTAAAGGGCTCGCACGTCTGGGTTGCGATATCCGTCACGACGCCGGCTACGTGCATGTAGATGCAAGTAAAGCACGTGGTGAATACGTCTTCCTTGGTGGACGCATGGGCTCGACAGTTTTGGGCACCGCCAACCTCGTGATGGCAGCAACCTTAACCCCCGGCACAACTCGTATCGATAGTGCTGCCTGCGAACCGGAGGTTGTCGATTTATGCAATATGCTCGTGCGCATGGGTGCACACATTGAAGGCATTGGTAGCCCTAGCTTAAGCATTGAAGGCGTCGAACGACTTCACGGCTGCGAGCATAGCGTTATTGGTGACCGTATTGAAGCAGGTACATACCTGGCGGCGGGTGCCATTACTGATGGCGACGTAACCGTACGCGATATCGCCGTTGAGCACCTTGGCGCATTTCTCGACAAGCTGGAAGAATCAGGCGTAAAAATCCAAACTGGGAAAAATTTTGTGCGCGCAACTGGTCGGCCAACAAAGCCGATTGAAGTCACCACCCAACCCTTTCCAGGTTTCCCCACTGACCTGCAGGCGCAAATCATGGCGCTGCAACTCACCGTCAATGGGCTGACCACAGTCACCGAGCGCATCTACCCTAACCGGTTTATGCACGTACCTGAATTACAACGCATGGGTGCACAGATTGATATCGAAGGCGCCACCGCGATCATCAAAGGCGGACGGCCACTTTCGGGCGCACCTGTTATGGCCTCTGATCTGCGCGCCTCCGCAGCCCTTATTCTCGCAGGCCTTGCCGCGACAGGAGAAACCTGGGTTCAGCGCCTTTACCATCTCGATCGTGGCTACGAAGCATTTGACGCCCGACTCACTGCACTTGGTGCAGACATTCAACGTCTCCCTGCCAGCCAACTCCCTTCAGGTTTCGGCGAAGAGTAATTAGACGTTCGGCAACTCGCCCGTGCGATCCGGAGGCGTTAAGCCAACGACCTGCCAACCGTGTTCGGTCAAGACGCGACCTTGGGGCGTGCGCGCGAGGTAACCTTCTTGAATTAAAAAGGGCTCGTGGACTTCTTCTAAAGTTTGAGCGTCTTCGCCAACCGCCATCGCAACAGTGGTCAACCCAACAGGCCCACCACGATACTTTTCAGCTATCGCACGGAGCACACGATGGTCCATCTCATCTAAGCCATGCCAATCGATTTCTAAAAGTTCGAGCGCAGCTGAAACCGTTGCAGCATCGGCAAGACCCTTTGCGCGCTCCAGAGCGTAATCGCGCGTAAAACGTAATAAGTTATTAGCTACGCGCGGCGTACCGCGACAACGCGCCGCAATCGCTTCCGCACCGCCAACACCAAGCTTTACGCCCAATAAGCCCGCAGCTCGCTGCACGATGCCCAACAAGTCTACTTTACTATAGTAATCGAGCCGCGTTTGGAGAGTAAACCGATTGCGTAAAGGGGCAGTCAGTAACCCCGTACGGGTGGTTGCCCCGACAAGCGTGAAGCGTGGTAAATCTAAACGCACGCTGCGTGCGTTGGGCCCTTGATCGATGAGGATATCAATTCGGAAGTCCTCCATCGCCGAGTAAAGAAACTCTTCGACGACTTTAGGGATACGGTGAATCTCATCGATAAACAGAATGTCGCCGTCTTGAAGAGACGTAAGCAAGCCGGCCAAGTCAGCGGCCTTATCAATCACTGGCCCCGAAGTAACCCGCACAGGTTTACCCATTTCTTCTCCAAGGATAAGGGCCAGCGTCGTCTTACCTAAACCCGGCGGACCATGTAACAATATATGATCTAGGGACCGGTTCTCGCGTTTGGCTGCACCAACCATCACGCGCAGACGCTCAACCGTACGATGTTGGCCAGCGAACGTATCTAAATTGGGAGGACGCAGGGCGGCATCCAATGCTGAGTCACGTCGCCCCAATGCTTCACGCGTTTCACCAGAATCCTCGGGGGACTTCGCCATACAACGGACGGTGCACCAGAGAGCCATCAAGGCAACTCATCACGTTATCAACGCTTACGAACAGACACTTCTCCCATCTTTCTGACAGGCTAAAAGCAGCCCATGTCGACCCAGGAGTCCACCGTAGAAGGCAACGGGCAAGTCAGGGCTAGGTGAGCGGGTCGTTTCCGTTTGACAGCACCCCTCACGAAAGTCTTTCTGAACCTCCTTTTTGGCTGTCCGGGGTGGTAGCTCAGTTGGTTAGAGCGCCTGCCTGTCACGTAGGAGGTCGCGGGTTCGAGTCCCGT
>DNHH01000031.1:11765-11946 GCA_003485955.1 Opitutia bacterium
GTCCCGTCCATCCCGCCAGCCAAAAAGGTCGATTTTAAGAAATCCGGTCATCGGCTGGGTGTTGGTCCTTTTTCCTTTCACCTTCTGGCTAGTCATACAAAAAAGAACGTATCATGAGCAAGAAAGTCATCATCATCGGCGCGGGTGGCGTCGGCAACGTTGTCGCCCACAAATGCGCCCA
>DNHH01000031.1:12106-12459 GCA_003485955.1 Opitutia bacterium
CGTTGTCGCCCACAAATGCGCCCAAGCGCATGAACATTTCTCGGAGATCCTTCTGGCCTCTCGCAATGAGAACAAATGCAAGGCGATCGCCGCTGACGTCAAAGCCTCAACCGGGCGCACCATCAAGACGGCGGCAGTGGATGCCGATAACGTCCAAGCAACCGTCGCCCTCATCCAATCTTTCAAGCCCGACCTCGTTATCAACGTCGCCCTTCCCTACCAAGACCTTCCATTAATGGATGCGTGTTTACACGCGGGCGTACACTACCTCGACACGGCAAATTACGAACCGCCCAATCTCGCAAAATTTGAGTACTCTTGGCAGTGGGCTTACCGTGAACGGTTCGCGAAGG
>DNHH01000031.1:12668-12795 GCA_003485955.1 Opitutia bacterium
TCGGACTCACCGCGCTTCTCGGCTCGGGCTTCGACCCTGGCGTAACCAATGTCTTCTGTGCCTACGCACAAAAGCATCTTTTCGATACTATCGAAACGATTGATATCATGGATGCCAATGCGGGCGA
>DNHH01000031.1:13038-15659 GCA_003485955.1 Opitutia bacterium
TATCCGTGAAATCACTCAGCGCGGGCGCTACTGGGAAAAGGGAGAGTGGAAAGAAACCGATCCGCTTTCTGTCAAACAGGTCTACGACTACCCTGTGGTTGGACCTAAAGATAGCTACCTGCTCTACCACGAAGAACTCGAGTCACTAGCGATCAACATTAAAGGCCTGAAGCGTATTCGCTTCTTCATGACCTTCTCCGAGCGCTACCTCACTCACTTAAGGGAATTAGAGAACGTCGGCATGACCCGAATCGATCCTATCGACTTCCAGGGTCATAAGATTGTGCCGATTCAATTCCTGAAGGCACTTCTACCAGACCCTGCTTCACTAGGGCCACGCACCAAAGGCAAGACCTGTATTGGTTGCGAAATCACGGGCACCAAAAACGGCAAGCCTCGCAAGGTCTTCATCTATAACGTCTGCGACCACCAGGAATGCTTCGCTGAAGTAAAATCCCAAGCAATTAGCTATACCACAGGCGTACCAGCAGCTATCGGCGCCATCATGATTGCCAGCGGTCTATGGAAGAAGGCGGGGGTCTGGAATATGGAAGAAATGGATCCGGATCCCTTCATGGAAGAACTCAACAAGCGCGGACTCCCTTGGCACGTGAAGGAACTCGCCGTCTGACGTGGCTGATCCGCTCGCTGATCGCCTTGAACAGGCTTTTGCCCCACTTGACCTGACACAGGTTCCAAGTCCTTCACACGTACTCCACCGCGGACTCCTCGAGACCAATCTTCGAGTCCTATCGGACGTCCAAGCACGCTCCGGCGCAAAAATCCTTCTAGCCCTCAAGGGCTTTGCACAGTTCAGCGAAGCGAAGCTGATTCGCCAACACCTCGTTGGTACGACGTCGAGCGGCTTACATGAAGCGCTCCTTGGTCGCGAAGAATTCGGCGGGGAAGTCCACGTGTACTCGCCAGCCTTTAAAGATGATGAGCTCGACCACCTGCTCCGTCTTGCAGACCACTTATCGTTTAATTCACCCTCACAGTGGCGACGCTTCCGCGATCGGGTCAAAGCGGCACCGCGCAAGGTCTCTTGCGGCCTGCGGGTTAACCCTGAACACGCCGAAGTAGAGGTTGATCTCTACAATCCTTGTGCACTCGGCTCACGACTCGGAACGCCTCGAAGTGAACTGGGCGATATCAAGGAAATCGAAGGGCTCGAAGGGCTACACTTCCACACCATGTGCCAACAGGGATCGGATGTCCTTGAACGCACCGTGGCCGCATTTGAAGAAAAGTTTGGCGACATCATCCCAAAAATGAAGTGGGTTAACTTTGGTGGTGGACATCACATCACCAAGCCAGGCTATGACCTCGACCGCCTCGTGCGGGTTATCACCAGCTTCCGCAAGCGCTGGGGAGAACACATCCAAGTCTACCTCGAGCCCGGGGAAGCGATTGCCATCGGCACCGGCGTACTCGTTTGCACGGTTGTGGATATTGTCCGCAATGGCATGGATATCGCGATCCTCGACCTCTCGGCGACCTGTCACATGCCGGATGTACTGGAAATGCCCTACCGACCCGACGTCGTCGGGGCAGCACTCCCAGGCAAAAAGACTCATACATACCGCCTGGGTAGCACAACCTGCCTCGCAGGTGATGTCATCGGCGACTACAGCTTTGACCAGCCCCTCAAGGTAGGTCAGCGCCTCGTCTTCCTAGACATGTCGCATTACACCTTCGTCAAAAGCTCGACATTTAATGGCACACCTTTGCCTTCAATTGTCACATACGATAGCGCATCGAAGGCTTTTCAGGTGATTAAAAAGTTTGGCTACGGAGATTATAAAAACCGTCTTTCGTAAACCTTTCGGTTTTCAGTTGGTCTATCAGCGAACCCTGATAAGAGTCTGCCCATGGATAAGCGTACTCGCAACTACTCGCTCGCACTCGCCGTTGTGAGCGCACTGGCCATCGCACTCTGGATTGGCGAATCCGACGCCCAAGAACGCGCCGAAGGCGCCCAGGCACGTATTGACGCATTCTCTCGGCGTGCCTCTGAAGCTGAGTACCGCGCACAAGAGGCAGAAAAAGCAGCGCGCAAACAGTCAGAGGCCCTCGCCGCGCAGTCCAAGATCGTTGCAGAGGCAACCCAACGGGCTGCCGAAGCACAAAACCTTCTCGCAGAGGCCTCCAGCGCCCTTAACGCACTTAAGCCACAATTAGAAGAAGCTGAAAAAGCCCGAGCAGACGCTGCTTCACGCATCAACGAGTTAACCGGAGAACTTGAACTGGCTCGGACAGACCTCGAAGCGGCCAAAGCTGCAATGGAGACACAGAAGACGAAAAGTGCGGCGGCGAAAGAGTCAGAAAATCTGTAAGCGACAGATTTTATTTTTAGACAAAAAAGAGCCGACCCCTCCAGGTCGGCTCTTGGCTATGAAACTTACCTTGAACTATTAGAACAGGATCTGAGCCTGAACGCGCAAGGCGTTGGCTTGACCTTCAGACAGTGAGCTAGTGGTAGCCGAACCATCGAGGCCATAACCTGAGATACGGTCGGTGAACTTCACGCGCTCGTAGCCAACCATTAACTTGGCGTTATGCTCGACGAAGTAGAAGTTCAAGCCGAGGTAGACACTGTCAGACTTATCCCAAGTATTCTC
>DNHH01000042.1:0-8216 GCA_003485955.1 Opitutia bacterium
CATGGGAAGTCTCCGTAAAGTTTACGGTAGCGCTCGCACGCTCCGGATAGTGCTGCAATAGCCCCTGTCGCTGTCGCCTTTTTTTGTGCATTCATGGCGCCGCGCACCAGTGGAAGCATGACCGTGGCAAGGATCGCAATGATCGCGATGACGAGTAAAAGTTCGATCAGGGTAAACCCGCTGCGCTTAGAGGTCGTGCGATGCATTGGAATCATTAGATGTGACGTGAATCGTTTTCGTCTTTCTTTACATACCCAGAGTCTTGGCGCTGATGGTTAACGGCGTTTTTCTTTAAGTAGGCTTGGTAAACATCTTCCGAGGACATGCCGAGAACTTGAGCGATGGAGATGAGGAAATGGAAAAGGTCGATGACTTCAACGCGGGCATTTTGTTCGTCAAACTTTTGGTACTTTGCCCACCACTTCCAGGGCACGGAATCTGTGAGCTCTGCCATCTCTTGCTGCATGGCCCGTAAGTAGTTCAGGGTCCATTTCACTTTTTCTTCCTCAGACATGCCTTTGGTCTCAACGCCAATGCGTTGGTTAAGGGCTTCTTGCATGCGGAAGATTTCTTCGAGTTTGTCAGCGGCCATAGGGAGGGGATGTAAGTCGGAAAAGTAAAAGGGGGAAGGGGAAAGGAGGGACTTAGGTATAATAGCATAAAGGCCTGCGGTCATCTCTACCATTGTTATTCCCAGGTCTGACTTTACCCCTAGACCTAAACCTATGCCATCGCCGGCCACACTGCCTCCCCTCCGTAAGCCGGAGGTTCTCTCCCCGGCAGGGGATTGGGACTGCGTTCGTGCGGCCGTTGAGAATGGTGCCGATGCAGTTTTCTTTGGTGTCGGCAGATTCAATGCACGCGTGAGGGCGCGCAACTTTACGACCGAGGATCTGCCAGAATTGATGGCCTACCTACACCGTCGCGGCGTGCGTGGGTATGTGACATTTAACACGCTCATCTTTGCCGATGAACTCGGTGAAGCTTCGCAAATCCTTCGGGCGATTGTAGCCGCTGGGGTTGATGCAGCGATTGTGCAAGATGTGGGCATCTGCCGTCTCATCCGCCGTATCTCGCCCGACTTCCCCATTCATGCCTCGACGCAGATGACGGTGACGAGCGCAGCAGGTACGGGCTTTGCTCGAGAACTTGGCGCTAACTTAGCCGTGCTCGGGCGTGAAGTGTCTTTGCCTGAGATGGAAAAACTTCAACTTGAGCAACGCACACTCGGTTCCCCCATTGATCTAGAAGTCTTCGTCCATGGCGCCCTCTGTGTTGCCTATTCCGGACAATGTTTGACCAGTGAGTCGCTCGGTGGACGTTCGGCTAACCGTGGTGAATGTGCCCAGGCCTGCCGATTGCCTTACGAATTAATTGTCGACGGCGTGAAGAAGGACCTCGGCGATCGAGCTTACTTGCTCTCGCCCCAAGATTTATCAGGCATCGAAGTAGTCCCTGATTTAATCCGTGCGGGTATTAAGTCTCTCAAGATTGAGGGGCGTTTAAAATCCCCTGGTTATGTCGCAGCAATTACCCGAGCATACCGTCATGCGGTTGATGCCGCTTGGCAGGCTTTACTTACAGGTGCGGATACTGCGCCTGTTGCGGCTAGCGTCCGTCGCGAAGAAGACTACGCGATGCAAATGACTTTCTCCCGCGGTCTCGAGACGGGTTGGTTACGCGGAATTGATAATCAGAAACTCGTACACGCACGCTTTGGTAAGAAACGCGGACTACGTCTGGGCACGATTGTCTCAATTGAGCCACCACGGCTTCGCTTGCGACTGGAAGGTCCAGCTAAAGCTGGAGACGGTATTGTCTTCGACGACGGTAAACCTGGAGAGCGCGAAGAAGGCGGGTTTATCCACTCTGTTGATCCAGCGCCCGATGGCCTTTCGACCCTGCGCTTCGGTCGCGAGAATGTTGATTGGACGCGCGTTAAACCTGGCCAAATTATTTGGAAAACCAAGGACCAGGAACTCGATAAACAACTCGAGCAAACCTGGAATCGTCCGAAGCCTAACTATCAACGCCCCATTAAGGCTATAGTGCACGGTTCTGTCGGCCAGCCCCTCCGCGTCGCCTTTACCGACGATGAAAACCGTGTTGTTTCTGCTGATTCAGAAATCTTGTGTGTAGCCGCTGAGAAGCGTCCACTCGATGAAGCTATTCTTCGCGACCAGTTAGGCCGCCTCGGAGAGACACCTTTTAAGCTTACGGACATCGAAGTGCATCTCGACGGAGCAGTCCTTATCCCGTCTTCTGAATTGAACCGATTGCGCCGGGACCTAGCGGCACGGCTTGAAGCACTTTGGACAAAGCCACCCGCTTGGACGTTGCTTCCCTACGATCGCGAATCGACCAAGGTCAGCGAAGTCTTTGCCAATAAGGCCGTTCGTACAGCTGCGATTATTCCGGTGATACGTGAGCTTACACAACTTGCGCCTGCACTAGCTTTTGCCCCGCCCGCTATCTACGTCGAACTCGAAGATCCTAAGCGCTTAAAGGATGCTGTCGCCCAAGTGCGCGCAGCTGAGGCTGCGGGTGGGCCGAAGGTTGAAATTTGGGCCGTTGGGCCTCGTATCTATAAGCAAGGTGAAGAATGGATTGTGAAACAGTTACGCGAGTCTGGTGCCGATGGATTCCTGGTTCGCAACCATGAGCACCTTCGTGCCTTCGCAGGAAGTCGTCTCCGAGGTGATTTTTCTCTCAATGTTGCGAATCCGCTGACTGCCGAATGGTTCATGAAGCAGCACAACCTCGAAGGGTTAACCGCTTCATATGATTTAAATGCCGATCAGTTAGCTGGACTCTTGCGCAATGCGCCTGCGGATTGGTTTGAGGTTACCATTCACCAGCACATGCCAATGTTCCATATGGAGCACTGCGTATTCTGTTCATTCCTTTCGACAGGTAAAGATTACCGAGATTGTGGCCGCCCGTGTGATAAACATCGCGTCACCCTTCGTGATCGCGTGGGTGCTGCACATATCTTGAAAGCAGATGCGGGCTGTCGGAATACACTTTATAACTCGCGAGCACAAACGGGCGCTGAGTTTGCCCACGACTTACTTAAACTCGGTGTCAGTCGTTTCCGGGTAGAGTTTGTGGATGAAAATGCTGACACGGTTACACGCACGCTCGATCGCTACCAAGCATTACTGGCTGGTAAGTTGAGCGGGAGTGAGCTCTGGCAGGAGCTTAAGGTGCTCAATCAACTGGGTGTGACCCGTGGCACCTTGATGGCTAAAGGCTAGGCGGAACCGTTCAGCTGCATGTTTGTCTAAAGGGTATGCGGCGTAAGGCATTCCTAAAACTTGGTATGACCGCTGCGGCGATGCCTTGGTTAGCAAGTTGTTCATCTGACGCGGAGACGTTTGCCGCACTTTCCGTCGGAACCTTCAGTCGCGGACTCATCCCGGAGATGGAGCAGTCTGGGTATGGTCACCTCGAACTATCCGTTACCGAAGATCTCATGCCGGCACGACCTGAAGAAGATTTCGAGAAACACTTAGCAGTGCTGAAAAAACTCAAGATTCGCTGTCATCAGATGAATGGCTTTATCCACCCGAGTATCAAGATGGTCGGCCCGGATGTGCCGATGGATAAAGTTTTATCGTGGACTCAAACGGCCCTTGCCCGCGCTGAGCGAGCGGGCGTTAATTACATAACCATCGGGGCAGGTAAGCCGCGAAAGGTTCCTGAAGGGTTTGAGCCTGCCAAGGCGCGCGCCCAATTGTCGGCAATCTTTGCGCGGATTTTGCCCATCGCGAATGACCATGGTGTTACGCTTGCGATGGAGAATTTAAACTCAGGCGAAACCAATTTAGGTAACACGCTATTAGAGTGCCTAGAGATTGTAGAGGCGGCGGGTCCTAAAATGAAGTTAACCGCCGATATCTTTCACATGATGCGTGAAAAGGAATCACCTGCATCGTTGATGAAGGTAGCCATGCGTTTAACGCATTGCCACATCGCTGAACGTGAAAAGCGCACACCCCCAGGGACGGCGGGCGACGACTTTCGTCCTTACTTGCACGAGTTGCGTGCCATGAAGTACCGCGGAGCTTTTAGTTTTGAATGCGGGTGGGGAGAGGGCCGTGCGTCACTCGCTCGTGCAATCAGTGTTTTCCGAGAACAACTGCGTACGTGCTAGTTTACTCTGCTTTGAGGCGAGGTAGCAGTCCGGTGATACGTCGCGCATCTGAAACATTGCGTACAGCCATCGCGTAGGCGGTTGGGTCGCCAACGAGGATAACTTGGCGTCGGCCGCGCGTGACCGCCGTATAAATTAAATTACGTGCTAAAAGAATGCTGTGTTGGCGTAGCAAAGGGACGATGACTGCGGGGAATTCAGAGCCCTGAGACTTATGGATGCTGATCGCGTAAGCTAATTGCAGGTCGTTCGCCTGCGCGCGTTCCATCTCTACACGGTTGCCGTCGAAGTCCACCATGAGCTCGCCGCCTTCTTCGACTTTGAGCACAACGCCGAGGTCGCCGTTAAAGATGCCCAAATCATAGTTATTGCGCGTCTGGATGACCTTGTCGCCTGCGCCAATACGCCCCGGTGTACCGGGTCCGCGTCGCAGACGTTCTTGCAGAGCCAAGTTAAGGGTGTGAATACCGCCCGTGCCTTTGTGCATCGGGGCAAGAACTTGAATATCCCGCAAGCTGTCCATGCGTAGTGCGCGTGGGAGAATTTCAGAACACAGTTGCACCGTGAGTCTCACACAGGTTTCAGGTTCGTCGGCTCGGACGAAATGAATGTCGCTACTGTTAAAGTCGATAGCTTCAGGGCTTGTGACTAAGCCCGCAGGCTCTTTTTCGCCGTGCAGGATTCCGTGGGCGACTTGGACAATACCACTGCGCGCTCCTTGTCGGAAGACTGTGTCGAGTCGGGTGACATGGACCATGCCACAGGCAATAATATCTTCCAGGACGCTGCCTGCTCCCACGGATGGAAGTTGGTTAACGTCACCCACGAGTACAAGGTGGGCATGGTCCGGTATCGCTCGAAGCAGGGCGGCGGCCAATTTTGAATCAAGCATCGAAGTTTCATCCACGACGACCAAGTCTGCAGGTATCGGGTTGTCTTCGCCGTGTGTAAAGCGGCCGATAGCCGGATCGTACTTCAGTAGACGGTGAATGGTGCTGGCGACACCACGCGCAGCTTCAGCCATTCGCTGGGCGGCACGTCCAGTTGGGGCTGCCAATACGACACGTGCACGTTTTGCTCCGACAATATCACACAGCCCACGCAGGATTGTCGTCTTACCGGTACCAGGGCCGCCGGTGAGGACGGTAATCTTGTGCTGAAGCGCAGCGATAATTGCTGCAGATTGCAATTCGGAGAAAGCAAATCCCGCTCGCTCTTGCGCCCAGGCAACCGCCCGGTCGGCGACAATCGGCGGCATGCTGCTTGGTCCTTTCAGAATTCGCCGGATAGATTTGTTGATGGAAACTTCTGCTTTGGCTTGAGCTGTAAGTTGAATCAAGCGATCCGGGCCTTGCCCTAAAACCTCAACCACATGCTCGGCGACAAGCGTATCCACGCGCTCGGCAACGACGTGTCGGTCGACCTCAAGGAGTGCCGTCGCATGGTCGACAAGGTGATTTTGTGGATAGGCACTGTGGCCTTCGCCTTCAAGTTCTTCGAGTGAATGAAGGATACCAGCGTCCACGCGCTGGCTTCCCGCCGTCGGCAGGCCTAAGTTACGCGCTATTTTGTCGGCAGTACGAAAGCCAACGCCTTCGACTTCGCGGCACACTCGATAGGGTTCTTTGGTTAAGACCTCTCGTGATTTTTCACCGTAAGCTTTCACAATTCGCAGGCAAAGCGCATTGGTTACTCCATAGGTTTGCAAAAAGACCATAACTTCGCGGAGGGATTTCTGTTCTTCCCATGCCTGTTTGATGGCCTTGGCGCGTTGTGGACCAATGCCTTCGACATCACGCAACTTCGCAGAATGGTGTGAAATCACATCAAAAGTTTTCTCACCAAACTTCCCCACGATTTTGTCGGCGTAAACTTTGCCAACACCTCGGACGAGTCCGCTGCCTAAGTATTTACGAATGCCGTGTACGGAAGAGGGCAGGCGGGAGGTAAATGTTTTAACCCTAAGCTGCGGACCGTGTTGTGGGTGTCGATCCCATGTCCCTGTAAGGTCGATGGTCTCGCCGCACTGTAGGCCTGCTAAGTTGCCTAGAATGATTGTTTTAGTGCCGTTTTCTTCCGAGAGCTCGGCAATCGTAAAGCCTTTTTCTTCGTCTAACCAAAGGATGCGCTCGATCACGCCAGAGAGTGAAATCTCCGGTCCAGAAGGGACCTGTGCGCCGCGCGACATAGCCCCACCTTTAAGAGTGAATGGCTGGGGCGCAACCGTTCACAGAGAGATTAACCGCTCTGTATTCCTCAGGTGAGGTCTCCTCAGCGAGGGCGGGCGAGGACGAATTCAATACTAGCCCGAACTTGTGGCACGTTGTTATCCCAGTCATTTTCATGCTCCACCGAGATATTGCCATTGAACCCCTGCTTGCGGAGTTCATCGAGACAGGCACCCGCATCTACCACGCCTTTGCCCGCTACGACAACCGGAGCGTTGCCGGTGGCAGCTTTGTCTTTCAGGTGCACGGAGATAACACGACCACGCAGGATGCGTAAGCATTCAATGGGCTTGAGTCCGGACCCAGCCCAGTGTCCCAAATCTGCGCATGCACCGAGTCGCGCATCGCGACTTTCAACAACGCCGAGAATATAAAGTGGATTCCAAACTTTGTAATTGGGATTCGCCATCGATCCTGGGTGTTGGTGAAAGGCGACTTTGATATCGAATTCTTTGGCGGCGCTTTCCCAATCTGCGACCCGCTCGGCGGACTCTGTAGACACAGCGTAGAGACTAAGCTTTTTCGCAAATTCCATGATTTTACGCACTTCGGCGGCATCTTTCGCGGCGACGACGCCATAGTTAACCGGACGCACACCCAGGCGGTTGCATTCAGCCAAGAGCTCTGCGATGGCAGCGTCGGACATGGTATGACTTACCTGAATATTGGATCCAGGACGCATGGGTTGACCTGGGTAAAGCTCGATCATGTTACCGCCGGATTCCTTGGTCTTCGCAAGTGCCTCAAATGTCGTAAATCGATTAAACGTCCATGCCTGTGCACCGATGAACCATCCATTTTGGCTTAACTCAGCGGGAATGGGGGTCGCGTGAGCGAGTGAGAGAAAAGTCAGTGCAAGTAGGATGCGCATAGTGGAGAGACAACATTGGATGAGGACGGTTCCCTTGGCAATGAGCCTTAGGTGACAGTATTCGTCTCTCGGCAGTACCGAACTTTTCTTTGGTATGCGTGTTTGGGAGACGATTCGGAATTGGTTTAAGCCGGCTACACTGTCCTTGGGTGCTAAGGGCGAAGCTTTGGCTGCAGAGTATTTTCAAAAGAGAGGGGCTACGTTGCTTGCGCGTAATTGGCGGAGTGGTCGGGATGAATTAGACCTCGTTGTACTCGAAGGAGCAGTCGTTGTTTTTGTCGAAGTTAAGACCCGGACGGCCGAGCAGGCTGGGGCTGGCTGGTTTGCGGTCGACCAGCGGAAGCGTCGGGCACTTCGCCGAGTTGTCCGTGCTTGGATTCAAAGGGTGGGCGGGGTGCCCCACATACGATTTGATGTGATTGAAGTTCTGGTTTGCCATGGTGTAAAGCCTCGCATTGTCCATCATCTAGGTACGCCACTCTTTTGGCGCCGCCGCCATTAATCTTCATGCCCGATAACGACCGTCATCCATTCCTGGCCGGCCTAAGCAAGCACCGAGGTGCTCCCCCGACGTGTTTGGTTATTTTTGGTGCATCAGGCGATCTGACTGCGCGTAAGTTGTTACCCGCACTTTACAACCTTGCGGTCGACAATCTTTTACCGGCGGATTTTGCCTTAATTGGTTTTGGCCGCAAGCCGCTCCCAGATGCTGAGTTTCGGGCAATGGCTGCTCGCGAGATTACTCGATTCACACGTCGGCCTTTTAACCCAGATATTTGGCGCCGGATTGAAGCGGCGACTTACTATCAAGCAGGTGAGTATGACGACCCTGCAGCGTTTACGGCACTTGCCAATCGCATCACCGAAATTGAAAAGGCTGCGGGCACATCCCTGCAGCTCGTTAGTTACATCTCTACCCCGCCAACTGTTTTCGAATCCATCGTCGAGAATCATGGCCGTT
>DNHH01000042.1:8413-8590 GCA_003485955.1 Opitutia bacterium
TTCATGGCCGTTGTGGTTTAGCTGCCCGCGGACTCGGTACACCGACGGAGAGTAAGGTCATTATCGAAAAACCATTTGGTCGCGACCTCGCTTCGGCTGTGCAGCTCAATGCAACCATCGCCCGTAATTTCCGTGAGAGCCAGGTTTTCCGAATCGACCACTATCTCGGCAAGGAAA
>DNHH01000042.1:8773-8982 GCA_003485955.1 Opitutia bacterium
ATCGACCACTATCTCGGCAAGGAAACCGTTCAGGACTTACTTGTTCTGCGTTTTGCCAATCCGATCCTTGAGCCACTTTGGAATCGTCGTCACGTCGACCACGTTCAAATCACCGTTGCCGAGGAGCTTGGGGTAGGGTCGCGCGGCGGTTACTATGAGCACTCGGGTGCAACCCGCGATATGTTGCAGAATCACACGATGCAGCTCCT
>DNHH01000042.1:9223-9472 GCA_003485955.1 Opitutia bacterium
GCTGAGCATATCCGCGATCAAAAAGTGCGTCTTTTGGAGTCCATCCGTTCTTTACAGTTAGGTAAAGGTGGAGACGCCGTCCGGGCTCAATATGCCGAAGGCTTATCTGGCGGCGAACCCGTCACGGGATATTTAGCGGAAAAGGATATTTCGGCGACGTCGGCTACCGAGACATTTTGTGCCTTACGTCTTTCCATTGAAAATGACCGCTGGTCGGGCGTTCCTTTCTACCTCCGATCAGGTAAGCGT
>DNHH01000042.1:9652-11885 GCA_003485955.1 Opitutia bacterium
TTCTACCTCCGATCAGGTAAGCGTATGGCGCGACGCGTTTCCGAAATTTCTATACAATTTAAACAACCGGTTGATGGTTTATTTGCTGCCGATAGTCGTTACGACATCGCCCCGAATCGCTTGGTGATTCAAATTCAGCCCGACGAAGGTTCTACCTTAATCCTGAATTCCAAAGTTCCTGGCTTAGAACCACGAACGCAGCCTGTGCGTTTAAGCTTCCGTTATGCAGCGACGTACGGATCAGATACGCCCGAAGCCTACGAGCGATTAATTCTCGATGGTATCGTCGGCGACCGCACGCTATTCATTCGTGGTGATGAGACGGAAGCATCGTGGCGACTGTTTACACCTCTCTTGCAGTCATGGGCTGCTGCAGGTCGTGCAGGTCTCGAGACCTATCCTGCCGGCTCTTGGGGGCCAGCTGCCGGAGATGCGTTGTTAGCTCCTCATGGTCACGCTTGGCGTAACGCCGGCCGCTGATCCCTATGGCCTCCGACATTCTTGCCGCCTTGCCTGGTTCTCCTGTACGGGTGAACGAAGCACTGGGTGCATTGGCTCATGCTTGGGCGGCGGAAGGCGAACAGGCCGTGCGCGCCTCGCAAATGAATTTAGTATTAATGCTCGGTGAGAAGGTTGGGCCTGAAGAAGCTGCCGCACTGTTCGAACAAGCTCAGTCTTTTGCGCGACGCTATCCCTGTCGCTTGGTCGTGCTGGCACAGCGTCCAGCTGCCCAAGATGCATTGCCTCCAGAGGCCAAAGCGCACGTTGCCTGCTTCCTTGATTTTAGCCGTCGTGATAAACGTTGCTGCGAGGCACTTCTCCTCGCCCACGGTTCACATACCTTACAACTGCAGTCGCTTGTTTCGACATGGCTTGAAGCTGACCTTCCAGCCTACCTTTGGTGTCACAAGGTCGACGGTGCTTTGCTGAATCCCTGGTTGGCATTGGCTCCGCGCTTCACGCGTGTCGTCGCAGATCGCTCGATTGAAGGTGATAACTTCTTTGATTTAAAGTGGCCGCGTACAGAATCGGTGCGCGACCTTTCGGTTGCCCGCTGTTTGCCAGTCCGCCAAGCCCTTGGACAATTTTTAAGCAGCCACAGTCCTGCCGACCTTGTACGTGGCTTAAAAAATGTCACCGTTTCACATGGAACCGGGTTTCGCGGAGAAGCGCTCGGTTTGATTGCATGGATGGAAAAAAGCCTGCGCGCTTGTTCAACAGTCGCAACGTTACCACTGACAGCTAAATTTACGGTGACGAATACGTGTAAGGAAAATTCCTGCATCGCCGTCGAATGGATGTATGACAACGGCAACCATTTCGCCTGGGAACATGCCGAGCATGGCACGCGAGCTTCGGTCGCACTCGATTACGCAACATCGCACCAAGCTTTTGCTTTGGCAGTTCCTTTCCTTAGTCCAGAGGTCGCCTTGGGCGAGGCACTCTTTTTCTAAAAATCTTAGGCTAGCCGCAACCAAGTCGCGAGAGCAGCAAATGCTTTCGCTCGATGGCTTAGTTCGTCTTTGGTCGCCGCAGGGAGTTCGCCAAAGGTTTGGGTATACCCCGCGGGTACGAAAAGGTTATCATAACCAAAGCCGCCCGATCCGTGCTCTGCCTCGAGGATAGAGCCTTCGCAGTGTCCCGTGAACTCAGCTTCTTCGTGGTTAGGTCCAAGTAAAACAAGGTGGCAGGTAAAGCGTGCGGTGCGTCGCGCTGAAGGCACCCCAGCGAGCGCACCGAGAAGCTTGGTCCGGTTCTCTGCGTCGGTCGCTCGCGGGCCTGCGTAGATTGCGGAGTCGACCCCAGGAGCGCCGCCAAGGGCGTCGCAGGATAATCCACTATCGTCGGCCAACACCCAGGTGCCTGGTGGCGCGAGCAGTTTGAGTGCGTTGGCTTTGAGACGGGCATTACCTGAAAATGTACCCGAAATTTCTTCAACTATCGGCATGCCGCCAACACTGCGCGCACTGGCAACTTCGCAGGGCAAGCCAGCTTGAGTAAACATTCGAGCGAATTCTTCGGCTTTGTGGGCATTGCCCGTGGCAAGGATAAGCCGTTTCATGGTTCGAGATTAAAGCGAATAGGACGAAGGCTAAAGCAACATTTTTGAGGATTTAGGTAACCGAACTTAGACTTTAGTCTTTTCGAGTGTCTTTGCCCTTTCACCTTTGCGTATTCCCTATTTGAATAGCCAGAACGTGTCTATTCGTTGTCTCATCACGGCTGGCCCGAC
>DNHH01000042.1:12064-13776 GCA_003485955.1 Opitutia bacterium
CGGCTGGCCCGACTCGAGAGTTCCTCGATCCAGTGAGATTTCTTAGCAATCCTTCAACGGGTAAGATGGGCTTTGCGATTGCTGCTGCTGCGGTTGAGTTTGGTTGGACGGTAGATTTAGTAGCAGGGCCGGTGACCTTGCCTGAGCCCAAGGGCGCTCTACTTTATCCCGTGGTGACGGCCGAGGAGATGTATCGACAAGTTGAAGCCCTTTTTGGCCCAGCCGATGTATTCATCGCGACTGCAGCTGTCAGTGACTGGCGTCCCAAAAAACGCTTAGCGCAAAAATTGAAAAGAGATACTGGTGGGCTCACCCTGGAGCTGGAGGCCTGCCCAGACATTTTAGCAGGCATGGCAGCACAGAAGCGTGATAACCAACTACTGGTAGGTTTTGCTGCGGAGACGGAGAAGGTTGAGGAACACGCTCGTCGGAAACTTGAATCTAAAGGCATTGATTGGATTGCGGCGAATTCCGTGGCAGGTCTTGGCGGGGCATTTGGATCGGAAACCAATACACTCACTCTCTTAGGACGTGATGGGACGCGTGAAGTTATCGGTCCGGCTCTTAAGGTAGATGTTGCCCGTAAACTTATCCAATCTCTCGCTAAGAGAGTCTCTGCACGATGAATCCACGTCGTCGACAGGGTCGGTTTGATCGCTTGCTTGGTCGAGCCGATGACCTTGATCCTAAGAACCTCGCTATTCTTGCACGCAGGCTCGATCGCGAGCGCAACTTAATGGAGACGGTTTTGGATACCTTGCGCGAGGGTGTGTTGGTTTTAGAGTCAGATGGTCGCGTAGCCTACGCCAATGCGGCGGCAGCGTCTCTGGTCGGGATCTCTGCAGAAGCGTTAGCTGCGGGTGAAGCTGTTCGCTTCCCCCCAGATCTTGCAACAGCTCTCGAGTTAACAGATGGCACTACAGCCCAGACCCGCGAGATGGAGGTCAATTATCCTGAAACGCGCATCTTGCGCGTACACCTTTCGTTGGTTGAAGGCCCTTCGGCTGGCTCGTCTTTACGTGTGGCGGTAATTGCGGATGTTTCGACCGAGCGCGTGCAGACAGAGGATCGTGTCGAGAGCGAGCGTATTGATTCGATTATGAATTTAGCAGCTGGGGTGGCCCATGAAATTGGTAATCCGCTCAATGCGATTGGTATTCATCTCCAACTTTTACGTCGTCGTCTCGCGGACCTTGGTTCGGCCGGAACAAAGGTAGATGAATCCATCGACATCGTTGAATCTGAGGTGCGTCGACTCGACGGAATCGTCCGTAACTTTTTGGGAGCAGTCCGTCCTGCTGTCCCTGATTTAGCCGACACCCAGCTTTTAGAAGTTGTCGCCGGAGCGCTGGCTTTGCTGAAAGACCAGATGGCAGAGCTTGGCGTTCGTGCCGTAGTCGAAGTAGCTGATGAACTTCCACTAGTTTTGGCCGATCATGGCCAAGTTAAACAGGCCTTATTTAATGTTATTAAGAATGCCCTGGAAGCCATGGATCGAGGCGGGCAAATCACCGTGCGTGCGCGGTCGGATGACGAATGGGTTGTTTTAGAAGTTGCCGATACAGGTGTGGGCATTTCTGCGGATAAGCTCACGAGGGTTTTTGATGCTTACTATACGACAAAGGCCGATGGTAATGGCCTCGGCTTGTTGATTGTCTTACGAATTTTACGGGCACATGGCGGACGGGTGGATGTCGCCAGTGCGCCTGGAA
>DNHH01000042.1:13993-15847 GCA_003485955.1 Opitutia bacterium
CACCTTGCGTTTCCCGCAAAAACATCGCCGGGTGCGTCTTTTGCCTCCCCAGGCATAATTTTAGGAACTTGTTCCTGAGAAGCGTGTTCATTAAAGGTATACCTATGCGACTCATTGTATTCCTTTCTTTGGTTAGTATTTTGGTTAATGCCGCAGACGCTGTGCAGCCCCTGCCACTTGAGTTGCCTAAGCCTGCAGTGGCGGGAACGCCAAAGCCGATTAAAGTTAGCAATCTGGAGCCAGTTCGTGTCGGGCCTCGCGTGCTGCCAACGGTGCCTGTTGGAGCCAAAAATCTCGCATTAGGAAAAGCTGTCACCACAAGTGCGCGCGATACTGCCTCCGGTGACATTTCTTATGTGACCGATGGTGATAAGGCAGGGGATGAAGGATTCGAAGTCGAGTTGCCGCGCGGTATCCAGTGGGCGCAGATTGATTTGGGCGCATCCGCTACGATTGATGCAGTCGCGATTTGGCACTTCCACCGTGAACGTCGCGTTTACCTTGCGGTGGCTGTTCAGGTTTCAGACGACGCCACCTTTAAGTCCGGCGTGACGACGATTTTTAATAATGATGACGGCGACAAACTCGGCTTTGGTAAAGGTACTGATCTCTGCTACATTGAGAGCCATGAGGGCAAAGTTATTGCCGCCAAAGGCGTCAAAGGGCGTTACGTCCGTCTTTACTCAAACGGTAATTCCTCGACGCCATCGAATGATTACGTCGAAGTCGAAGTTTGGGGTGTGCCTGTAAAGTAAGCCTTAGCGGGTTAACTTTAGCACTTTGCCTGAGCTCATATTACAAATGAGCAGTTCGTCGTCGGCTGGATTTATCCCGAAGCTGACAACGCTATTGGGCTCTTTGGCGATGGTCGTAAACGAGTTAGCGCGCCGAGGGTTGACCGAAAAGATACGTCCACTGGAGAAGTCTCCAAAGATATAAGAACCGATAAGTTCTGGTAGGGCTTTGCCTCGATAGATGACGCCGCCCGTTACGGAGCTACCTAATTTGTGCTCGTAGTCACAGAGTGGCTCGGTGAGTCCTGAGATGAGTGTGGCCTTGCCAAAGGCCTTTTGACCCTCGCGCACAGGCCATCCGTAGTCTTTACCAGCTTCAAGAACATCGACTTCTTCGAAGAGATTTTGCCCAACATCGCCTGTCATCCAGGTACGAGACTCAGCATCGTAAGCGAACCGCCATGCATTGCGTAGTCCTGTGGCCCAAGTTTCAGTGCGTAGCTTTGCGACATCGACTGGCATGCCGCGGTGCTTGGTTGTTCGTGTGAAAGGGTTATCGGCGGGAATGGCATAGAGTGCTTCGCCTTTTGTATCGGTATGAATGGCTATGTCTGGGTTGGGCTGTCGATTTCCAGGACGCCGGTCGACATCAATTCGAAAAATAGCTGCGAAGAATCCCTTGTCGATGTGCCCGCCGTGATCAAAGGCATCGTTAGCTGCACCACCGTCACCACAGGAGAAATAGAGGTAACCGTCAGGACCGAAATGTACATCGCCCCCGTTGTGATTGCTTGCGGGGTCAATTTGACTGATGAGTGGTTGCTCGCTTGCCGTATCAACGAGCCATGGGTCTGCGGCACTCGTTCTGAAACGTGAAACGCGTTGATGTAATTTACCTTTAATCTTGAGACTGTAGTAAACGTAGACTTCACGGTTCATTTCAAAGCGTGGGTGGAGAGCAAGTCCTAGCAGACCACACTCACCGCCACTCTCAAATTTTCCATCACGTGGCTGGGTTAAGTCGAAAAAGATTCGCTTTACGGGTTTCTTTTCCTCGAGGCCAGTGATGAGTTGTACGGTACCGTTTTTTTCTAAAACGAGTAACCGGTCTTTCTGTCCG
>DNHH01000029.1:0-651 GCA_003485955.1 Opitutia bacterium
TTCAACTCTCTGGGAATCCGTCCGGAACGAAATCCGCGCGGTTGTCTCTCAGAATGATTTCGACAGCTGGTTCTCAAATATTTCTGCGACTGAAATTAGTGGCGACGTACTCGTCCTCGAAGCTCCTTCAGTTTTAGCCGAAGCATGGGTGAACAATAATTTTGGCGATCTCTTGCGCCACCAGGTCACTTTAGCAGCAGGACGCACAATGTCCTATCGACTGATAGCACCAACCGTAAGCCGAGAGGTGTCGGATACTCCTGCACCTGCGCCGACACGTAGCCGTGCCAGTACCGCAACCAAGCCACCCGCGATTAAGGCTAACAATAACTTCGATAACTTCATTGTCGGCACAGAGAATGAAATGGCCCACGGCGCTTCGCTCGCTGTCGCCAAAGAACCAGGTTACAATTATAACCCGCTCTTCATTTATGGTCCGACCGGTCTCGGTAAGACGCATTTGATGCACGCCATCGCACATAGCCTGTTCGCACGTAACCCTTCCGCGCGCATTGCTTACGTGACTTCGGAAACCTTCACCAACGAGTTCATTCAAGGACTCCAAACGAACAGTGTCGCTCAGTTTCGCCGTCGTTACCGCGAACTCGATTTGCTTTTGATTGATGATATCCAGTTTTTGGCTGGTAAGGA
>DNHH01000029.1:846-2238 GCA_003485955.1 Opitutia bacterium
CAAGAAGAGTTCTTCCATACCTTCAACGAGCTGCACAATAGCCACAAGCAGGTCGTGCTCACGAGTGACCGCCCGGCGAGCGAGATCGCTAAACTCCAGGAGCGCCTCGTTTCACGTTTCCAATGGGGCATGGTTGCATCCATTTCTGCTCCCGGCCTCGAGACCCGTATCGCTATCCTTCGTCGCAAGGCGCAGGACCGTGGTATCGATCTCCCTTCGGAGCTTGCTGAGTTCATCGGCAGCCGAATTGCTCGCAATGTGCGTAATCTCGAGGGTGCCATCACCCGTATCGAAGGTTATATGCGCATGAGCCCAGCTAAGCGCGTCCTTGATATTCCTGCCGTCGAGCGCCTGTTGCATGATATCTTGGTTGAGGAAGCAAGCCATACATTGACCGTTGAAATCATTCAGCGCTGCGTGGCTGAGCACTATCGCATCCAGCTTTCAGACATGACCTCAAAGCGTCGCATGCAGAACATTGCCTTCCCACGTCAGGTCGCGATGTACCTTTCAACTCAACTTACCGGTCTTTCGCTCGTCGCCATCGGTCAAGCTTATGGCGGACGTGACCATGGTACGGTCATTCATGCACGTAAGACAGTGGGTAATCAGATGGAAGTGGACACCAATGTTCGCCGTTCCGTCGAGTTCCTCAAAACACAACTTTCGGCCAATCGGTCTTAATTGACACGTTGTTCGATGTTAGGGATCCGGAGCCCCGCCGAGTGGCGGGGCTCCTTTATGCCTTAAAGGGAAGTACGCCAGCGCACTAACTCAGCTTCGAGAACAGCACGTGTCGTCTTTGCGGAAGATTCATCGGCCAGATTACGAAGTTCAGTTGGATCTGCCTGTAGATTGAACAACTGCGTGATGTTGACTTCGGGGTAATGGATGAGCTTCCAATGTCCATCTGTGACGGAGAACTGTACGTTGCGATAGCGCGAGAATGCATAGGTACGAGTGAGTTGGCTTTGTGTACCTTGCGCCACCGGTAAAAGGCTTAAGCCCTCAACACCCTGAGTTAAGTTGTTTGGGCATTTCGCTGCATCCGCGACCGTTGGGAAAATGTCATGCACTTGCGCTAATGCCTCACTTTTTTGTGGTTTGATACCCGGTCCCGCCATGAGAAATGGGATGTGCATGCCGCCAAAAGCATACAAATTTTGTTTTCCGAGTAGGCCGTGATCACCGAGGGACAACCCGTTATCCCCGATAAAGATAATCAATGTGCGATTTTCTTGTCCGCTGTTCTTCAGTGCAGATAAAATAACGCCCAACTGTTGATCCATCCAGGCGGCCGATGCCCAATAACGTGCCCGTTTACTTTTAACCGAATCGAGGGTAAGTGGACGGGGTAGAGTTAATTCATCGCGAACTTTAAGTTCACCATTG
>DNHH01000029.1:2368-4594 GCA_003485955.1 Opitutia bacterium
CGTTTACTTTTAACTGAATCGAGGGTGAGTGGACGAGGTAGAGTTAATTCATCGCGGACTTTAAGTTCACCATTGTTGAATGCATGCTCAGGTCGAAAGTCGATAGGGTCTTCCATATCCGACGACTTAAATCGTTCATAGAATGATTGCGGTGCGTTCTGTGGGTCGTGTGGAAGTGCAAATTCTACATAAGCCATCCACGGCTTATCGGTGTGTCTTGAGATAAATGCGGCAGTGTCTGCTCCGTGTTTAACTTCTGTTTCAACGGAACGTGGAAGAGTCTGAGACTTTTGGAACTCAGTATAGAGATTGATCGGACGGGATTCGTTTTTACCAGTATGGAAGGTGGTGTAACCTAAGGCATGAAAGGTTCGCGGAAGGGTGGACGAAAAATCAACAGCGCGAATCTGTTTATTATCAGCGGGCAATCGTGCAACGCCACTGCCCGTTAAGAGCATCGCGCGGCTGGCGACGCACACAGCGGGATACGTTGAGCCCTGGAGCGAAGCTTTGGTGAATATGCATGAACGGATGGCGAGCTGCTCTAGATTCGGTAACCGTGCAGTTTTCGCGCCAGTTAGGGTTAGGCAGTCAGGACGCAGATCATCGGTGACGATGATAAGGATATTTGTGGGACTTTCTGCGCCATGAATGAAGGTGCAGAGCAATAGGTAGAATATAGTGCGATACATCTTAGTATTAGCGTTCGGAAGCTTTAAGGGGTCCCCAGCCGACAACTAAATCATGCCATGACATGACTTTGAAGCTTTCACGCCAATCGCGCTTTGGGTCGCGTAAGCGCAGGCGCACAATTTGTTTTTCGCCAGGAAGTAAATCAAAGAGTCCATCCGAGGGGTAGGCAAAGGGCGCGGTTGGTTCGAAAGAAATTCCGATAACAACACCTTGTGCTTCTACGGTTACCTCTGTCATGCCGGATATATCTTTAGAACCTTTGCGTGCCGTCAGGGTGTATTGGGACGCGCCTACGTTGGCGTTGGCTGGGCGAAATAGGGCGGGGATTGCGCGGATGATACGATGCGGACCTGATTCTGCTAAGGCATAGCATGCGCCGATTGAAGCGCTGAGATGGGTCTCGGTCTGTTGGTTCTGACTGGCCTCAAACAAAATCTTTCCATCGATATCTAAGAGTGCGAGGCGAATTCCTTTCGCATTCCCGATTGTCTTGGCGATGACGCGGTCATCTACGAACGCTAAATCGACAGCTTCATTGGCGAAAGCTCGCTTGACGGCAAAGTAGGCAGGTTTGGGTACGCCGTTGAAATCAACCAGCGACCAGCTGATACCCGGCCATGGATCATTCATTTGCCAGATAAGTGAACCAGCACAATCAGGGTCGAGTCGGTGTGCACTGATGTGCGTTCGTAAAGCTTCTGCCTGCAACCAGCGGGTAGCGTAGGCAAATTGCTCAGGCTTCACGGTTCGCAAGCCTTCCATGCCCATGTATTGTCCAATTAACTCGTAAGCGACGGGTTGTTTTTGGTGATTTGCAAAACGAGGATCATTGCGATCTTGCGATGCAATCCATTCCGTGAGTGTCGAGGGTGCAGGGAATGACTGGAAGCCGAACTCGCTGACAAAGCGGCCGGTTTTGCTTGGCGCTCGTGAGAAGGGTTCGCGGCCATGCCAGAGACCCCAGTCATGTAAATCACCTTCATTGTATGCGGCGACCCGTCCTCCACCATGTCGTGGAGATGTGCTGATGTAGGGGCGACCAGGATCGTTTATCTTGAGTGCTTGCGGGATCCTTTTTTCAAAAAGTGTTTCATAACCTTTACGCACTTTATCGCTGACTTTCTCAATGCTGGGTATGCTGGACCAGCCCCAATTCCACCAGCCTTCGTCGCATTCATTGTTACCACACCACAGCGCGAGCGAGACGTGTCCACGCAATCGACGAGCTTGATCGGCAACTTCGGCTTCTACGTTGGCGAGAAAAGGTTCATCCCATGGATAAAGTCCGCAACCAAAGGGGAGGTCTTGCCAAATCAAAATGCCATATTTGTCACAAAGTTCGAGTGTGCGATCGGATGCGTAATGACCTCCGCCCCATACACGTAGACAGTTCATACCTGCTTCACGTGCCAATAAGAGCACCTGGGTATCATCTGTATTCAGTGGGTCGATTGCACTTGCGGGTACAAGGTTGGCTCCACGTGCAAATAAATCTTTGCCGTTTAGCTTAAAGCGGAACGACTCACCACGGCC
>DNHH01000029.1:4762-7564 GCA_003485955.1 Opitutia bacterium
GCGGAACGACTCACCACGGCCGTCTTTTTCACGGATAAGTTCAAAATCGCGCACTCCGTACGTGCACTTTCCTGAGAACTTTTCTGTCGGGAGCGAAACTGTCCATTCAGCTGTATGCAAAGCTTGTGCACCTTGTCCGTTGGTCCACCAAAGGGCTGGGTTTTTAACCGTGAAGGGCAGGGTGACCTTTTGTAGTCCTTTGTTTAGCTTAAACTTTTGACTGCCCTGTGTCCCGAGTGATGACACCGAGAGTTCAATTTCCATTTCGCGGTCTGCTTCGACCCATGCCTCTAGTTGCATGGCGGCAGATTCACAGGTGACAGACTCACCTAGAATAAGTTTGGGGCGTTCGGCACTTACCACACAGCTCGACCGGACAATGACATCGTTCCATGACTGTAATACTGGGAAACGTAGGCCAGCGCCGAGTAAACGTGGGGCAAAGTCCCACCCGAACTGCATCTGCACCTTGCGGGCGGTTACACGTGCGTTTTCAGGTAACTCGGCCGGAAGTCGTACATAACGAGCAAGGCTTTCTCTGCCAGGTGAAAGCAAACGAATAAGAAGCTCGTTCTTCCCTGATTTTAGCGTGCTTTCAATCGGCACAATCCATGTGCGGAATGAATTTTCCGCTTCAAGGATTTGTTTTTCGTTTAGGTATACTTCCGCAAAAGTATCTAAGCTATCGAAGACAAGCTCGACGTGTTTTTTGTCACGATGTGCGGCGGAAACATCAAACAAGACGCCGACATCCCAATCAGTTTTATCATCTATCCAGGTAGCATTTTTTTCGTTCGCATCTCGATAGGGGTCTGGCAGGCCTTCAAGGATGAGTTGTCGATAGATAGAGAAGCTTCCGCGTTCAACGGCTCCACGGTCTATGGGTTTCCAGGGGTTTTCGGTACCCGAAAGCGCTTCAGTTGGGCGGTAAAGCCATTCGCCATTCAGCATTTGCGCTGAACAGGTTAGCGTCATCCAAGTCAGACAATAGATAAGGAAGCGCATCAGGCTTTATTGAGAGCGTTGCGTACAGCGCGAACGCGGTTGGTGTCGGCGACAGGGATTGCATCGGCGGACCAATCGGGTGATGCACCGAGGGATACATCTGGAGGGCGGACTTCCATCCGGCTTTGTTGTATACCGCGCATGGATCCGTGAACTTCGGTGACGCCAGTTAAACGAATGATTTCTGAGACATTCGTTTCATTAACTCCGCCGCCTGCTAAGATGGTGAGTCGTCCGTGCGACGCTTTGACGAGTTCAGCGATGCGCTTAGCACCCGCGAGTGCGTTAGGTTTTTGTCCAGAGGTAAGAATGCGATTACAGCCGGCTTTAAGAATGTCCTCTAGTGCCTCGAGTGGACGAATGGCCCAATCAAAGGCACGATGGAAGGTTACATTCATGCTGCCAGCAGCTTCGACAAGTTGCCGGCAGCGTTCGACGTCGACCGTTGCATCTGATTTGAGAATACCGATGACGATTCCATCTGCGCCTGCTTTCCTGGCGACTTCCGTATCACGTAGCATGATGGAAAATTCATCCTTATCATACAGAAAGTCGCCGCCACGTGGCCGGATCATGACGTGCAGTTTCACTCCCTCGATTTTTCGTACGGCTTCAATAGTGCCAAAGCTTGGGGTTGTTCCGCCTTCGGCGGTGTTCTCGCAGAGTTCAATCCGGTCGGCGCCGCCCAGGGCAGCCGCTTTGGCCGAGGCGTAGGAGTAGGCGACAATTTCAAGCAAAGCCATATGTGTGCGGTTAGCCTATGTAAGGATGGTAGGCGGGGAAGACGGAATACTCAACACCTTGACCTTGCATGCCCCGAATTCACCCCCTTAATGCACTTGTTCCTTCGAAGGCAGCACAGGGGAGTCCTAAGGTTAGTAGGACTGAGATGCTGGGGCTTTCCCCGCGAACCCTCCGTACCTGATGCGCAACCGCGCCGTAGGAAGTGAACCCTTCAGCCACATCCCAGGTACGCGTTACGTGCGTACTTTTATTCCTTTTACCATGGTCAACGACAACAAACCTACTTCTTTCCCTAAGTCTCGACGTGTATACGTCGAAGGCTCACGGCCTGATATACGCGTAGCGATGCGCGAAGTCACCCTTGACCCTACGCGCAAAACCGATGGCACGCTTCTGCCGAACGAATCCGTACGTATTTATGATACCTCGGGTGCATGGGGTGATGCAGATTTCCACGGCGACGTCGAAAAGGGATTACCCTTTATCCGTTCTCAGTGGATCCTGGAGAGAGGCGATGTGGAAGTCATTCCCGGTCGCGCCACCAAACCGATTGATGATGGCTATTTATCAGCTAAGCATGCTGAAACGGCGACCCGTGCAGAAAGCCGTACGCGCCTTGTCCATTTTGACCGCAGTCAACGACAAGTCTTAAGAGGTAAGCCAGGCTGTCGTCCGACCCAATTAGCCTATGCCCGCCAAGGAATCATTACACCCGAGATGGAGTATATCGCCATTCGGGAGAATCTTCTCCTCAAGCAGGTTGCAGACACGACGAAGGTTGGCCGTAGTCACCTAGGATTCCAGCACCCCGGTCAGTCTCAGGGCGCTGCGATTCCTAAAGTGATTACACCGGAATTCGTTCGTGATGAAGTTGCTAGGGGTCGCGCAATTATTCCCGCCAATATTAACCACCCTGAATTGGAGCCGATGGCTATTGGGAGGAATTTTCTCGTTAAGATTAATACAAACATCGGTAACTCAGCGGTCGCTTCTTCCATCGAGGAGGAAGTCGAAAAGATGCGTTGGTCCGTGCGATGGGGTGGTGATACCTTA
>DNHH01000088.1:0-356 GCA_003485955.1 Opitutia bacterium
CATTCCCGATGAGATGCTTCAGCCGACCGGATTGTATAAGAGACGCCTGAGTCAATCTTCGCTCTATGCCAAGATGCTCACCGTTTCGAATGCCGAAGCGACCGCAGCGCTTCGCTGGCTTGAGCGTAAGGGTATGAAATTTGCCTGGGGTAAAAATGAAAAGACTGAGCTGACTAAACGTCAGACCCTTGAGCAGTTAAAGATGTATATCGCTTCTATCCGTATCGCTGACGAGTTCGGCTGTGCGACGATTGGGATTCAATATCAACAAGGTCTTAAAGACCTCGCACCTGCCTCCGACCTTGTCGAAGGCTTACTCAACAACCGCGAGCGTCCTCCCGTACGTCACGAGAAGA
>DNHH01000088.1:549-2762 GCA_003485955.1 Opitutia bacterium
AAAAGTTCTCTTCGAAGGTGAGGCGCTCCCTCACTTCAATGAAGTAGATGAATGCGCCGGCCTCGATGGTCTGGTTACCTATCGCTTGTGGAATGAATTAGGCTACGAGCCAGAAAACACGCTGCACGACTTGCGATGGGGCCGCCATTACAAGGGTAAGTCCGGCAATCGACAGTTGGATGCCTATGTTTGGGTATTCCTGATTTCGGGTGCAGCACCTCCCGCTCACTTTATTGGCGGTTTCCGTGGTACCACATCCGAGCGTCAGCCCGCGATGTACTTCCGTCTCGGTGGTGGCACAGTCAAAGGTATCTCGAAGCCAGGTTGGATTGTCTGGTCACGCGTCTTCGTCGAAGATGGTAAATTGAAGTACGACACTGGCATTGGTGAAGTTGTCACCTTGCCGAAAGAAGAGACCGAAGATCGCTGGCAGCAAACGACCTCGCAGTGGCCTATTATGCATGTGGTTCTCCAGGGAGTGGATCGCGACCAGATGATGGCACGACATAAATCCAATCACATCCAAGTCGTATATGCGCCGAGCAAGGCTACGGCTGTTCAAGGATTAGCCGCCAAGGCTGCGGCCTTCCGCGAGCTCGGTCTCGAAGTCGCTATTTGCGGCACCGTCTAATTTTATGTCCAACCGAACCCAAGTTATCACTGAGTTACTTCGTCTTTCTCACGAAGTCGGAAGAGATGATCGCCGCATGGCGATTCTCGGTGAGGGTAACACATCGATGCGTTTATCGGATCAAACCTTCTTGGTTAAGGCTTCTGGCTCGAATCTCGGTTCATTGACTGAAGGGGGTTTGGCCGAATGCCGTTTCGACAAACTGCTCCCGATGCTCGATCGCACGGATTTGACAGATGCCCAAGTCGACCAGGCGCTGCTCGATGCACGCGTGAACGAAACGGATAAAAAGCCTTCGGTTGAAGCCCTCTTTCATGCCTGGCTTCTGAGTTTGCCCGGGGTGAATACCGTCGGGCATTGCCATGCGCTCGCCGTGAATCGCATTCTCTGTTCGGATCGTGCCGAAGAGTTTGCCCGCCGCCGTACCTTCCCTGACGAAGTCGTCTGCTGCGGTAATGAGTCTGTATTCGTCCCCTACTGCGACCCAGGTCTCGTACTCGCGCAAGCCGTTCGACGTGAAACAATCGCATTTGTGAAGCGCACAGGTCGCCCACCACGCGTTATTCTCCTGAAGAGCCATGGCATCATCGCCGTAGGATCCAATCCGAATGCCGTTATGGCCTCACTGCTCATGGCCGAAAAGGCAGCGGAGATATTCTACGGAGCGGCCTTATTAGGTGGACCGAACTTTATGACTACCGAGCAAGTCGAACGCATTGCGGGCCGACCTGACGAGCACTACCGTCAGAAAATGCTTAATCTCTAATTCAACAGATGTATCTAATCTCTGTAGACCTTGGGGCTGAATCCGGACGCGTGATTCTGGGTAAGCTCCGTGCCGGCAAGCTGACGATGGAAGTCGTGCATCGCTTTCCGACAGGATCGACAGAGATGAATGGTACGTTGCGATGGAACGTTGTCGGGTTTCATGGCGAAATTCTTCATGGATTACGCCTCATCGCCGCTCGGAAGATAAAAGTCGCTGGCATCAGCTGCGACTCTTGGGGTATTGATTACGTTTTATGTAGAGACGATGAACCCCTCATCTCGCAGCCTTTCCAGTACCGCGACCCACGGACTACGAAGACGTTTCCGGCAACTCTGCGTAAGTTGAGCGCTAAGGCAATTTTTGCAGAGACCGGTGTCATGTTTATGGGTATCAACACGCTCTATCAGCTTGTGGACGATACCCAGTCTCGGCCTGAGTTAATCAAAGTTGCGCAACGTTTCCTGAATATCGGTGATTACTTTAATTGGCTCCTTTCAGGCGTAGCACGTGCCGAAGTTTCGCTTGCGAGCACCACTCAACTTTGGAATCCGCAGAAGAAGGCTTGGTCGTCCAAGCTCATCCATGAGCTTAAGTTACCCCGGAAGCTTTTCCCGACGGTCGTCGCTTCAGGTACTAAGCTTGGAAAGCTAAAGGGTGTTGAAGGTCTTGAAGGAACCAAAGTTATCGCTTCATGCTCTCACGATACGGGTTGTGCGGTTGCAGCTGTGCCTGCTGGGCCAGGTAACCAGTGGGCTTACCTTTCGTCGGGCACTTGGTCTTTGCTTGGCGTTGAACTTCCAAAGCCACTTATCA
>DNHH01000088.1:2934-3841 GCA_003485955.1 Opitutia bacterium
ACTTCCAAAGCCACTTATCACCGACGAAGTTCTCGAGGCAAATCTTACGAACGAAGCTGGCTTCGGTGGGACCACGCGCTTCCTTAAAGTATTGGTGGGTTTATGGATCTTACAGGAATGTCGCAGGCATTGGGAGTTAACCAAAGGTCCTACGGATTACAGTGTTATCGCTAAGTTAGCTGAGAAAGCTCCCGCACTCCGTTCGTTGATTCGTCCCGACGATGCTCGCTTTGCAGCTCCGGGTGATATGGTTCGTAAAGTTCAAAACTTCTGTCGCGAGAGCCATCAACCTATTCCCACGACTCCCGGCGCGATTGCACGCTGTATTTTAGAGTCACTTGCCCTGCTGTATAACGAACAGCTTAACACCATCGAGACACTGACTGGTCGGACGATTAAAACCCTGCACGTCGTTGGAGGCGGTGCCAAGAACACCTTACTTAATCAGGCCACCGCTGATGCGCTAGGTCGCACCGTTGTCGCAGGACCGACGGAAGCGACTGCTGCAGGCAACTTACTTATCCAAGCCTCTGCCTTAGGTAAGGTGAAAGGCCTGTCCGGAATCCGTAAGGTTGTGTGTGCCTCCTTTAAATCGGACACCTTTAAGCCTCAGGCAAAAACCGCCAAGCAATGGCAGGAAGCTCGTCTGCGATTTAAGAAGCTCCTCAAGCCCATACGCACTTCCTCCAAAGCTTAACCACTTACCTAAACCACATGTCATCCTATAAATACGTATCCCACCTTTGGTCCGACGCCGAAGTTGCTAAACTCGATCCTGTTGCGCGCTTGATTTATCGATCCAACAAACTTGGTGCGGATCAGCGCATCACGAACACAGGAGGTGGAAACACTTCATCCAAGATTCAAGAAGTGGATCCGCTGACAGGTAAGACCGTTGAAGTTCTTT
>DNHH01000088.1:4009-4768 GCA_003485955.1 Opitutia bacterium
AGACCGTTGAAGTTCTTTGGGTTAAAGGATCAGGCGGCGATCTGCGTACGAGTACACGCGAAAACTTCTCCTCACTTTATCAAGAAAAGTTGATAGGCCTCCAAGCGACCTACCTAGGACGCAAAGACAACGGCCTCAAGTCAAAGGCCGAAGACGACATGATTGGCATGTACAGTCATGCGACGTTCAATCTTAACCCTCGGGCAACATCGATTGATACACCCTTGCATAGCTACCTTCCCGGTAAGCATGTCGACCACATGCACCCTAATGCGATTATTTCCATCGCTGCTTCGAAGAACTGTCAGCGCATAACTAAAGAAATATTCGGTGATCGCATGGCCTATGTTCCCTGGATGCGTCCAGGCCTCGAGCTGGGTTTAGCGATGCAGCAAATCGCCAAAGAAAACCCCAAAGTCAAAGCGGTGATGATGGGTCAACATGGATTTATCAGCTGGCACGACGACGAAAAGGTCTGCTACGAGCAAACCCTTCAATTGATTGAAGAAGCAGCCGCCTATATCGAGTCGAAGTATGTTGCTAAAGGAGGCCACGCTAAAGCGTTTGGCGGTCAGAAGTATCAATCGCTCGAAGTTGGACGTCGCCATGCTGTGCTTGCATCGATCCTTCCATGGCTCCGTGGACAAATCTCCAAAGAGCGACGTTTCATCGGTACTGTACAAGAAGACGAAGCCATCTTGCGCTTCGTAAACTCCAAAGACGCTGCCCGTTTGGCCGGACTAGGCACTTCCTGTCCCG
>DNHH01000088.1:4951-5991 GCA_003485955.1 Opitutia bacterium
GACTTCCTGTCCCGACCACTTCCTTCGCACCAAAATCCAGCCACTATATGTAGACTGGAATCCACAGTCCGAAGACGATGCGACCCTTCGTAAGAAACTTACCGAAGCCCTCGACCGTTACCGGGCTAACTACAAAGCTTACTATGACTCATGTAAGCGGCCTGAATCACCTGCGATGCGCGACCCGAATCCAACGGTCGTTCTCATCCCCGGGGTTGGCATGATTGCATGGGGTAAGGATAAATCAGAATCCCGCGTTACCGCTGAATTTTACAACTGCGCCGTCGAAGTGATGCGCGGGGCTGAAGCGATTGATGAATACGTCGCGCTCCCGCTCCAGGAAGCTTTCGACATCGAATATTGGGCTTTAGAGGAAGCCAAGTTACGTCGTATGCCTCCTGAGAAAGAGCTCGCCCGCCAAGTTTTCGTGGTAATCGGTGCTGGATCAGGTATCGGTAAAGAGACCGCACACCGGCTACTCAAAGACGGCGGACATATTGTGTGCGTCGATTTGAACGCAACCGCTGCCGAAGCTACCGCCAAAGAAATTACCGACAAAGTTGGACATGGCATTGGTGTGGCTGGCTCTGGCATATCAGGCTGCGGTCCAGCTATTGGCTTAGCCGCAAATATTACGGACCGTGCATCGGTGCGGGCCATGCTTGATCAAGTTGCCCTCGCCTATGGTGGCTTCGACTCTATCTGCGTAACAGCTGGCGTTATCGTCTCGAGTGATAACACGGGTCACATCCCTGATGAAAAGTGGGACATGACTTTCGCTATTAACGTTAAAGGTAGCTACATCGTTGGTGATGAAGCTTTCAAGACATGGCGCGACCAAGGATTGCGTGGCAACCTCGTCTTAACCACGAGTGCCAATGCGGTTGTTCCGAAGAAAGGCACCGTTGCATACGACACTTCCAAGGCTGCGGCTAACCATTTAGTCCGCGAACTCGCTATGGAGCTTTCCCCATTGGTGCGCGTGAATGGTGTGGCTCCTGCTACCGTCGTACAAGGCTCGGCGATGTTCCCGCGCGACC
>DNHH01000088.1:6151-6704 GCA_003485955.1 Opitutia bacterium
GCTCGGCGATGTTCCCGCGCGACCGCGTCTTAAGTTCATTACTCAAGTATAACGTCGCACATACCCCTGACGAACCCACGGAGTCTCTAGTGAGTAAACTTGCTCAGTTCTACGCAGATCGAACACTGACTAAGTCACCCATTACTCCTGCTGACCAAGCTGAAGCTTACTTCTTGTTAGTGAGCGGGCGTCTTTCAAAGACAACCGGCCAAGTGATTACCGTCGACGGCGGTTTGCACGAAGCCTTCCTTCGTTAATTAACCTTCGTGCGCGTTTCACTTTTTATTCCCTGTTTCGTTGACCAACTCACACCACGTGTGGGTTTGGCCAGTGCACAGGTATTAAAAAGACTGGGACATGATGTGGAATTTCGTGACGCCCAGACCTGTTGCGGCCAGCCATCTTTCAACTCCGGGCATTGGGATGTCGCTCGAACAGCTGCGCTGCGAGCACTCGATATCTTTAAGGGAGCCGAGGTCGTCGTCGGTCCATCGGCATCGTGCGTTGCCATGATGAAGAAGTTTTATCCTGAAATTCTCGCAGGTCACCCTAG
>DNHH01000059.1:0-378 GCA_003485955.1 Opitutia bacterium
AGGCGATGTTCACGACATTGGCAAAAATATCGTGGGTGTGGTTTTATCCTGCAATAACTACAACGTCATCGATTTAGGCGTGATGGTTCCGACGGAAAAGATTGTAGAAGAAGCCAAACGAACGTCGGCAGATTTTATTGGTCTCTCTGGGCTGATCACGCCCTCGCTTGAAGAAATGATGAGTGTGGCTGATGCTCTTGGTCGTGCGGGCATTCAAAAACCTCTTTTCATTGGCGGGGCAACAACGTCCCGCGAGCACACCGCAATTAAAATTGCCGGTCGCTATACAGGACCGGTTGTCCATGTCGCTGACGCCTCACTTGTCACCGCTGTCTGTTCAGACCTCGGCTCGCCCGAACGTCGCGATGCTTACATCGC
>DNHH01000059.1:632-4067 GCA_003485955.1 Opitutia bacterium
GCCAGCGTCTCCCTGGCCGTCGCTCGTACCAAACCCCTTGTCCCTAAAGGAAAGCAGCCCGGTGCCCCGCTGAAACCAGGCGTAACCGTCTTCGACTCCATTGATGCACGTGCGGTTGCTGAAATCATCGACTGGACGCCGTTCTTTATTACTTGGGGCTTAAAAGGTGCCTTCCCTCAAATTCTTAATTCCAAGCAATGCGGCGAACAGGCACGTAAACTTTTTGACGATGCCCGCCTCGAGCTCGAGGACCTTATCGTCAATCAGCGGGTACATTTACGCGGTGCTGTTGGCATCTGGCCCGCCCGCCGCATCGCCGACGACGTCCGTGTCTTCAAAGATGCCGAGCAATCGTCGCCCCTAGGGTCGTTCCATTTCCTGCGCGATCAAGCAGTCAGACCTAACACCGACCGCTCGCGCTCTTTGGCTGACCTTATTTCAGATCAACCCGGCGACCATATTGGTGCCTTTGCGGTTACCGCCGGACATGAAATTGATGCGTACGCGAAATCGTTTAAAGAAAAAGATCCTTACCGCGAAATTCTTATTCAAGCGATTGCCGATAGACTTGCGGAAGGTTGTGCCGAATGGGTACATCGCGAGGTACGCACGCGCCTTTGGGGTTATGCACCCGACGAAAAACTGAGCGTTAATGAGTTGATCGACGAGTCCTACGCTGGTCGACGTCCAGCCGCAGGCTACCCAGCTTGTCCTGAACACACCGAGAAGGCACTCATCTGGGAGCTGTTGGATGCAGCCAAGAATACCGGCTGCACGCTAACGGAATCTTACGCCATGAATCCGGCAGCATCGGTTTCGGGTCTTTATTTCGGACATCCGGGATCTATTTACTTCGACGTCGACACGTTGCAGCGTGATCAAATTGAAGACTATGCAAAACGCAAAGGGTGGACGGTGGCGGAGGCTGAACGCTGGTTGAGTTCCGTTTTGGGGTACAAAACATGAGCAACCCAGACGCGCTTGTGAAAGTCATCGGCCACGAAGACGCGGAGGCTGTCTTGCGACTGCTCAACGGCTCCCCTCTCTCGACTTTAATGGAAGCTGCAAAGGCTGCAGATCAAGAATGGACGGAGTGGGCTCGGGCGGCAGCGTGTTTACAGCGCTGGGCAGAGACGCACGACATCCACGTCGATACCCAAAGGAAGATGGGCTACTTGAGTTGTGCTGTCGAAGGCGCCAAGACTATCCCCGTACCCATGCGACCTTCCCTATCGCAGACCGTGACAGCCTTTCTAGAAACTCACGGACTGTCTGTAGAGTAAACTCAGTGCAGGGCTGCGTTTACCGCTACACCGGATAACATCAGCCAGATAACCCCCGTTACGCGGTCCAGATTTCTGGAAACCGAAGGGTCGGCTAAACGTGGGCGCAAGGACCCTGCTAAGAATGCATAAAAGGTCATCACCACCGCCTCAGCCCCAACGGTACAAAGCAGAAAAATGGCGATGGTGCGTCCGCTGAGTGCATCCACCGGAACATGCGCTGACTGAATGATAACCAGCATCCAGGGCAATGTTTTGGGATTGGTTAAGTTAACTAAAAAACCGCGCGTAAATAATGCCAACCGACCGTCTACACGGTCGTCTTCTTCATTCAAAGAATCGCGAGGGTACAACAATTGAAGCAATCCTGTGTAAGCAAACCATGCTGCGCCGACCCAAGCCAATATGCGCATGACTTCTGGGTGAGAGTGCGTAAGCCAGCTCGAAGCATGAAGTGCGGCAAGGGAAATAGGCACCTCGCCAGTCGCCAAACCCAAAGTGTGCCAGGAAGCACGGCGGGCGCCTGAACGTAAGGCAGTGCTTAGGGTGGCGAGCGAGGCAGGTCCCGGTGAAAGACTTGCGACAAAGCATGCGGCTAGGAGGAAGCCGACTTCCATTGCAGCTTAACGCAACTCGCGCTCCCAGCGCGCAATCGCACCAGCAACTGCACGGGGACCCGGCATCCCGGTTTTTTCACGAGCCTGCATCGCACGTTTAAGGTCAAAGACCTTACGCCAGTCACCCTTGAACGCACGATCGGCAGCGAGCGCTGCGTGATCGGAAACTTGATTAAGGGGTTTGCCCAATTTTTCGGCGACGGCAACCAAGCGGCCAACCGCATGGTGCGCATGACGGAAAGGAACACCTTTGCATACCAACCAATCTGCTAAATCGGTGGCAAGGAGTGCAGGATCCGCCACAGCTGCCGCACACCGTGCACGGTTAAAGGTCATTCCCGAAAGCGTGCCGCTGGCCACTTGAAGCGACAATACGATTTGGTCATGGGCATCAAACAGAGGAACTTTGTCGTCCTGCAGGTCACGATTGTAAGTGAGCGGAAGACCTTTGGTCAGGCCCAACAGATGCGTGAGTGATCCGTGAACCCGCGCTGCTTTACCGCGCATGAGTTCAAGCGAATCCGGATTACGCTTTTGTGGCATCAACGATGAGCCAGTCGAGAAGGCGTCTGGAATGCGGGCAAAGCCGAACTCCGTTGTCGTCCAGAGAATTAAATCTTCCGCGAGCCTTGAAAGGTGCGTTGCGCAAAGTGCCGCTGCAAAAGTGAACTCCGTTGCAATATCACGATCTGCGACCGCATCCATGGAATTGCGCGTTACACGCGGCTTACCCTTTGCATCGACGAAGCCTAATTGCTTCGCGGCAAATTCGCGATCAATTGGCAACGTGGTGCCAGCAATAGCCCCAGATCCGAGCGGGCACCAATTGGCGGATTCTGCAACCGCGGCAAAACGAGCGCGGTCACGACCAAGCATCTCCGCAAAGGCGAGAAAATGGTGCGCGACAGAGACGGGTTGAGCCCGCTGCATGTGCGTGTAGCCAGGGATCAGCACATCGGCGTGCTGACGCGCCAACTTAACGATAACGCGCAAAGCCTCGAGTAAAGCATCGTCCACCTCGGCGCACGCGGCCTTGATGTAGAGCCGGACGTCGGTGGCAATTTGATCATTCCTCGAGCGGGCGGTATGCAATTTAGCCGCTGCCGGAACACGGGCCGTTAAAGCCTGCTCAATATTCATGTGCACGTCCTCGAGTTCGGTGCGCCAACGGAATTTCCCAGCAGCAACTTCACGCGCAATCGCATCGAGCCCACGATGAATCGCGACCCGCTCTGAAGGCTTCAAGATACCAACCTTTGCCAACATAGCTGAATGTGCTTTTGATCCGGCAATATCAAAAGGGGCGAGCCGCTTATCAAAAGAGACAGACTCGCTGAAGCGCTGCATCAGCTCGTTGGGACCCGAAGCAAACCGGCCACCCCAGGTTACATGTTTTCTCTTAGCCATTGCACAGGATTACGCCAAGACCCCCGCACGGTGGCAAATGGAAAGGAGCCTAGCGCGCCGAGTCGGGTGAAGGCTCCGGGTCAAAAAAGGAGCGAGAGGGTCGGCTAGCGGGGGTAGAGGTCAAGGAA
>DNHH01000059.1:4271-4549 GCA_003485955.1 Opitutia bacterium
AATTCAACGCGAATAACCACCTCGTCTTGCGAGGCTAAACCCAATCGCTCGCGCGCTTGGTCGCGGACGAATTCGGGGTCGCCCGAAAAACGATCAAGAAATCGTGTTCCTTGATCGCGAGCCTTCTCCGCCAGCGCTAACTCCGCCTCGCGGTCTTTTTCAACTTTATGCAAGCCCGCCAACTTCTCCTCTTCTTCTTTAATCGAAGAATAGAGCATGAAGGCTGCAGCAACAAGAATTAGAAAAGCTGTCCAAAAGAGGAAGCGATCTGTTTGCGT
>DNHH01000059.1:4734-11847 GCA_003485955.1 Opitutia bacterium
TTTGCGTGTTAGCCGATGGAGTTTCGTCCATAAATCAATCTTCCGACTATGGATTAGGCGACGGAGAAGGTCGAGCGGTAACCTAAAGATTAAGGCACGATTGGTGCGACCTTAGCCAAAGAGCCGCTATATTCCATAAACAGCCAAACAATCACTCCAGTCACAGAGACGTAATACCAAACAGGAAATACCCAGCGCGTGAGTTTTTTGTGCTCTTCATACCTTCCTGCGCGCGCTAGGTAGACTGCCCGAATAATAAATGGCGTGACGACAATCGCCAATAAGACGTGCGGAATGAGGATGAGGTAATAAAGCGCGGTTAATTGAGCCCAAATCGACCCTTCAAGAGGCTGGTAAGTGATATTTGTCCGGCCCAGTGCTACCCAAAGGTGAACCTTGGAGGCCAAATAAACTGCCAGGAAAATAGCTGATGCCACGAACGCTACTGCCATGACGCGACCATGCCCTAAGCGATCACCTCGGCGAATGCGCAGGTAGCCGATAGTCAGTAAGACTGTCGCGGTTGCATTAAGACCCGCAACGCAGCGAGAAAGTACCTCAGTTGTAGATGCCATAGTCTGCAGATAAACACCTGTCCGAGAAATTTCAAGTGGCGTCAGGTGATTGGCTTGGGTAACTAGAACTACCTAATAACCTTCTTTCTTTATGCCTAAAACACGCACCCTAGTACTCATCGCACTGTGCATGATTGGACTTTCGATTGTTTACACACGGGGTGGAAAAACCGCTCAAACAAGTTCCATTAACCCCAATAACTACCCGCAGGTAAGTTGGACGGAGACGGAAACGCCTGAACAAAAAGAACAGCGGATGAAATGGTTTACGGATGCACGCTTCGGCATGTTCATTCACTGGGGTATTTACAGTCAATGGGCAGGTGAAGTTGACGGCAAACGCGTCGGCGGTGCCGGCGAATGGCTCATCGAGCAGGCTGGCAACAAAGTGAAGTTCTCCAAATACATGGAAGCGCGTGATAAATTTAACCCTGTTAAATACGACCCCGATGCATGGGTGCGCGCCGCCAAAGCTGCAGGTATTGATTACATTGTAATTACTTCGAAACATCATGACGGCTTTTGTCTTTGGGATTCGCCCATCACCAAGCATGACGTGACGGCAACGCCCTATGGCAAAGACCTTCTCAAGCCACTCCAAGAAGCCTGTTTGCGACATGGCGTACGCTTCTGCCTCTACCACTCTATCATGGACTGGCACCATCCACTCTATGGGCAACGACGCGGCTACAATGACTTGGCGGAAGGGCCGACGGATATGCCAAAGTACGTTAACGAATTTTTAAAACCACAGCTCAAAGAAATTTCCGACCGCTTTGATCCAGGCTTACTTTGGTTTGATGGCGAATGGGAGGCATGTTATACAACTGAAATGGGTGCGGATGTGGAAGCGTGGTGCCGCAAGGTTGCGCCGCATGCCATCCTTAATAATCGCGTCGGCAAATCCCGTAAGGGCATGCAAGGCATGTCTGCTGGCTATTCCGGCAATAAAGGTGTGGGCGACTATGGTACACCTGAGCAAAATATACCTGCTAACGGATTCCCTAAAGGCGTCTACTGGGAGTCATGCATGACAATGAATGACACATGGGGCTATGTCGCCGTTGATCAAAACTGGAAAAGTGCCACCAAACTCATCCAAAATCTTGCAGATTGTGCATCCAAAGGTGGTAACTACTTGCTGAATGTTGGGCCAACGGGTGAAGGCGAAATTCCTGCTGAATCACTCGTGCGCCTAGCAGAAATTGGAAAATGGATGAACGTAAACGGTGAATCCATTAAACAAACACAAGGCGGACCTTTCACTAAGCCCTTTAACTGGGGGCGAATCACCCAACGCGGGAACGACCTTTATCTCATCATCTTTGAGCGACCCACCAACGGACGCATTGTGCTTCCGTTGGACAACAAACCTGTTGCTGCGAGGTTCCTTGATCACTCGGCACTGCAGCCTGTTATCCAAATCGATCGCGAGGGCATCGTTGTCGCCCTTCCCAGCGAAATGCCTGACCGCCATGCTACCGTCGTTAAGCTGACCTTAGATAGTCCTGCTAAAGCACGTGAAGGCAGCGGTGGCGTGCACACGGATGCCGGAAAGCTGATCAAAGCGAAAGACGGCAAAGTGTCTCTTCTGCCTGAGGATGCGGCACTGACCGACGGGCTGATGACTGAGAGAAAAGACGAAGAAAAAATGAATATCGGCGGCTGGACGAATACGAGCGCCAGCGCCAGCTGGACCTTTAACGCGCCTAAAGGTCTCTACCAGGTAGCCCTCGAACTCGCTAATCCCGGCGCAGGCAACACGCTTACGCTTAACTTTGGCGGAACAAAAATCGTCAAGGTTGCCGTTCCTTCCACAGGTGATTGGGCAAAATTTAAACGCGTGGACGCTGGCCAAGTTGAATTGACGGAAAGCACGACCCTTAAAGTTACGTGCGAAAAAATTGTGGGTGAAGGCGCTGCCAATGTGCGTGTCATCCAGCTTGAGAAACGCTAAGGTACTCAAAGAGGGTGGCGACTGGGCCCCTAAATCCCGAGTCGCCATATTCCGGCTTTAGGCCGCAATATAGGCAGCCTTGCGGCCGCCATGCCTGCAACATGAGCAGTGAGGCAGGAGTCTCAAGACTCTTATTTCCTTAATGTATGCCTGCTACGGATATGTAAAAAAGCGCCACCTGAAGAGACTCCCAGAGCGCCTGTGGAATGGAATAAACTTAGGCTCCCTCGAGCGGGTCGCGCTTAGGCTTCTTTTGGGGAGCAGGCTTGGGGCTTGTTGCGGGCGCACCAATAGTTGGATCTTGTGTCGACCCAGGTGCAGGCGGAATAACCACACTCTTCCCATCGGCCAAAGCGATGCGGGACTTAATTGAATCGGTCTGAGCCTTCAGTTGTTCAGGAGTGGTAATCTCGCCATCGAACAAGACCTTTCCGGTAGCATCTTTGACCGTAGCAAATTTCTTACCATTTTCAGAACGCACACTGACAGACCCTTCGTCGTCAGAGAACATCGATGATGAGGTGCTGGTCGGTCCAGATGAGCCAGCGCCGAAACTATAGCTTCTGACAATCCGTGTTTGGGTTGTACCTACACCTGGTGACGCAGCACTTGGATCGTCAACAATGCCGCCACCCACATCAAGAGGAACGGGTAGTCCGCGTTTGCGCATATCTTCCAACGCTTGGCGCATTTCGTCAGGAATATTTGCCGAGTTGGGTCCAACAATAACTACCCGTCCACCTCCCGTTGCATTGGGATCGAGGCGAACAGTACCACCAGCAATCATCTGGCCTGGGTCGATTTCTTGTCCGTTAACAAGGATGCGCACCCCGCTGCCGAGAGTGATGGAACCAGGATTCGGAGGATTAGCGCCATTACCTGTTGCTGTTCGAGCTTGCGCACGCGGGGCAGCGACAGGTCGCCCTCCGAGAGTGACATCGACCGTGTCAATCTCGTCACCGCGGACGCGCACGAGTTTGACAGTGTCGCCTGGCTTACGGGTCGAAATGAGTGCCCGGAACTGCTCAGAGTTGACCAACATTTGATCGTCTAAGCGCGTGAGTACATCTTTCTCTTGAAGCTTGTTTGCGGCAGGGCCTTCGGGATCTACAAAGCCAACAATAACTCCGATGCCTTCGGGAATCTCGGTTTTTAATTCCTGCTCGCGAAAACGTGTGTACATCGAAGTCACATTGACGCCCGAGTAAGCCTGTAACTTCGCCTCTGGGTTTGCGGGCGAAGTTGCCTTGGCTTCGGGCTTTGCCGATTTTTCAGAAGTTGGCGTCTCTGCGGAAACAATCATGCCTGCTAAAAGTAAGACGTGTAGGGGTATGTTGCGGATTGAGTTCATAAATGGTGGGTAGGCTTATAAGTGAGCGTTGTGTAGAAAGTTTTTTGTTTACGCTTAGTAAGTTTCAATGGGCACTAAGCCGATAATTTCGTCGTGCGGTGCATAACGAATAAGTTCTGCGCCGGCTTGGACGTCGCGGTACTGGGCAGCGTTGGACCAACGCATGCGCATGGGTCGAGCAAATGTGCCATCGTCCAGTTTCACTGGCTCAAGCAGTGCGATCTCCGTTGGTGCTTGTTCAGCACGGACTAAGCGAAGACCCGGTAAAGCCTGGATCGACGAAGTATCTGTCGGCGAAAGCACCGTCCAAGCCACAGCAGCGGCGGCGGCAATGGGGGTCGTCCACGCTAAAAATGGAATAATGGTATTACGTTTTTTCTCTTTCACGTCGGCCATGCCACGGGCAATCGCTGCGTTGAGAGCAGGGCTTAAGGCACGCGGACGGAGTTCGCGGAGGGCGTTTTCGATATCGCGGGTGTCGTCAGTCATGGAGTGTTTCGGCTAAAAGCTTCTTAAGGTTTAACAATGCATAGCGCCACCGAGACGCCGCTGTGTTTACGGAAATATCAAGTTGTTCGGCAATTTGTGCAAAAGTGAGTTCGCCCCATTGATGTAGCACGACGACTGACCGCTGATCTTCTGGAAGTTTCGCCACAGCTTCGGCTAAAACAGTATGTCGACCATCATCTGGTAGCTCAAAAAGGGTGACTGTCTCAATATCATTGGCGACGACTTGTTCGCGTCTACCCCGGCGGTCAGTTTGCCGACCTAAATCCATCGCTGAACGACGGATAGATGTGACGATAAGGGCGTTAGGATCACCCGGAAGATGGCGCTGGTGGCGCCAATACCGAATGAACGCCTCCTGCAAAATATCATCCGCGTCCGCATCTGACCGAGCCCAATGGCGCGCAATGAGCCGTAACCTGGGGCCGTGTTCAGCCAACCAAGCCTGCCAGTCACCTTGAGCAGGGTTCTCAGACATGTGTGCTTACCCTAATAAGCGTGGCCGCTGGTGCAACTTGTCTAAATACTCTATTTTTCGGCCGTTTCTATACTCAAAAAACGCCCAAATTAGTTGCTAGATAACACCTCTGCCCTTCCCTATGGGCATGCAATCCCAGCCTGCCACTAAGCCTACTGGCCTTTGGGCGACCTTCGTTCGCTGGGTCGATACCGACCATATTCCCGAAGGCGCCGACACGCTTCGGGCGGCTCAGGATAAAGTCGATTGGCCACGCTGTATCCCCTTTGCCATCCTGCACCTCGGTTGCCTTGCGGTCATTTGGGTCGGCTGGAGTCCAGCTGCAGTTTGGACAGCGGTCGCGCTCTACTTTATCCGCATGCTCGCCATCACGGGCGTGTACCACCGCTATTTCTCACACAAGACCTATAGCACCTCGCGCTTTTTCCAATTCATCATGGCACTATGGGGCGCTGCCGCCGTGCAACGCGGGGCACTCTGGTGGGCCTACAATCATCGACACCACCACCAGCATTCAGACGAGCCCGACGACAAACATTCTCCCGTTCAACATGGATTCTGGTGGGCACACATTGGTTGGATTACCAGCAAGCGAAACTTTCCAACGGATTACACGAAAGTTCCCGATTTGGCGAAATACCCTGAACTCGTTTTCTTAAACCGCTTCGACGTATTAGTTCCGGCGATTTTTGGCGCAGCATGTTATGGCTTTGGTGCTTGGTTAGCTTACACCGGCGTAGAGACCTCAGGATGGCAAATGCTGGTTTGGGGATTCTTTATTTCAACGACCGTGCTATTTCACGGTACAGCGTGCATCAATTCAATGGCCCATGTGTGGGGAAAGCGTCGATTTAATACAGAAGACGACTCACGCAACTCATGGATCCTCACCCTCATTACGCTCGGCGAAGGCTGGCATAATAATCACCACCGCTACCAAGCAACAACGCGCCAGGGGTTCTACTGGTGGGAATTTGACCCGACTTACTATTTCCTCCGTGCACTTTCGTGGACTGGCTTAATTTGGGGACTTAAATCAGTGCCCGAGTCTATTTACGCCGAAGCGCAAGCGCTTCGCGCTAAAGAAGGCTTCTGAAGCTGAAATGGCGCGCGAACGCATTGCAATTATTGGGTCAGGCATCACTGGGCTAAGTTGTGCCCGCTTTTTAGCTAAACGGCACGATGTGACATTGATCGACAGTGCACAACGCCCCGGTGGCCACGCCCACACCGTACGCGTCGCCGAGCCTGGCACACAGAATCAAAAGCCGATGGACGTCGGGTTCATGGTTTTCAACGAGGTAACCTACCCACTGCTCTGCCGTCTTTTCCGCGAGCTAGGGGTGCAACCTAAGCCGACATCGATGTCGTTCTCTGTTCGTCATGACCCCGCCAACTTGGAGTGGTCGGGCTCATCCCTTCGCCACCTCTTCGCCCAACAGAAAAATTTATTGAGTCTGCGTTTTTGGAAATTACTTTTTCAAATTTCTAAGTTTAACCGACTGGGCGCTTCCGAGTGGAAACTGCCAGAGACTGAGCGCACCTCGCTCGCCGACTGGTGCAAGCAGCATGGCCTAGGACAGGATTTTTTGGATCTGTACCTCGTGCCGATGAGCTCGGCTGTTTGGTCGACACCGCCCGAGCGCATGCTTGGTTTCCCAGCCGCCAAACTTCTGCGCTTTTTCCATAACCATGGCTTCTTGGGCTTACACACCCAGCACCCTTGGCTCACACTCGAGGGCGGCTCAGAAACTTACGTTAAGGCCCTACTCGCTAAACTGACTATTCGGCAACAACTCGGACAACCCGTCGCATTCGTGCGTCGGCTGGAGAATGAAGTTGAGGTCAAATTCGGCGATAACGTTGAACGGTTTGATCGGGTCATTTTCGCAACACACGCGGACATCTCATTGCGTTTACTTTCCGATGCAGACGCTGAAGAGCGTCGCACGTTAGGCGCATTCCGATTCAATGATAACACAGCGTATGTACACACTGACATGTCAGTGTTACCTCGAACAAAGTTTGCGCGCGCTTCGTGGAATGTACGCACTTGGGATGAAGGCGGGTGCCGACTGACGTCGACCCATTATTGGATGAATTCACTTCAAGGTGTTTCTGACCGTGAAAACTACCTTGTGACGATTAACCATGGCTCACAAATCGACCCTGCGAAAATCCTACAAACCATCCCCTGTGAACACCCATTGTTCTCGTTAGAAGCTCTGCAAGCCCAAGGAGAAAT
>DNHH01000059.1:12038-13927 GCA_003485955.1 Opitutia bacterium
TGCAAGCCCAAGGAGAAATACCAGCGTTGAATATGCGTACGCGCGCACGCGTTCATTTTTGTGGAGCCTGGCAACGCTACGGCTTCCATGAAGATGGCATTTGGTCCGCACATCAGTTATGTAGCTACCTCCTAGGAGGAGACCCTTGGTGAGTAAAAAACCCGAAAACATTCCTGCACTCGTCTGCCAACCCATCGGCTTCATCCGAAGTGGCAAACATTTGAAACACGCAGCACGTCACCAACCAGACGAAGCAGCGGAAGAGCGCAATCATATCGAGCTACTGCCAGTACCTGGCTACCAAGAAGCGTTGCATGACCTTGTTGGATTCGATCGCGTGTGGTTAGTTTGGTGGTTCCACCTTAACACCCGCTGGCGGTCAAAAATACTGCCACCATTTGGGCCCGGAAAGCGACTGGGACTTTTCTCCACACGCTCACCCCATCGACCCAATCCGATCGGAATTACGCCCGTACGACTTTACGGAGTTAAAAAGTTCACGCTGGAAATTGGCCCATGCGACCTCGTCGACGGTACGCCTATACTAGATATCAAACCTTACCTGCCGTCTTACGACAGCTTCCCTGAATCTGCAACCGGCTGGTGGGGAGATTACGCCAAGGAAGAAGCTGAGCGCGGTCCTTGCGCTGTGAAGATTGCGCCTTTAGCTACCGAACAACTCGCATGGCTCGAAGATAAATGGAAAGTTGAATTCAAGGGACGCATGGTTGAGATTTTAACACGCGACCCACGACCGCACCGAACCCGAAGAATTCGTAATCGCAGAGGTGGCGGATTCGACATTGCCTGCGGGGCTTGGCGTGCGGTCTTTGATTGCGTCGACAGCGTGGTCACGGTGACAGCCGTCGAGCCAGCGTTCCCGCCTGTTTTTCTTCGCGACACGCAACGTACGCGCGTGCCTGATCGGGAAGCACAAATCGCTTTTCTGCTAAAGTGGCCAAAAGCGTGAAGAACGGCGTCTGTCTCTAAGCTACGGGCATTTTTATACCGCATCATAGTTGCACAGGGTGAGTTTGCCTTCACCGTGTAGGCAGTGACCCATCGGCTCTACGACTGCCAAGTAATGCACGCCCGACTCAGCCCTCGGCTGCACCGCTTTGTGCATGACGTTTTCGCCCTAGCTGTAGATCTAGATACATTACCACAACTCGGGAAAGGGCTCGCTCTCCTGGGTCCAGACGGCTGGCGTCCTTACCAAATTCGGGAAAGAGATTTTTTGCCCCGAAGTGAAGTTTTTCATCCAAAAAAACAATCTATCAGCGATTTCGGCGAGCCTAGTGACGGGCTTAAGGCGCGCGTGCTCGCATTTTGCAAATCGCAAGGAACACACATTCCGTTAACTGCCCGGGTTACACTTGTGGCGATGCCAAGAGCTTTTGGAAAATCATACAATCCAGTCTCTTTTCACTTAATACATATTGATGAGAGGCTCTACGCAGCGCTTGCAGAAGTTCATAATACTTTTGGCGAACGCAAGGTGTGGCTACTCGGCCCAGACTGTCTCCAAAAAGATGCCGTCGGCGAGTCGATGCTCTTCTTGCGAACACCCAAAGAATTTTACGTTTCTCCTTTCTCAGGCCTAACCGCAGATTTTGAGTTTAGTGTGCGTGAGCCGAATCAACGCCTCAGTATTCAAGTCGACCATTTTGAAGGTGGAGTAAAAACACTCGTAAGTACCTGGACGGGACAAAGGATTCCACTGACGGATATGCGCCTAGCATGGCTCACTGTTAAAAACCCTTTTCTCATCTTCAAAGTCATTTCCTTAATCCACCTCCACGCCGCCTGGCTATGGTTAGCGAAAGGCCTGCCCTTCCGCAGGAAGAAAGATCAGCCGGAGCTGCAACACGACCTGAGAAATCCACACC
>DNHH01000059.1:14172-17282 GCA_003485955.1 Opitutia bacterium
CTTTTAACACTCGAACAGGCAGCACAAGGGGGCGGCTGGATGCGTAAGGTCGTCTTACGCGAACTGGCCAAGCTTCGACACGGCCGGCTCGAACTTACCATGCCCGAGGGCGGCAAAGTCATCTTGGGTAGCGCTGCCCAAGGCGGGGCAACTATCGCCATTAAGGATGAAGACTTTTTCCGACGCATTGTGCTGAGTGCAGATATTGGATTCACCGAAGGCTACATCGATGGCATCTGGGAAACGACCAACCTTGTTGGCGTTATTGGATTTTTCCTAGAAAACATTGATGATGCTCCGGGGCTTTCAGGCTCACGTCGAAAAGCTGTCGCTCTCGGCATTCTCCGATTCGTCGATCGTGTTGGTCATCTTTTACGGCCCAACTCCCTGACCACAGCACAGCGAAACATTTCGGAGCACTACGACCTCTCCAACGATTTCTTCAAAATATTTTTGGATCCGTCGATGATGTACTCATCGGCTCGTTACCGCACAGGCAAAGAAACCTTGGAGGAAGCTCAACGGGAGAAGAATGAATCACTGTGCCGACACCTGCGCCTAGGACCGCAAGATTCAGTTATTGAGATCGGGTCTGGCTGGGGTGGCTTTGCCATCCATGCAGCATCCACCCGTGGCTGCCGCGTCACCACCCTTACCCTCTCTAAAGAGCAACGTGCCCTCGCTATCGAGCGCATTAAGGCGGCCGGGCTTGCGGATCGCATCGACGTTCGCCTCGAAGACTTTAGGTCGCATCAAGGCTCTTACGATAAATGCGTTTCCATCGAAATGATGGAAGCACTCGGACATGCTTATCTGCCAGCTTTCTGCCAATCGGTGAATCGCTTCCTTAAGCCCAATGGTTTGGCTGCCTTCCAATACATCACTTGCCCTGACAGCCGCTATGAATCCTTCCGCCAGGGGGTAGACTTTATTCAGAAACATATCTTCCCCGGGTCATTGCTTTTGTCCGTTAACCGCGTCAACACGCTGATGACACAAAGTGGCCGCTTCCAGTTACACGCCCTGGAGGATTTTGGTTTAGATTACGCTAAAACGCTTGATACATGGTGTCAGGCTTTTGAGGCGAAACTGCCAGAAGTACGGGCACTTGGCTTCGACGACCGCTTTATTCGTAAGTGGCGTCTCTACTTCCGTTACTGCGAAGCGGCCTTCACCCATCGCAACATTGGAGTCGTCCAAGCTCTTTACACTCGCCCAAACAACGCTACCCTTTCCACCTAAACTACCACTACCATGAACTCACGTCGCTGGATCGGTCTCTATGCAATCTTCGTACTTGTCGCCATGACTTGGGTGTCCTGGCGCGCATGCATGGAGCCAACGATTACATCGCTACCACAATACGCACACCTCGCTGGGAAAGAAGGCGTGCATGTCTTCATTGGCTATATCACGGTCTGCTCCGAGCCTTGGGGGCTCGCCACAATGTTTGATGCCTATTTTGGCTTTCTCGCTTTCTGGCTCTATATCGCATGGCGCGAACGCTCTGCCCTGAAGATCGCAGCCTGGCTCGTCGCCCTGCTCTTCCTCGGTAACTTCGCGATTGCTGGCTACGCGCTGCTCTGTCTTTGGCAAACACCCTCGACAGCCGACTTAACGCAAACGTTCTTCACGCGCCGGTCTGCATAAATGGGTACATGGCTCATCCGTAAAATACGCGATCCGCTGATTGCGGAATTACGTCAAGGTGCCAATCCAGACGGCTTAGCCAAATCGATTGCCACTGGGGCAACCATTGCAGTCTTACCCCTACTCGGCATAACCACGCTTCTCTGCCTCCTGGCAGGTAAGGTATTTCGCTTAAACCACATCGCCCTACAAATTGCGAACTACCTGCTCTACCCAGTGCAATTTGCATTATTGGTGCCATTCATACGGCTCGGGGAATGGATCGTGGGAGCCGATAAGATACCCGTTAACCCAATGACACTTCTCTCAGAATTTTCTGCGGCGCCCGGAGATTTCATGGTGAAGTTTGCGATGGCCGGCGTACATGGCGTCTTAGCTTGGAGCGTGACGGCTCCGCTTTGTGGTTGGATACTTTGGCAAGCACTTCGCCCAACTTTTCATCGGCTCGCTAAATTTACACATAAACCATGACCCTCCCTAACTACACAGGTGAGTTTAGCACCCTGAGTTCAGTTTTACTCAGTTTTATAGTCGGACTCGTGCCTTCGGTACTTCTTTTTGGCGCAACGTGGATTGTCGCTAAAAAAATCAATAATTGGTCAATCGTGGATGTGGTTTGGTCCTATGGCTTCGCATTACTCGCACTACCTTTCGTATTTACGGAAACATTCACAGCGACATGCAGTTACCATCTCTACGCCACTATGATTATTCTGTGGAGTATTCGTCTGGGCACGCATTTGGGCATGCGCGTACTTGGACATTTAGAAACCGAAGATGGTCGCTATCAAAAAATGCGCGAGAAGTGGGGAGCAGATACGGACAGAAAAATGGGTATCTTTTATCTCCAACAAGCTATTGCCCTGACGGTTCTAATTTTACCTTTCTTCGGCACCGCAGTCTTTGACCGTACGCCTGTAATGACTGTACATTGGGTTGGCTTTGCAATCGTTGCAGTAGCCATGATCGGAGAGGCTATTGCCGACGCACAGCTTGCGGCTTTCAAGAAGGACCCATCACAAAAAGGAATGGTCTGCTCCCGAGGGCTATGGGCATGGAGTCGTCACCCAAACTATTTCTGTGAATGGCTGATTTGGGTCGGCTTTGCTCTACTGAGTTGGTCACCCAACCTCTTTGGCATCCCGGGGATTCTTTGCGCAGCAACAATGTACTACCTCCTGAATTACGTTACAGGCGTTGCTATTACCGAGGGGCACCTTGTGCACTCAAAAGGCGAGGCTTACCGCAACTATCAGCAGAAAGTACCTGCTTTCTGGCCACGACCACCACGGCCATAAGGGTCTGGCTTGCTCGCTCAAAAAAGCAGTCAAAGATTACTATATGCGCTGCCTGTCGCTTTTCATTATCTGCGTCTGCACTGTTACGAACTTCGCACAGACCGCTGCCCCTGAACCAGGGACTTACCTAGATAAGCGCGATGTCGCGGGACTGCGAAATGC
>DNHH01000059.1:17545-17684 GCA_003485955.1 Opitutia bacterium
TCCGCGCCGAGCAAGACGAAGTCTACCGTCGTGCTTTAGCCGCACATGAAATTCTGCGGACAGCAGGTGACGAATCGCTCAATGCCTTGCTCGGCAAGCCAGACGGTAGCGCTTTTTTGCGAGTTTTTCTGAATGACAC
>DNHH01000059.1:18034-20111 GCA_003485955.1 Opitutia bacterium
ATGGCCGATTCGCCATCCTTCAAAAGCACCCCAGAAACTCGCTACAAATTATACCGCGACGCCCAGGACGCCGGCTATCTGCATAAAATGTTTAACGGCATGCGTGCCTGGGAAATCTGCTTTATTGTTTCATCTAATTGTGACGACGAAGCCCTTCTTTGGATGTTACAGAATGTTAACGTGCCCTTGCAGCGTTACACTGACGCCTGCTGGGCAGTGCGCTATCAAGGCGTCAATGCATTTGGGGAAACTGTTCAAGGGCCCTTGTTCTATGTCCCAGGACGAACACACATGAATTGGGCGGAGAGCGTTTTGAAACAAGGCGGCGTTTGCGGATCATTATCGACCTTCGGGGCGACGGCAGCACGGGCACATGGTATTCCAGCATACACCTGCGGACAACCCGGTCACTGTGCTTACGCAGTTCGACACGCCCGGGGCAAATGGATGGGTGGCTTTGGCGGACCTGATGGCGCCCCCCATTTTTCTCCATGGGGTGGCAATTACGCTTACATTCTGGCTCTCGAAGATGCCTTTGCGAACGACGCTAAAGCTGACCGGGCGAAAAGGCACCTCTGGCAGGCATCGGTAGCCTCACCTGTCGAACGGGCACGCGTCGCACTCAGTCTTGCGACAAGTGCGACACCCTCATTTATCACTGCCTGGAAGAGTCGCATCGAATTACTCGGCAAAGACCCTTCCATGAATCAAGCAACTTGGGAAAAGCTTTATACCGAGATGGCACAGTCGTTCGGGAAAAATAATAAGCCTCTGACTGAAGCTCTTGCAGGTTTTGAAGACAAACTCATCGAAAAAATGGATGCGGACGCAAAGCTCGCCTTCGCGCTTCGCGTGCAAGCAGATATTGGCAACGGGGTCGAAAACTGGTCCTGGGAGATGGACGACGAACTCTTTGCCCGCCACGCCAAATGGTTCTCCGAAGATGATAAAATGCGGTTTTACGTCCAATCACTCTGTCTACAGATCAAGAGTCGTCACTTCTTTGGTAAACTCTCTGACTGGGGAGTAAAGAATCTTGGGAAAACTGCGGATGGTATTCCGCGCTTCACCAAGGCGCTCGCTGAAGTTGTGCGCATCAAGGCGAGCACCCTGGGGAAAGAAGCCCTAAAAGATTTAACCAAGCAGGCAATCCTCGCTGCAGAACAGGCACGGTCTCAGGAAGCCTTTGATGCGAGTACTGATGCCGCTAAAGACATTGCGGGTGATCATGGTGCCGCACGTGCCGATCTAACAAGTTCAGGCAAACTTGTTTCTGACCGCGGCATGCTCTGGTTGAGTACAACCAGCGGTTGGGATCAACCCTGGTCGCACAAAAAAGTGATTGATGGCAGCGGTGGTACATTTCACACCGAAAACGAAAAGTCCCCTAGCGTCACAGTTCAACTTCGCGAAACAGTTGAATTAAGCTCGGTGGTCGTCGAAAAAACTCTGGGTAATGAATACCGTCTTAAACGCGCAAAAATTGAAGTATCTACGGATGGTGCCACCTGGTTCGAAGTAGCCCAAACCGACAATTGCCCAGATGCCTGGAAGGTAGAACTTATCGATAAGGCGCCGAAGGCACGCTGGGTACGACTAACTGCCGACAATCCCGACGGTGGCTACCTTCACCTCCGCAGCTTCCTCATTCGCGCTAAATGAGATTTCTCTGCTACACACTTTTATCAGTTGTCGCCCACGCACAAGTTGCGGTGACGACGGCCACTGACTGGCCAGATGCTGTTAATAAGGCTAAAGCTGAGGGCAAAGATATCGCCGTACTGTTGGATGGTAGCGACTGGTCTCCCATCGCAACAGGCTTTCGTCAGCAAGTTGTTGGCTCAAACGCCGTACGCATGGCGACCGCGAAAACTTATGTCTGGGTAACCATTGACTCCCCCGAGCGGGAAACCGAGGCAACGAAGGCTCTGGCAGAGAAGAATAAGCCTTTTGGCTATCGCCCTTGGAATTTGCCCGCTGTTGTCCTCGCAGACACTGAGGGACGCGTCTACGCCTCTGTCGCTGGTGCTGAAGCAAGGGACTCAGCGACCTTATTAGCGCGCTTGGCGACAGGGCG
>DNHH01000114.1:0-1232 GCA_003485955.1 Opitutia bacterium
CCTTAGTCTTTAGTCCTTAGTCTCTTTTTCTAATAATGCCCTTTCTCGCTGAGCTCGAACTCTCCCTTCAAGGCTGCCCTAAAGGCAGTTTGTCGGAAGCTACGCGTTTTCGCGATCAGCCTTGGTGGGATTCGTTGGCGGCATTGGTTATCTTGGCAATTTTTCAAGGGACTTACGGGAAGCAGCTTGCGCCGGCAGATCTACGTGAATGTCAGACGTTGGGTGACGTGATGAAATTGGCGAAATAAGTGGTTGTCGGCTGATTAGCCACGCGACTGACCGCTGATAGTAAAGGGATTGCTCTATAAATTGACGATACAGTCGTCATTCGGGGCACTGTGCCCTTGTGAAACCGCTCCATGACGATAATATAAGAAAGATAACTGGAACTCAGGTCGTTTGGAAACTGAAACCAGATACATTTTATGCGATACGCACTTACACTTGCTCTTTTTCTTGGAGCTAACTTTGCCCGCGCTTTGCCCCCGCAGAACTACCAGTTGCCAACGGATTGGCAGCTCGATGCTTCGTCATTTAAAGCGACGGCCACCAAAAGCGAAAACGGCGAGACGCTCACATTACAAAACGGACTTATCCGCCGCGTCATCCGAATCAAAGACGGCTGCGCCACACTTGCGCTGGACGATTTGATGTCTGGTCGAACGCTCGTGCGCTCGGTACGTCCAGAGGGCATGGTCACGATTAATGGCCAGGAATTCGCCGTTGGTGGTCTCATCGGTCAGCCCAACCACGCCTTCCTTACGCCTGAATGGCAGGCCACACTGAAGACTGACCCGAATGCGCTACAACTTATCGGGGTCGAAATCAGTGAGATTAAAGAGCGCATGCCTTGGAAGAGAGTCCGTCCGCATGCACCCGACGTGCAATGGCCGCCCAAAGGCGTCGCCGTGCGATTAGAGTTTTCTCCCTATACAGACAAACAACCGATCACCGAGATTCCTTGGTCTGATATCCGCACCAAACTTTTTACAGACGAATTCACACAACTTAGTTCAGACTGGAAAGTTCAGGCATCGACGGTGGATGAGCGCATCAGTTTCACCAACGAAGGTAAACCTGGTGAAATCTATGCACCCGCAAACACCTTCTGCTTTGCGGACCGTGCCTTACCAGCCGATGTCGGCGGCGTTGAAACCGTTATTTCGCCCGGCACCAACGTCTCGTACACGTGGGGCCCTGGCTTGGCACTGGTTTTCTCCAACGGAAAAGTC
>DNHH01000114.1:1381-2646 GCA_003485955.1 Opitutia bacterium
CCCTGGCTTGGCATTGGTTTTCTCCAACGGAAAAGTCGTCCGCTGTAATTTACGTCCAGGCGATCGTGGTGAACATGGCGACTTCCAGTTAAGTAATAATGGAGTGACGTCGCTGATGCGACTTCCGGCTTTAGCTGCAAAAGAAGGTGGTTTGTCTTTAGAGCGGAATTATCGCCTGCGCGTATCTATTCGTCCAAAGACATTTATTTGGGAAGTTGCCGATGCGGGCTCAGCGATTCCTGTCTGGTACACACTTTTTGAAACGACGCGCGTTGAGTCATGGGGATTACCCATCGCCATGCGCCTCGGGAAAACTGCAGAAGATGGTAGTGCGACAGACCACCAAGGCGAAAAAGGCGAATGGGGCCGCTGTCGCTTTACGGAAGTTTCGGTATGGAGCGGTATTGATGAAGATCGTCTCGCAAAAGTTCGTAGCACAGTCCCGCCACGCTTCCACGTCTCAGTCCATTACGAGCTGTACGACGGTATTCCGGTGTGGTCGAAATGGATGACGGTCGAGAATACTTCCAAGAAGCCTCTATGCGTTGATCGGTTTACGTCCGAGGTACTTGCGATTGTTGAGCAGTCGAGCGACGTCGAATCACGTGGCCCAAGTCCACTCGACCAACCGGATAGCATCCAGGTCGAAACGGACCAGGCCTTTGGTAGTTTCACGGCCCGCCAAGCCAACAGTCACGTTGTCCGTTGGGAAAAAGATCCACTCTATACCTCGCAGGTTAATTACAATCGCGAGACGCCTTGCTTGCTTAAGGTCGGTCCGACGCGCGGACCCGCGCAAGATGTTGCTCCCGGTGAAACCTTCTCGACGTTCCGCGCGTTTGGGCTCGTCCAAGATTCATCCGATCGCGAACGCCGCGGCCTAGCCCAACGTCGCATGTACCGCACGCTCGCACCGTGGGTGACAGAAAACCCACTGATGCACCATTTAGTCGCTTCGAGTCCTGAAGCTGCTCGTGCGGCGATCGATCAGGCGGCCGAGGTTGGCTTTGAGATGATTATTCTCTCGTTCGGCTCTGGCTTCAACATGGAGAACAACGACCCTGCGTATTTGGAGAAATGGCGGAAGGTGAACGCCTACGCACAGTCTAAGGGCATCGAGCTCGGCTCTTATTCTTTATTAAGTAGCCGGAAAGTTGGTGGCGGCAACGATGTGGTACCTGCACCCGGTGAGCGTGTCACCTTTGGTAATGCGCCGGCGCTGACGAGTCTTTGGGGTCTCGAATACTTTAAGAAACTCTACACGT
>DNHH01000114.1:2836-3449 GCA_003485955.1 Opitutia bacterium
TACACGTTCTTTAAAACAACGGGCTTCACGGTTTTGGAGCACGATGGCTCGTATCCTGGTGATTGGGATATAACTACGCGCCTGCCGCTACAAAAGGGTCTCGAAGATTCTCAGTGGGCCCAGTGGAAAATTATTAATGAGTACTACCGCTGGTGTCGCGGGCAGGGCATCTTCCTGAATGTGCCGGATTACTATTTCTTGGCAGGTTCAAATAAGTGCGGCATGGGGTACCGCGAAGTGAACTGGTCGCTGCCACGGGCCCAGCAGGTCATCCATACGCGCCAGAATATTTTCGATGGCACATGGGATCGCACGCCATCGATGGGCTGGATGTTTGTCCCCTTGAGTGAATACCAAGGCGGAGGCGCTGCCGCGACGATTGAGCCGCTCGATAGTCATTTGGAGCACTACAATTTGATGATGCTTTCGAATCTTTCGAATGGCGTCCAAGCCTGTTATCGCGGACCGCGGCTCTTTGATACGCCACGGGTACGCGATCAAGTGAAGGCAAACGTCGACTGGTTTAAAACTCACCGTGCCATCCTCGAGAGCGATGTGATTCACGTACGCCGTGCAGATGGTAAAGATTGGGACGGGCTCCTACACGTTAGTC
>DNHH01000114.1:3606-5695 GCA_003485955.1 Opitutia bacterium
GCCGTGCAGATGGCAAAGATTGGGACGGCCTTCTCCACGTTAACCCTCGGTTAAAGGAGCGTGCGTTATTCTCGGTTTTCAATCCGACCAATCAAGCAATCGAGCGCGACATCCTTGTGCCACTGTATTACGCGGGTTTAAAGGACTCGGCGGAGTTTTCCATTAACGGCGCAAGCGATACAACCCGCGCGAAGCTTGATGCCGCCAGCCGTGCGAAGATTCGCCTGACCTTGCCGCCGAATAGTCATACGTGGGTTGTCTTCCAGGAGTGAAGTAAGTCTTCGCCTCTCTCTATATACAGACAGCAAAAAGCCCTGGATAGTCGGGGCTTTTTTGTACCTAGAAATCTTAGGCAACCGTCACGCCGCCATCGACCACGAGGTTGTGACCGGTGATCCAGCGAGCGTCAGGCGAAAGTAAGAAGGCCACGGGGCCAGCAATGTCTTCGCCTTGGCCGAGTCCAAGCGGGTACGATTTAATATATGTCGTATATTCTGTGTCTGTCATTGTGGCGCGGACGGCGGTAAACATTCCAGCTTCAACGAGGCCAGGTGAAACGACATTCACGCGGATTTTTTCTCCAGCGAGTTCAAGTGCGAGTGTGTGCATCAAGCCTAAGAGTGCAGCTTTGCTGGTAGTGTAAGCCGAATGTCCGATGGCTCCGCGAATGCCCGCAATCGAGCCGATAAAGACAATGGAAGCGCCGGGTTTAATTTTTCCGGTACGTAGCAAATGCCGTAGCAACATGGCGGGGGCGTTGACGTTGACTTCAAGGGACTGCGCGAGAGTCCCCACGGGTGCCGCGCGGAAGGGAAGGACATCGAGTACGCCGCTGCAGAGCACAAGACCATCAAGTGGCGGTAAGTCTTTTAAGTTCACTTCCCAGTCAGCGGGCTTGAGTAGATCGATAACACAGTGGTCTGAGCTATGGCCCTTGAGCGCCTCCAACTTTTGTGGCGATCGGCCGAGGGCAATGGCTTTGGCTCCCTGGCGGTGCAGGTGTTTTTGAATAGCGCTACCGATGCCGCCGGTGGCTCCCAGTGTGGCGATGACTTTATCCTTAAGCATGCCGTGTTTGTAGGGCAGGAAAGAAGCCGATGCCAGCGGGAAGCGACCCGCGCCTTCCTTTAGGCTTTAGCGGTTATCGGGTTTCGGCTTTAATCATTGCCCTATGTTGTCCTCCATTCCTCATCTGCGCCTCGCTGGCCTTGAGGTCGAGTTTGGATCGGAGACGCGTAGTCTGCGCGATGAGGTTGCCCTTTATGGTGGTGACGCTGGACAAGTAGACCGGATTGCGCGCACGGTTGGTTTGGAGAAGCGTTCGATTGCAGCACCCGGAGTGACCGCACTCGATCTTTGTGAGAAAGCGGCACGCCGGTTGCTCGCGAAGCTCGATGTCGATGCGTCTTCGATTGATGCTATTGTATTTGTCACGCAAACGCCTGACCACTCGCAGCCAGCGAATGCCAATCTTTTGCATGGGCGTTTAGGGATGTCGAAAGCCGCCATTGCCTTCGATCTTTCTCAGGGCTGCTCCGGATTTATCTACGGTTTGCATTATGCAGGCATACTGTGTGCACACGGTGGTGCGGCGCGCGTTTTGTTGTGCTGTGGCGATACGCTAAGCCGTTTAGTTAACCCGCGCGACCGATCGGTCGCTCCACTTTTTGGCGATGCGGGTTCGGCTGTATTGATTGAGCGCACAGGCGAGAAGACTGTTTGGCATTTTGCTTTAGGTTCGGACGGCTCAGGCGCGCAGGCGATTTCCGTTCCTGCGGGTGGAGCGCGGCAGCCACTGGTCGGTGGTGCCACGCTCGTCGACATCACCGACGAAGAGGGCAATGTTCGTAATGCGAGCAATCTGACGATGAATGGGCCTGAGGTTTTTAATTTCTCTCTGCGCGAGCCTGCAGGTGCGGTGAGTCAGGTGATGGCAGCGGCGGGCTGGGATGTCTCCGCGTGCGACGCACTCGTTTTGCACCAAGCCAACCGGTTTATCGTCCAAACCATCGGCAAGCGTTTAGGATTCCCTGAAAGCAAAGTGCCGATTGCGAGTCTTGCGAAGCACGGAAATCTCAGCTCGGCATCC
>DNHH01000114.1:5873-6045 GCA_003485955.1 Opitutia bacterium
GATCCATACCTGGAGCGATGGTCGATGAATTGACGCCACAACTATCTCAGCGAAAACTCAAACTCGTGCTCTGCGGATTCGGTGTCGGTCTTTCCTGGGGAGCAGTGGCGATGGAAGTTGGCGACTGGGGAAAGAGAGACTAAAATAAGAGACTAAAGCTTAAGGACTAAGG
>DNHH01000038.1:0-3874 GCA_003485955.1 Opitutia bacterium
CCGAGGGCCAGGTCATCACCGCCGATAACGCCCGCACGCTCAAGCGCGTGGGCCTCATCACCGTGGTCTGCGGCGTGGTCGGCCTCAACCTCGGCATCGTCATCGCTGGCCTGCTCAACCTCGTCCTAGGCTGGAGCCTGCAACAGGCCCTAGCGCTGAAGGTTGAACAAGACCTCGTCATCTAAGACTATGGCTATCGTCATCCGCCTGGACGTCGCCCTCGCGCGACGCAAGATGTCCCTCACCGAGCTGTCCGACGCCGTTGGCATCACGCTCGCCAACCTATCGGTGCTCAAAACCGGCAAGGCCAAGGCCATCCGCTTTTCGACGCTCGAGGCAATTTGTCGGGCCCTTGATTGCCAGCCTGGCGAACTGCTTGAGTTTGATTCGTCCACTCCGGCCCTGCCCGACGATTCCGCCGCCTGAAAAGAACCATGGCCGAATACCTCTTCTCCGTGGCGTTCCTCGTAACGCTGTTCTGGATGGTTGAACATCTCTTCGGCAATAAACAGGAGCGGCGTTGGTGGCGCCCGCAGGTCTGGACCGACGTTTTCAGCGGCGTTGCCAACGCAGTACTCTCCCATCCACTGAACCTCGTCATCATCAGTATACTAGGCTTCCTGGTGCTGGTGCCCACGGGCATCATCCCGCTGGCGGAACTAAAGGCCGGCCAATACCGAGGCTTCGGACCAATCGGGCACTTGCCCCGCTGGCCGCAGTTCGCCCTAGCCTTCCTGCTGGGAGACTTCCTGCTCTACTGGATCCATCGCTGGTTCCATGGCAGGCGCCTTTGGCGCTTCCATGCGGTACACCACAGCTCGGAGCAATTGGACTGGCTCAGCGGCGTACGGGCGCACCCCGTGAATGATGTGGTGGCGAACGCCCTGCTCGTATTCCCCTTCATCCTCCTGGGCTTCGATCCCGTGGCCGCCGCCTCGGCCGGCCCGGCACTCGGCGTATTCGCCCTACTCGGCCACGCCGATGTGGACTGGGATTGGGGTCCATTGCGCCACGTCGTCGTCTCTCCGGTCTACCACCGCTGGCACCACTCCAAGGACCCGGCGGCCATCGATAAGAACTTCGCGAGCTTCCTCCCCGTCTGGGATATCGTTTTCGGGACACATTACATGCCAAAGAATCGCAAGCCGCAGGACTTCGGTATCCACGAACCCATCGAGCACTCCGTGAAGGGACTGCTCGCCCATCCATTCAAGGAGAGTTCTCGGGGCTCGTGGCCAGAGGACACATCCCGTCGGGGTTGAGGACGGGATGACTGCGCGGGCGCCGACCGATTCGTCCTCGCCCCCGGGCCGAAGTGAGGTCTAAAAGACTCCAATGCACCCACTTGTGCTACTCACTCGAGGCAGTCCCCTCGCTCGCCGACAGGCTGACCTCGTATCAGCTCGGCTTGGCGTTGCACTCGGACGTCCAGTTGAAATTCGCATCATCGTTACCACCGGCGATCAACAGGCCAATTGGTCACTTGAGAAACAAGGCGGCAAAGGACTGTTCACCGCTGAACTCGAAGAAGCACTTCGCAGAGGCGAAGGCGATATCGCCATCCATAGCGCCAAAGATTTACCAACCGAGATGCCTTCAGGGTTAACCTTGGCAGGCTTCCTGCCGCGTGAAGACCCACGCGACACATTAGTTCGCCGTGCAGAAATCTCCACACCAAGAAAAATCGCCACCGGCAGCCCCCGTCGACGTGCCCAGGGCTCTAAACTTTTTAAAGATGTCGAATGGTCTGAGCTCCGCGGGAACGTGGACACGCGACTGCGTAAAGTTGCCGAAGGACAAGCCGACGCCACCTTCCTTGCACAAGCAGGACTGAATCGACTCGGCATTCAATCATGGGAAAGTCTCATCTTTGAACCTATCTCGCTCAGCCAAATGGTACCGGCCGCAGGTCAAGGTGCTATCGCTCTGCAGACACGGACAAACGAAGCCAGTCATTACGCATCGGCACTGGACGCAACCACTGCGCGTGCCGTCGGCATTGAACGCCTCTTCCTTGCACGCCTCGGCGAGGGTTGCCACACCGCCTTCGCTTGCCATGTATCGGGCGAAACTGTCTCTATTTATCGCGACGACTTCGGCCGACATGATTTCCCCATGTTAGCCAAAAACGTCAACGAAGCCGAATCAGCTGTGACCCACATCCTCTCCAAGATTAAGTCTTAAAATGTCATCTGCTAAATTAAAAGGTCGTCGCATCGTACTCACACGTCCAGAGGGCTCAGCCACTACCTGGCGAAAAGTTCTCGAAAACACCGGTGCTGAAGTCAGCGAGTTACCACTCATTGCCATTCGCTTTGAGCCTGATCAAGTGATTCTTTCTGAAATTCTCGAAGGTATCGGTGCCTATGATTGGATTGTTTTCACAAGTGCCAATGGTGTACGCGGTTTCTTTAATCGGTTTTTTGAACGCTTCACCGACATCCGCTCCATTGGCGGCTCTCGCATTGCCTGCGTGGGTCCTGCGACGGAAGCAGCCTTGCGCAACTACCATCTTGATGCCGACCTCACCCCGAAAGATGCGGATGCCGTTGCTTTAGCCCGAAAGCTCATGACGGATCACGACGTCGAAAATCAAAAGGTGCTCATTGTCGCAGGAAATTTAGCATCAGATGAACTTTCACGCCTTCTCATTGAACAAGGCTCCGCCATCGTTGATACCTTGCGTGTTTATGAAACAGGCGCCAACTCAGTCGCAGATACAGCCCCTGCTGCTGACTTTCGTAAACACGGCGCCGACATCTTGGTTTTTGCGAGCCCATCCGCCGTCGAATCCTTCCTCCATCAATCAGCCTCCCTGCGTATCGACCCTGGCGCCCCACAGCCTAAGACGGTCGCTGTAGGCTCAACCACTGCTGATACCATGCGCCGTGCGGGTATCCCCGTTGGCGCTATCGCCGCCACCCCCACTGCCGAAGGTATTCGCGATGCTGCCATTGCCGCCTTAGGCTCAGGTAAATGATTGGCCCTACCACTATCAAGGTCTGCGGGATAACAAAGGCGGCAGATGCCGCCATGGCCGTACACCTTGGCGCAGACTGGATTGGGGTGAATGTGTGGTCGCAATCTCCAAGGTATGTTCCGGCCGAAAGTCGTTTAGCACTTTTACGCGAAATCCCCACCAAAGGTCGCGTTGCGATTGCGGTAAACCCTACACCACAAGAAGCACGCTTGCTGATCGATGAAGGGTTCACAGCCGTCCAAGTTCATTTTGATCCTACGGAGAAAAAATGCGACGTGGGTGCACTCGCCAAAGCAATTGGCCCAGCGCTTTGGCTCGCTCCACGCCTACCCGAAGGCCAGCCCTTCCCTGCAGATTTATTGCCACTTGCTCAGACCTTTGTCCAAGACGCTCACCAAGTCGGAGCCTTCGGAGGCACGGGTAAGCGGGCAGACTGGAAGCGGTTTACCGAAACCCTCAAGGCATACCCCAACCACCAATGGGTTCTGGCAGGCGGACTTGGCCCCGACAATGTCGCAGAGGCCTACACGGCGGGTGCTCGATTCTTAGACCTAAATAGCCAGGTCGAGCTCGCCCCAGGGCTCAAGTCTGCCGAAAAACTTCACAAATGCGTAGAGGCTTTGCACAAAATCGCTCAAACCCAGGCCACATCTGGCACATAAATGACTTTGGCATGAGCGTTGCAGTAGGAGCCATGAACCCAATAATCCTCTAAACCCAACACCCACATGAAGCTCGTTACAGCCATTATTAAGCCCTTCAAACTTGAGGAAGTTAAGGACGCCCTCGCAGAAGTCGGCATCGAAGGCATGACTGTCACCGAAGTGAAAGGATTTGGCCGCCAAAAGGGACATACCGAAATTTACCGTGGCAGCGAGTACACCGTCGACTTCC
>DNHH01000038.1:4043-4179 GCA_003485955.1 Opitutia bacterium
GGCAGCGAGTACACCGTCGACTTCCTCCCTAAGGTAAAACTCGAACTCGCCTTACCCGACGAACTCGTCGACCGCGCGATTGCAACCATTACCAAAGCAGCTCACACGGGCAAAATTGGTGATGGAAAGATTTTCG
>DNHH01000007.1:0-220 GCA_003485955.1 Opitutia bacterium
GATGCTCGCGACATGACATGTTTTACGGCAGCTGAACGTAAGCCGGTGCACCTTCCGCAAAACCGTAAGCCCCGTCTCGGCGTTCCACGCGCCTTACTCGAAGGTGTCGACGCAGGTGTGCGCGCTACCTTTGATGCGGCCCTTGAATTTTACCGTGCGGCAGGCTGCGAGTTGATCGATGTTTACTTGCCAACCGCTGGCTTAGCTGTGCCGACTTACT
>DNHH01000007.1:390-1203 GCA_003485955.1 Opitutia bacterium
CTGGCTTAGCTGTGCCGACTTACTATGTCGTCGCAACGGCCGAAGCTTCTTCGAATTTGGGTCGCTACGACGGCGTACGCTATGGTCACCGGGCGCAGGGTGCTTTAAACCCCGTCGATATGATGGAGCGTTCGCGTTCCGAAGGTTTTGGTGCCGAGGTTAAACGTCGCATTCTCCTCGGTACCTTTGTGCTCAGTGCTGGCTATGCAGATGCCTACTACGGCAAAGCTTTACTCGCACGCACGCGTATTCGCGACGAATACCTTAAAGCACTTCAGCAAGTTGATGCATTGGTTACGCCGACGGTACCATCCACGGCGTTTCGTCTCGGCGAAAAAGCTGCGGATCCCTTGAAGATGTATTTAGAAGATCTCTTTACCATTCCCGCAAACTTAGCGGGTTTACCCGCTCTTTCATTCCCTGTGGGAATGGCTAATAATTTACCGGTCGGTATTCACTTGGTCGGGGCGCCCCAAGCTGAGCCAGTTCTCTTTGCCTTAGCGCGTCAATTTGAGGGCAGTCACGCCCTTGCTAACCGTATTGCACCATGAGTACCGAACTATCGGGATGGGAAGTGGTCATCGGGCTTGAGGTCCATGTGCAACTGCATACACGCGCAAAAGTTTTCGCTTTAGCACCATGGGGCTTTGGAGCTGAAGCGAATGCCCAGGTTGACCCCGTTGTTCTTGGACTTCCAGGGACCTTACCAGTCGTCAATCGCGTCGCCCTCGAGCAATCCATACGCTTCGGTCTCGCGATCGGCGCTGAGATTCCCGCGATGTGCGCTTGGGATCGTAAGAACTATTTCTATCC
>DNHH01000007.1:1378-1718 GCA_003485955.1 Opitutia bacterium
CGTAAGAACTATTTCTATCCCGATAACCCAAAGAATTATCAGTTAACCCAAAAAGATTACCCTGTCGTTGTGGGTGGTACGGTTGAGGTAGAGATGCCAGGGCCTTCACGTAATGTGATGGGCGAGCACCGCACCATCCGTGTGCACCATGCCCACCTTGAGGAAGATGTCGGCAAGCTCAGTCACGCAGCAGGAGGTTCGCTCGTTGACTATAATCGTGCAGGTGTACCTTTGTTGGAAATTGTTACGGAGCCTGATTTGCGCTCATCGGTTGAAGCTGAAGCATTTTTGAAAGCCTTGATTGCGTTGATTACCCAAGCTGGCGTGGCCGATTGTGATA
>DNHH01000007.1:1956-2250 GCA_003485955.1 Opitutia bacterium
TCACTACGTCGTCCAGGTGCACCGCTTGGTACCCGCTCGGAAACCAAGAATCTAAATTCTATATCCGGCGTACGAGCAGCCATTGAATTTGAAGTGGCTCGACAAACTCGCGAACTCGAAGCGGGTAGGGCGATAGTGCAAGAAACACGTGGCTGGAACGCTGAGGCGGGTCGCGGGTATGTTTTGCGCGATAAAGAAGATGCCCATGACTACCGTTACTTCCCTGACCCCGATATTCCTTCCGTAACTATTTCGCGGGATACCGTGGAGCGCATCCGTAAGGACTTACCAGAA
>DNHH01000007.1:2533-2809 GCA_003485955.1 Opitutia bacterium
GTGGCCGACTTGGCTTTGTCTCGCTGGTTTGAGGCTGCGGTATCCGCCTATCCCGCAAACCCGGTAGGCATCGCTAACCTTGTGGCTAATGATTTGCTGCGCGAGCTTGCGGCATCGGCAGAAAAAGATCCGATGACGGGCGAACTTTCTGCCGCTTTAAGTTTAAAGGACTGTCGGATAAAGCCAGAGGCATTAGCCGCCTTGGTTCGTCTGACGGATGAAGGCGGTATTTCTAAGCAACAAGCGAAAGAAGTCTTTGCGGAAATGTTTAAGAGT
>DNHH01000007.1:3027-7488 GCA_003485955.1 Opitutia bacterium
TCAGAACAGTAATAGCGATGAACTCGAAGCGGTTGTCCGTGCGGTCATTGAAGATCCTGCTGTCGCCAAATCGATTGCCGAATACCGCGCGGGTAATGCGAAGGCTATTAATGCGTTGAAGGGTCCCATTATGAAGCGCACGGGTGGTAAGGCTAATCCTGCCATGATTGACGAAATCCTCCGTAAGCTTCTTGGATGAGTACGCTCTCTGAAGATTCACCTTGGACGGCGGGGCGGCGTGCGGCAGGCGAAGTCGCCGTCCCTGCTTCACTGGTTTTGGGATTCGCCGCTCTGCTTGTTTTTGCATATTACCGCGTCGCTGCCGTGCATGAAGCCATGGAGGTCGTTGCCTCTATCCGGCGTACGAACACTTTAGCTTTTGCGATGGTTTCAACGTCGCTGACGGCTGGCCTAATCCCGTGGGCGTTGCGCATGGCAGTGAAATCGATTCGTCCAGCTCATCCGTGGCGCGATCTTCTGCACAGTATGATTTGGTGGGCATTGATGGGTTTTGTCGTCGATCAGTTTTATACGCTCTTAACATTTCTTTTTGGGCCGGCCCCCGGAGCTGATTTAACGCCATCTATCGTCTTAGCTAAGGTTGCGTGTGATATGAGTTTCTTCACGATTTTCGTCGGGGCACCTTTTAATGCGCTTTCGCATCTTTGGAAGGACCTCGGCTGGGACTTTACTGCGTTTCGTGCCCAGCTTGGCTCTGGATGGTACCGGCGCATTGTTGTACCAAACCTGCTGCCTAACTGGCTGGTATGGATTCCTGGGACGGCAATTTTTTATAGCCTCCCTGCCGACCTACAGTTGGCTGTGGCTAACGCCATTGGTTGTATGTGGGCGCTGATGTGCGTTCGGATTGCCTCACATTCACGTCCGAACAAGCCCTTGGCTTGAATCCTTCCGTAGACGAGGCGAAGGTAGGGCGTGCCTGACCTCTTTGGAGAGATTGCCGCAGGAGCGGTAGAAGTCGTCCCTTTTGACGGGGGCTCGCGACCTTACACCTATTCCATTCCCAACGCTCTGCAGAAGGTTCTTAAAGTTGGTCATCTTGTCCGCGTTCCCTTGGGCAGTCGCGTAAAGTTGGGTGTTGTCTGGAAAGTTCCTGCGGAGCCGCCCGAAGGTACACGCTTACGTCCAATCACATCGCTTGAGCATGAGCAGCCTGTGTTAACGGACGACGTCTGTCGTCTCGCTGAGTGGATGGCTGAGTATTATGGCTGCAGTTTCAATTCCGTACTCGAGACAGTTTTACCTTCGGCGGTGCGCACCGGTGTCAGGCCTGTATTGCGACGATTGTTAACCTTGGTGAAGCCTGTGGACGCCGAAGTTTTGGTAGCCTTACGTCGTCGTGCGCCCAAGCAGGCACTCTTGATTGATTTCTTAAGTGCACAAGTTGTGCCCGTCGAACGCACCAAGGCAGTCGAAGGTTTGGGTATCGGTCAATCGGCCGTCGATGGCCTTATTGCCAAGGGCCTCGTTGCTGAAGAAGCCAAGGTCATTTTACGAACAGCGTACGATGACCCGTTCGCAGATTCTGAAATTGTCGCATCTGCGGGTCATACCTTAAACCCGGAGCAATCGGCAGCGGTGACGTCGATGGGCGAGTCTTTGTCACAACGACAATTTAAGACGCATCTTCTTCACGGCGTCACAGGATCTGGCAAGACCGAGGTGTATATTTCTCTCATCCGTCAGGCGCTTCAGCTTGGAGGCTCGGCAATCTTCCTGGTGCCTGAGGTGGCGTTAACGCCGCAGACGGTTGGTCGATTGCGGTCACGGCTGGCTGACCTTGGCACTCAGGTTGTAGTGTGGCATAGCCACCTTTCTGCCGGGGAACGTTTCGATGCCTGGATGGCCATGGCGCTTGGGCAGGCGAGGGTAGTCGTCGGTGCTCGCTCCGCAATTTTTGCACCTTTGCCCGATGTCCGTCTCATCGTCGTCGACGAGGAGCACGAGCCATCGTTTAAGCAGTCAGAGACACCCCTATACCACGGACGTGATGTCGCGGTAATGCGGGCAAAGCTCCTGAATGCTACCTGTGTTCTTGGTTCAGCTACACCCTCGCTTGAGACCTGGTCCAACGCTCAAGCAGGTCGTTACGGGCTTGTGACTCTCTCTAAGCGGGTCGACGACCGCCCGATGCCAGCCTTCCGTATTATTGATATGCGCCGTGAGGTTTTACATGCGAAAGGCTCGCCTGTGCTGGCGCGCGAACTGGTAGATGGTTTGCGCGAGAGACTTGAGCGCCGTGAACAATCCATTCTCTTTCTAAATCGAAGGGGACATTCGCGGGCATGTGTTTGCCCAGCCTGCGGCCAAGCCACCCCTTGTCCGCATTGCAGTGTTCCGCTGACGCTTCACCGTACCGACCATACTGTTCGCTGTCATTTGTGTGATCACCGTGCACCCGCACCGACGGTTTGTCCTGCATGTAAGTCTCCCGAGATTCGCTGGAAAGGGCACGGCACGCAGCGTGCGGAAGAGGTGCTCGAAAAACTTTTTCCGCGTGCACGGGTTGCCCGAATGGACGCAGACACGATGAGCAAAAAACATTTATTTAGAGAGGTGCTGTCTAAGTTCCGCGCCGGGCATATTGATATTTTACTCGGGACGCAGATGATTGCCAAAGGGCTTGATTTTCCGAGGGTGACACTGGTGGGTATATTGGATGCGGATCTTTCGCTGCAGATGCCTGACTTCCGAGCAGCTGAACGTACATTCCAGCTTTTGACGCAAGTGGCGGGTCGCGCGGGTCGCGGTGATATCGAAGGCGTTGTGTGTGTGCAAACCTTCCAGCCCGCTTCAGACCCGATACAATTTGCGAAGCGGTGTGATTACGAAGGGTTTGCCGCTGCAGAATTAGAGCGACGTAAGGAGTTTGGTTATCCGCCAGGTCGTCACCTGATCCGCCACCTCTTCCGTGGTCGTAGCGAAGAGAAGGTCATCTTTACGGCGGAACACTGGGTGCGGGAGCTAGAGAAGGTATTGCCTAAGAACGTGGAAATCCGCGGCCCAACCGTTTGTCCGATTGGATGCATTAAGGATCTCCATAGACACCATGTATGGTACCTTGTGCCGGCAGTTGCACCTTTCATGCGCATTTTGCGTCCCTTGCGCGAAAAAATCCTCGGTGACGCCGAAGTTGCCGACATCTTAGATGTCGACGCCTTGGATTGCGGCTAAACTTAAGTCTTTAGAGCCAGCGCTTACGTCTAAACCAAAGGAGCATTCCGACGGTGAATGCGACCATCACGCCGATGACGATAAAGTATCCATACGGTTGATCGAGCTCTGGCATGTATTTGAAGTTCATACCATACAGGCCGACCACGAAGGTAAGGGGGATAAAGACCGACGACATCACTGTGAGCAGCCGAATAATTTCACTGGTTTTACGTTCCTGCAGGGTATGGTGGTACTCCTGGAGGTCTTGCAGGATGGTGCGTGCGTGCTCGATGCGGTCTGCAGATCGAATCGCGTGGTCGTAGAGATCGCGGAAGAACATGTCCATACTCGGCGGTAGCAGGCCGTGTTCGTAGTGTTCAAGCACGCTGACCATGTCCTTAAGCGGTTGGGCTAAGCGACTGAGCCGCACCACCACGCGCTTCAGCCGGTAGACTTCACCTAAGTCCCAGCCTTCATTGCTGACCAAGATATGGTCCTCCATTTCGGTAATCGCATCTTCAATCTCTTCGGTTTGGACCAAGAGACGGTCAACCAAGGTGTCTAGGAGTGCGTAAAGCAGGTAGCCAGGACCCCATTTGCGAATGCTACCTTTGTTATCCGCAATACGCCTTTCGACAGCGGAGAAGATGGCTTCGTCGCTTTCGTGGAAAGAGATGACGAAGCCGTCGCCTGTGACGATAGAAATTTGTTGTCCGCGGGGGGTGTCATCGGTCACGCCCACGCGTACCGCACGGGCAATCGCTAAGACTTGATCGCCGTATTGTTCAAACTTAGGTCGCGAAGCTGCCGTCAGAATATCTTCCTGCGCGAGCATAGGGATATCAAAGAAGGCGCCAATAATATGCACAATCTGTGGATCGGTGATTCCAAAAACTTGAATCCAAACGAGACCGGGTTGACCAACAAGTTTGCCGACAGAATCTAAATCTGTGAACTCGGTAGTGGTGACGGAATGTTCGTCGTACTGCAGGGCGCGAAATTTTGTTGGCCCCGTGCTTTCGAAAGGTGAGGCAGCAGGAAGCTGTCCAGGTGCGCGACCAATCTCTGTATCCTCAAAGGCGGCTTCACCGGGTAAAGGCTTGGGTGTACCTTTTAAGCCAAGTTTCTCTCGTAATTGGGCCACGCGCTCTTCCATCGCTAAGCGAGAGCGTGCTGCAGCCTCTTGGCGCGGAGAGGAACGTTCCATCCTCCCACGCTACATTATAAATACGAGCGGTGTCAACGCCCTGACTTAGCCTTACCGTTCCGTCGGCCGTTCTTGCC
>DNHH01000007.1:7804-10944 GCA_003485955.1 Opitutia bacterium
GCGTTATGAAGCCAGTCGGCAATACTGTGGTGAAATGTGCTCGGGTTAATCTCCACGCTTTCACTGCCATAATGTAACCAAAGGCTTGCTCGCGTATCGAGCCGGCAATTTTTCTTTTTCGAATGGATCTCGCGAATCTTAACAATCAGAGGGCAAGGGGCATGTGACTTGGGGTCGTGCTTCGACATAAGTAGATTCCCTAAGAAAACATATCCGTGGATATTCTTCAATCTGTTATTAGAATAATTATGTCATAAGTATTCTATTATAAATACTACGCGCTCCCGAGGATATTGATTCATTGACTGGATGGTGGTCGCGACAGGACTCGAACCTGTGACTTCTACAATGTGAATGTAGCGCTCTAACCAACTGAGCTACGCGACCGTCAACCGGACCTCTCACAAAGGCACAGCCTGCGATTGGGGCAAGAAAAAGAAGCGGTCAGTCCGCTGTTGGCAAAGGGTCTTCTGCTCGTTGACCCTCTTCGTAGCGGGTAATCCAGGCTTTGGACCAAGCGGCGAAGTCCCCTTGTTCAATATGCTGCCGGGCTTGCGTCATCAGGTCTTGGAAGAAATGGATGTTGTGCAGGCTTAACAAGGTGCCGCCGAGGATCTCGCCTGCATGGATGAGATGACGCAGGTAAGCCCGGGTGAATCTTTGGCAGGTATAGTTGGCTAAACCTTCGACGAGTGGGCGGTGGTCATCCCGGAAACGTTCATTCTTAATGTTAATCGTACCGTCGGGGGTAAACGCGCAGCCATGTCGGGCTAAGCGTGTTGGCATGACGCAATCGAACATGTCTGCGCCAAGTGCGATCATTCGCAGGAGTTGCGTGGGGGTACCTACGCCCATGACGTAGCGTGGCTTATGCTTGGGTAGGCGTGGTGCGGCGATGGCAACCTGGCGAAGCATTTCTTCTTCGGGTTCCCCAACAGATACACCCCCGATGGCATAGCCGGGGAAGTCGATGGCAGTAAGTTCCTCGGCACAGCGTACACGCAGGTCTTCGTAGACTGATCCTTGATTAATCGAGAAAAGGTGGCGGCCTGAAGCCAAGAAGCCGTTGTTTTGAGCCAAATGGTGCATCTCTTTAGCCCAACGGATGGTCCGCGTGACGGCTGCCTCGCAAACTGTACGGTCACACGGCCAAGGCGGGCATTCATCCAGCACCATGGCGATGTCAGAGCCCAGGGCGTCTTGGATATCGAGACAGTCCTTAACATCGAGAAAGAGGGGAGAGCCATCGAGGTGTGATTGAAAGCGGATGCCTTCATCGGTGACGGTGCGTAACTTAGCTAAGGAGAAGACTTGGAAGCCGCCGCTATCGGTCAGGATAGGGCCATCCCAGCCCATGAACTTATGCAGCCCGCCGGCTTTGCGTACGACCTGCCGGCCGGGGCGAAGATTGAGATGATAGGTATTCCCGAGGATAATCTGGGCGCCCGTTTCCTTTACTTGGTCTGGCGTCAGGCCTTTGACGGTTCCCTGGGTACCCACGGGCATGAAGACAGGCGTTTCAATCTGGCCATGGTTCGTTGTGAGCGAGCCGCGACGTGCTGCCGAAAGTGAATCGGTGGCCAGAACCTTAAACATTACTTAACGACGGTTGGGATGGAATTCGAGGGCCTGTCCCATCGGGGCGTCTTTCCTCAACATGCCGTCTTCATAGACAATATTGCCGTTCACAACTGTCATCGCAACGGATGACCCAAAGGTCTGGCCTTCAAGGGGGGACCAGCCGCAATGGTAGAGAAGTTTCTCGCGCGTCACGGTGGTGGGCTGGTTGGGGTCGACGAGGACGAGGTCGGCCCACATGCCGGGACGGATATACCCGCGGTCAATGACACCAAAGAGTTCAGCTGGTGCATGGCACGCACGTGTCACGATGGTCTCCAGCGGCAATACACCTTGTCGCCAAAGGTCTAAGAACATGAGCAAGGAGTGCTGGATCAGCGGTAGGCCCGCAGGGGCATTAAAGTACGTCCCTGCTTTTTCCTCGGAAGTGTGCGGTGCGTGGTCCGTTGCTAGGACGTCGATACGACCTTCGGCAACCGCACGACGGATGGCCGCGCGATCCGCAGGCTCTTTGATCGAAGGGTTACATTTAATGAGATGTCCCTGGCGCTCGTAGTCGCGGTCGTCGAACCAGAGATGGTGCACACAGGCTTCCGCGGTCACGCGTTTACCCTTAAGTGTGCCAGGATTGAATAGGGAGACCTCTTGTGCCGTGGTGATGTGCAGTACGTGAAGGCGGGCATTCGTCCGGCGGGCAAGATTCACCGCCAGTAAGGATGATTTATAGCAGGCTTCTGCCGAACGGATACGGGAGTGCTCAATGGCTGGAACGTCTTCACCCCAGCGAGCGCGGGCGGTGACTTCGGCGCCCTTAATCATGGGGTTATCTTCGCAGTGGGTGGCGATGGGGACGGGTGCCTTGTAGAAAATCCGTTCGAGGGCTGCTGTCTGGTCGACCAATAAGTCTCCCGTCGAAGAACCCATGAAAATTTTGACGCCACAAATGCGACGGGTGTCCATCCGCTCGATTTCCTCGATGTTAGTCGCAGTCGCCCCTAGGAAGAAGCTGTAGTTTGCTACCGAAGTTGCTGCAGCTCGTGAAAACTTATCTTCAAGGGCGACGCGCGAAGTCGCCGGCGGCTTCGTATTGGGCATCTCCATGAAGGAGGTGACACCCCCGGCAACCGCGGCTCGGGATTCGCTTCCGATGGTCGCTTTATGGGTTAAGCCAGGCTCCCGGAAGTGTACTTGGTCGTCGATAAGGCCGGGCAGTAGTAATTTCCCTTGAGCCTCAATCTCGCGGTCAGCCCCGCCGGTAACTTTGCCGACTTCCATGATACGGCCATCGCGTACCAAGACATCGCCTTGTCGACGGGTGCCGTCATTGACGATTTCGGCGTTACGGAAGATGAGTGAGCCCATGCCCACAGTCCAACCGTCTTCGGGATAGAAGCAAGCGGGAGCTTTAGAGGACCGTACCTTCAGGCCGCTGAAGGCCTTCGGGGCTTAAATTCATCGACTGAATGGTGAAGCTATAGCCGGTATGTCCATTGAACTTAAGTTGGAAGTCGGTAATCGACCGTTTTTCTTCAGGGAAGAGGGATAGCTTAATTTCCGTCAAG
>DNHH01000126.1:0-3687 GCA_003485955.1 Opitutia bacterium
TAAAAAAGTTGTTGACCTAATCTCTATTTCTTTGGTCATATTAGCAAGATTAAATTTATGGAAAAGCCCTTAAGCAAAAACGAGTTCCTAAAAGCAGCCAAACCCGACCTTTCCGGATCTATCCGTGAAACGTTAGCAAACGATACATTGGACCGCTTCTCAGGAGACGATGAACAGTTCATTAAGTTCCACGGTATTTACCAGCAAGACGACCGCGATAAGCGCAAGGTTGGCAAAGAATATTCCGTAATGGTACGTACACGTCAAACGGGAGGCATTGTCCCTGCTGCGCAATACTTGGTCTATGATGAGCTCTCCGGACGGTTTGCCAATGGCACACTCCGAATAACCTCACGTCAGACCTTCCAATTCCATGGCGTTTTACAAAAAGGAATCGGTTCTCTCATCAAATCTATCAACGAGGCATTAAGTACGACGCTGGCAACCTGTGGTGATGTAAATCGAAACGTCACTGCACCCTCCGCACCTGCGGTCAATGCAATCACTCAATCAATTGAGGATGATGCGTTTGCGGTAACCACTGTTTTACTCCCACGCACCACTGCCTATCATTCTATTTGGGTTGATGGCGTGCAACTGGATCTCGGCCTAGGCGAAATCGTGGCCAAAGCCAAAAGCGATCAAGCGAACCCATACATGCCTCCACCTGCTGATGCCGATGAATCAGGCGCACCCGTGGACCCTCTTTACGGAAAAACCTATCTCCCACGAAAGTTCAAAGTCGGTTTCGCAATTCCGCCAAACAATGACACCGATATTTTTACTAACGACATGGGGTTTGTTGCGGTCGTCGAAGCCGGCAAACTGATTGGCTACAATCTACTCGTCGGTGGCGGCTTAGGGACATCACACGGCAACAAACTTACTTACCCACGCCTCGCCGACGTCGTCGGCTTCGTCACCCGTGATCAATTAGCAGCTGTATCGATTGCCGTCGTTTCCATCCACCGCGACTGGGGTGACCGTACCGATCGTAAGCATGCGCGAATTAAGTATGTCCTCCAAGAAAAAGGCCTTGAGTGGTTCCGCAGCGAGTTAGCGCAACGCCTCGGCGCACCCCTACCCGCTGCCAAGCCCTTCCTATTCAAAGGACAAGGCGACCCGTTCGGTTGGCACCGCGAGACCGATAACACTTCCTACCTCGGATTGTTTATTGAAACAGGCCGCGTAAAAGATGCCGAAGGCTATCGTCTTAAGACTGCCTTACGCGAAATCGCTAAACGATTCGCACCCACCTTCCGCCTAACGGCTTCGCAAAACCTTGTGCTGTCAGGCATTCAAAATAGCCATAAAGATGAAATTGAAAAACTTCTCAAGTCACATGGATGCGAGAACGTCTTCTCGCCTGGCTTAGTGCGTAGTCGCGGAATGGCCTGCCCTGCTCTCCCAACATGCGGGCTGGCGTTGGCAGAATCAGAGCGCGTTTTCCCACAATTTCTTGCGAGCATTGAAGCTGCACAAGTAGCAGCAGGTATCGGCGGTGAAGAGCTCGTTGTGCGTATGACAGGATGCCCTAATGGCTGTGCGCGTCCGTATAGCGCTGAAATCGGTATCATTGGAAAAGCACCTGGTAAGTATAACGTTTTACTCGGCGGTAACCGCGAAGGTACGAGACTTGCACGTAACTGGCATGAATCGGTTCCGTTCGATGAAATTCCCGCGAAGCTTGGCGTACTTTTTAAACGTTACGCCAGCGAGCGAACACCCGAGCAAGCCTTTGGCGACTGGGCAGATCGAACACCCGATCTTTGGTCAGCACCCACAGTCTAAAATTTTAGATGTTTGCACGTGTTGTCAGCTGGTTGCGATCTGAGCCCTCTCCCGTGGTGCTCGATCCTGCGCTGCTGGAAGAAACAAATGCTAAACTAGAAAAGTCGACACCCGAGGAGCGATTACGCTGGGCATGGGAAACTTTCGGGAAGCGCGCTGCCATCGGTACAAGTTTTCAACCTGCGGGCGTAGTCATTCTCCACCTTGCAAAGGTAAATAAATTACGTCTTCCCGCCTTCAGCCTCGATACAGGTTTACTCTTTCGTGAAACTATCGAACTAAAGTCAGCCCTACAAGATCATCTAAATATCCGCATTGAGTCTAGATTGCCTGACCTGAGTCTAACGGAACAAGCCAAAGTTCATGGCGACAAACTTTGGGAAAAGAATCCCGACCTGTGCTGTGAGTTAAGAAAAGTCCAACCCCTTAACCGTAAACTGCGTTCACTTGATCTATGGATTACCGGTGTACGCCGAGATCAATCTGCTCAACGTACCTTAACGCCTATCCTTGAGTTAGCCTGGCGCGAGGACGGCAGCATTGTCTGGAAACTCAACCCATTGGCTGACTGGAATCGTGACCGTGTATGGAAATACCTTCGCGAAAACCAGCTGCCCTATAACGCCCTTCACGATCGTGGATACCGCTCGATTGGCTGTTCAGTCTGTACCCGCCCAACGAGTGCCTCGGATGACGACCGGGCCGGCCGATGGCCTGGTCTTGCGAAAACCGAATGTGGTCTCCACACAAGATATAAGAATTCCGCATGAGCCAAAACGCGCCTGTACCTCCCATGGATCACCTGACCCGACTGGAGCAGACCTCGATTCATATTTTCCGAGAAGCATACCGAAATTTTCGAAAGGTGTGCATGCCCTGGTCGATGGGCAAAGACTCCAACGTACTCATCTGGCTAGCCCGTAAAGCCTTCGCCGGCAAGGTACCCTTCCCCCTCCTTCACATCGACACCACTTATGAGTTTCCCGAGATGTATACCTTCCGGGAATGGGCGACCAAAGAACATGAGCTCGATTTGCTCATTCGAATCAATCAAGAGGCCATTGATCGTGGCGTAAGTTATGCGACGCACGATCCAGTCACAGTTACCCATGAACTTAAGACCTTAGCACTTCGTGCTGCTCTTGATGAGTATAAATGGGATGCCCTCATAACGGGAATTCGTCGCGACGAAGATCCAACGCGTGCTAAAGAACGTCACTTCTCACCGCGTTCAGCTGAAGGTGTTTGGGATTATAAAGACCAACCTCCCGAATTTTGGGGTCAATTTGCCTCCCGTCCTCCTTCAGGTGGCCACGTACGCGTCCAACCTCTACTCGAATGGACGGAACTCGATATCTGGGAATACATCCGCCGTGAAGCGATTCCCATCCCAACTTTATACTACGCGCGCGAAGGTAAGCGCTTCCGGTCACTCGGTTGCCATCCGATCACGCACCCTGTGCCCAGCGAAGCCGATACCATTGATAAAGTCATTGATGAACTCCGCTTAACCCGGACAAGCGAACGTTCAGGACGTGCCCAGGATCACCATGAGCGCAATGCGATGCAAAAACTGCGCGCAAAGGGCTTCATGTGATGTCCCAACCAATCCAATAACTCACACCTTAACTCTATTTAAAAATGTCTGCTTTAGCCCCCGCCACTTACACCGCTCAGACGGAAACGGACGTCGGTCGTCTTCATGTCGTCGTTGTTGGCCACGTTGACCACGGCAAATCCACATTTGTCGGACGACTACTACACGACACCGAGTCCCTACCCGAAGGAAAAATTGAACAGGTCAAAAAAGCCTGTGCAGCTGAAGGGATGGACTTCGAATATGCCTTCTTACTCGACGCACTTCTCGAAGAACAGGAGCAAAATATTACTATCGAT
>DNHH01000126.1:3869-7406 GCA_003485955.1 Opitutia bacterium
ACTATCGATACGACACGTATCTTCTTCCGCACAAAGAAGCGTAACTATGCGATTATTGATGCACCTGGGCACCGCGAGTTTCTGAAAAACATGGTAACTGGTGCTGCAAGTGCATCTGCCGCTCTCCTTGTGATTGATGCCCAAGAAGGCGTCATGGATCAATCACGCCGACACGCCGTCTTGCTTTCTCTTCTCGGTGTTAAGCAGCTCGTTGTTCTCGTTAACAAGATGGATTTAGTGAAATATGATGCAGCTACCTTCCAGCGTATTGAAACCGAGTATACAGCATTTCTTGCTTCCTTAGGCCTCAAAGCAGCTCGCTTCATCCCGATTGCAGCACGCCACGGAGATAACGTGGTTACACGTTCTCAAGCGATGGCTTGGTATAAAGGACTCACCGTGGCTGAAGCTCTCGATGACCTCGTACACGTAGATAATGTTGCCGGACTACCCTTGCGCATGCCCGTTAGTGATATTTACCGATTCGACCATCGTCGCATTATCGCAGGACGCGTGGAATCTGGATCACTGCGCCCTGGAGAACCGCTCGTATTCTTACCCGGTGGACGTAGCACAACCGTTCGCGCTTTTGAAGACTGGCCCATCACCAAGCGGGACGTTGTTCCCACGGGAGCTTCAGCTGGGTTTACACTCGAAGAACAAATCTTTGTGGAACGCGGTCAAATCGCCGCCCACCCCAGCCATGCACCCCGAGTCGGTCGCGAGTTTCGTGCCCGTATTTTCTGGCTAGGACGTGAACCGTTAGCACTGGGTCGTTCCTACCGCCTAAGACTCGGCACCCAAGACGTTCCAGCCTTCGTTAGCCGTATTCACAGCATCACCGACGCTGACACCCTCGCAGCAACCCAAGGCGATTCTGTACCCAAGGACGCCGTTGCTGACATTGTACTACGCACAGCGGCACCAATCGCCTACGACCTTCATCACGAGTGTCCAGTTACTGGTCGTTTCGCCATTGAAGATGGTGAGCGTATCGCCGGTGGCGGAATTATTACCGAAGAAGTTAGCTCGTCACAGGCAACTGGCAAAGGTCGCGTCACACCTGCCGAGCGCATTGCACGCCATGGTCACGGCCCAGCAATCCTTTGGTTCACAGGACTTTCAGGATCTGGAAAGTCTACTTTATCTGAATCGGTCGAACGTCGATTATTTGACTCAGGTAAACATGTCTTACGAGTCGACGGCGATGAGTTACGCTCATCCCTTTCACGCGATTTGGCGTTTACCCCCGAAGCACGCGCCGAAAGCGTTCGCCGTGCGGCTGCCGTTGCTGGTCTCTTTGCAGACACAGGGGCCATCGTACTTGTCACCTTGATTGCACCACTGGCCGCTGATCGTGAGAAGTCACGACGTGCTCTGGCACGTCATGCCTTCCTAGAAGTCTTCGTCGACGCACCCCTTGCGGTCTGCGAGTCGCGCGATCCTAAAGGACTTTACGCTAAAGTACGTCGAGGCGAAATTCGTGAGTTCACCGGCATTTCCTCGCCCTACGAAGCGCCCCAGGACCCCGAAGTTCACGTGCGCACCGACCAAGTCGATCTCGCCGCAGCCACCGAACAGGTACTTGCAGCAATTGATGCTGCCGTGCGCGAACCACGTGAAGACTGGGAAGTGTAAGCGCTCATTGATTTCTGAATTGAATAGATGATTCTCTACCGACCTTCTAACTCACGTGGTGGAGCTAACCACGGTTGGCTAAATACGAAACACACGTTTTCGTTCGCAGATTACCATGACGAAAGCTGGATGGATTTCAGATCGCTGCGGGTGTTAAACGAAGATTGGATCGGGTGTGGAGAAGGTTTTCCCATGCACCCCCACCGTGATATGGAGATTATCACCCATGTATTGTCTGGAAAAATTGGCCACCGTGACAGCATGGGCTTCGAATCAACCTTACAGGCAGGTGACTTTCAGCGCATGAGTGCAGGTACTGGCGTGCGACACTCCGAATTTAATCCAGACCCAAAGGTAGCCACCCATATTGTTCAAATTTGGCTCAAACCTGACCGGACAGGACATAAGCCACGTTACGATGAGCTACACTCTGCGAAGGACTCGGATGATATTCTCGCCTGCTCACCCGATGGCCGTGATGGCTCACTCGCTATCCATCAAGACGTCACCTTACGTAAGCTCCGAATCAGTAAAGGATTGATAAAATCAGTTTCCATCTCCCCTCAACGTCATGCGTGGATTCAAGTCCTGAGCGGAGAAGGAAAGATTGACGACCAAGCCATTGTCGCGGGCGACGGGGCAGGCATCAGCCAAGTTGCCAACTTTAGCCTAAGTACCCAGTCAGCTTTAGAAGTGCTACTCTTTGACCTAGCCTAAAGGCTCACTCATGAAAGCGTATACGCGTGCGCTTCACGCGACTGTCGCCTTCGGGCTTAACGCCTTCGGCTGTCATGTCTTTATGCGCAAGTTTTGTTAGGCGTTCGGCTTTGGGCTTCCATGTACGCTCTAAGCCCGTACTGGCCAGACGTACCGCATCCTTTCCGAGCTCAGCATTGAGCGCATCCATAACCTCCATGAGCTTGCGGCGCTGGACAGGCTCTGCAGGACCGAGACCAGGCAAAACAGGTTGTGTAACCACTGAAGATGAAAGATCGGCGAGGTACACACCCGCACGCTTCCACTGAAAGCCTGGGATCCACATCGTATCCATCGCCTGGGTAATCGCAGCGGCCATACGTCGACCATCATGTGTTGGTGGGTCGAGATGAATGACCGCTTCCGCGTTTTGCTGCTCTTGGTCTTCTCGGTGTCGATTGGTGCGTGCAAATGCGACGATGGTGCCTGCAACGAGTCCATCGTGGCGTAATTTCTCACTGGCACGAAAAGCATGGTGTGCGAGTGCTTCCGTTAAATCTCCACGATCTGTTACAGGATTTCCAAAAGAGCGTGACGAGAGGATTGACTGACGGGGTGATGACTCTTCGACAATTCCGTGACACGCTACACCTCGCACTTCGAGTGCCAACCGTTCCCCAACAACACCTGCAAAACTGCGGATACGTGCAGGTTCAATTTCTGCAAGGTCGGCAACCGTAACGACACCGTAGGCGCGCAAACGCGAAGCGGTACCTTTCCCGACACCCCAAAGACTATCCACGGGTATGGTAGTTAGGAGTTCGCGGCGTTTTGTTCTGTCAGTTGGCATCAAATAGACGCCGCTCGTCTTCGGATCTTTCTTAGAAAGCTCATTGGCAAGTTTACAAAGTACTTGCGTTGGTGCTAAGCCGATCGACACCGTGATGCCAGTGCGCGCGAGGACGTCGTTGCGAATAGAATGTCCAAGTACGAATGCCTGCTCATCCGTTAAATCCGGAAAGCCCATAAAGGCTTCATCAATCGAGTAGACTTCAATGTCACGGGCGTGTTCTGCGAGCGTCTCCATCACGCGATTTGAAAATTCACCGTAGACTTCAAAATTAGAAGAGGCGACATGCACCCCGTGCGTTTCACACAATCGCCGTACTTGAAAAAACGGGGCACCCATCGGTATACCCAACA
>DNHH01000097.1:0-368 GCA_003485955.1 Opitutia bacterium
TCAATCGAGGCGGCATCCTTTTCAGTTTTTAGCGCAGCTTCTTCAATTTCGAGCTGAAGTACACGACGATTCACTGCGTCTAACTCAGCTGGAACGCTGTCAATTTCTGTGCGAATCTGTGCACACGCTTCATCGACCAAGTCGATAGCTTTATCAGGTAAAAAGCGACTGGTGATATAGCGATCGGACAGCGTTGCCGCCTCGACGAGCGCAGTGTCTTGAATTCGCACGCCGTGGTGAAGTTCGAAGCGCTCGCGAAGGCCACGAAGAATAGAAACAGTATCTGGGACACTGGGTGGCTCAACTAAGACCTGCTGGAAGCGACGTTCAAGAGCGGCGTCTTTTTCAATATGCAGACGGTATTCATC
>DNHH01000097.1:567-754 GCA_003485955.1 Opitutia bacterium
AGCGTGGTAGCTCCAATACAATGCAACTCTCCGCGCGCCAACATGGGCTTTAAGAGATTACTCGCGTCCATTGCACCATCCGTGCGACCTGCACCGACAAGCGTGTGTAATTCATCTATAAATAGAAGCACGCGACCTTCGGCTGTCTGAACTTCATTCAGAACGGCCTTGAGGCGTTCTTCAAATT
>DNHH01000097.1:919-26614 GCA_003485955.1 Opitutia bacterium
CGTTCTTCAAATTCGCCGCGGTATTTAGATCCGGCTAAGAGCGCTCCTAAGTCTAGCGACCATATAACTTTATCACGAATGCCTTCGGGCACATCGCCACGTACAATGCGCTGAGCTAATCCTTCAACCACAGCTGTCTTCCCTACCCCAGGTTCGCCAATCAGCACGGGGTTGTTCTTTGTACGACGGGAGAGAATGCGAATCACGCGACGTATCTCTTCATCACGACCAATAACTGGATCAACTTTCCCTGCACGCGCTCGCGCCGTCAGGTCAACACCGTACTTGGCCAGTGCTTCATAAGAAGCTTCGGGGGTTGCGCTGGTGACGCGTTGAGATCCTCGCAGACCAACGAGTGCTTCCAAAATTGTGTCACGCTCCAAGGTGATTGCAGAAAAAGCTGGCCGCAGAGAAGGTGCTTCCGCCAGACCAAGCAAGATGTGCTCAGCTGAAACATAATCGTCTTTCATCGTTTCCGCTTCGGTCTTCCCCTTTAGCAATGCTTGCTGTGCTTCACCTGAAAAATTAGCTGCATTGCCGCCGGTAGCACGCGGAAGTCGTGAAAGTTGTTTCTCGATAGCAGACCGAAAGACATCGGCACTCTTACCCGTACGGCGCAATAATGCCGGAACGACACCCCCGTCTTGATTGAGCAAGCAAAGGGCAACGTGTGCGGGCTCAACCGAAGGGTGCCCGCGACGTGTAGCCTCCGCTTGCGCAGCGACAATAGCTTCAGCGCTCTTGTCTGTTAGATTTCCGAATGGATGACTCATAGACACAAAGGTGCATTGACTGAGCCAAAGTCATCCACCCTCTAAACCCTGCTAAACCTCATAAAACACGGCCGATTAGCATCTATTATAGTTCGTAAGCGCCAAAGCGTCACGCATCGCGACGACCTGTCGCGCACACGTGAAGTGTTGCTGATTGGCTTGGGCTTGACCACATTCATGCCATGGGCGTCCCCCGCGAGCTTTCCGTACTCAGTCGGCTTCTTGATGACCCCTCCCCTGTGGTGCAGAGCGCAGTACTCGATCGCGTTCGCCAGGCCGGAGACGAGGGCATGCGCTGGCTCGAGAAATTAGCCAGCGAGTCTGATTTAAGCGGTCCGGCGCGCGACCTTCTCCGCAGACTTCGCACCCCTGAGGCCGCAAGCCTCGCTTTTTTGGCGATTGCTCGCGATCGCGATGCCAATGTCGAAGACGGGCTGCTATACTTAGAGCGCATCATTGATCCGTCGCTCCCTGATAATGCGCTCCGTGATGATTTAGATAAACTGGGCGAACGTGCCCGCGGACTTCTTGTCTCCCCATCAGACATCCGTTCGCGATTGCGCACACTCAGTCGCGTTATTTTCGGCGAAAAAGGCTACCGTGGAGCCGAAGAAGGCATCGGCGATCCTGAAAATACTCTACTCTCCCATGCTTTAAAAACAAAACGCGGGAATCCATTTGCCCTGAGTTTACTTTATCTACTCGTCGCTCGTCGCGGGGGCCTAGAACTCTGTCCGGTCGACCTACCTGGACGATTCATGGTCGGCTACTTCAATCAAAAAGACGATCCCATCTACGTCGACTGCTTCGCTGGCGGATCTTTTAGAACTCCCGACGAACTGCGCCTGGCTTTGCGCGAGAACGATTTACCTGACGACAACGAATTACTAGGGCCTACAGACACGCGCACAACGCTTGCCCGTGCTTGTCGTATCCTCGGCACGCAATATGCCGAAAAAGGAGATGCCGTCCGCACACAGACTTTTCTCGACCTTGCGGCAGCACTTGTCGGAAAATCACGTCATGGTCGCCGCTGAAATTCTAACTGCCTCCGATCTCACTGCTGGTCGCTTTCAAGCTGGCGACTTCGCCGTGCTCGGAAATCCCATTGCGCATTCGCTGAGTCCGGTGATGCATCAAGCATCATTAGCGGCGCTTGCACCCATGCACCCGAATCTACGTGGACGGCGCTACCACCGCATCTTGATTCAATCCGAAGAACTACCCAAGGCACTCGAACACTTACGTTTAATGGGCTGCTCGGGAGTGAATCTCACCGTGCCACACAAAGTTGCAGCAATGTCACTGATTCAGGAGATTGACATCTCAGCCGCCGATTGTGGTGCCACCAACACGCTAGTCCCTACACCACGTGGCTGGCGCGGCATGAACACGGATGGTGCAGGTTTCGCTGAAGCTTTAGCGGAAAAATCGGGCACAGGGCCTGAAGGTCGCCCCTTTGTGATTCTTGGCGCTGGTGGTGCCGCTCGCGCAGTTGCTTTTGCTTGTCTCCGCTTGGGCTGCGCTTCGATTTTAATTCTTAACCGCGGCGAGCCACGTCGGGTTGCACTTACCGAGGCGCTTAATCGTCCGAATATTAAACACGGCCCATTGACGGAAGAAAATCTTCCCCCCAACGCCGTCATCGTCAACTGCACACCCCTTGGACTTAAAGCCGAAGACCTGTCGCCCATCAACCCTGCCCACCTGCACATGGGCATGTTTGTCTTCGATGCCACTTACAGCGCACTGCCATCAGCACTCGTTCAAGCCGCCCGCGTTCGTGGAATTGTTGCCTGTGACGGTCGCCCCATGCTGCGCTGGCAAGGCGCACTCGCGTTCAAAGCATGGACAGGCATTCTTCCACCGATTCAAATCATGGCACATGCACTTGGAGAAATCTAATACGTGCGGCAGGGCCAGCGCATTTAGCCTTTAGGCCGCCGCCATTTACAGTATCTTCATTTTATGCCTACGTTGATAGAACTTGAGCAACTGCGCGAGCATCACGCAGCCGCAGCAGCTTTTATCGCAGGCATCATCGGGCTTTGTATTGGTTCCTTTCTCAATGTTTGCGCACATCGCATCCCGACGGGGAAATCTATCATTAACCCACCCTCGAGCTGCGCTTGCGGACAACTAATTCCTTTCTGGTTAAACATACCGGTCATTGGATGGCTTACCCTCCGAGGGAAGGCTCGCTGTTGCGGGCAACCAATCTCCGCACGTTACCCCTTACTTGAACTTGCTGGCGGATTGGCTCTAGCAGCTGCTTGGTTTTGGCTCCCCGCAGATCGTGCCATCGCTGCATCTTTTCTTTTGCCCATTCTCCTCCTCCTTGCGGCATGCGATATCGATTCCATGCTCGTGCCAGACGGACCTAACTTTCTACTTGTCGCAATTGGTCTCACTCTCGCCATCGCCTTACCATCAATACACGGAGAAGGCGGACGTTCACTCGCGATCCTTGATCGTATCGCCTCACTGGAAACTGCACTCATCGGCGTAGCTGTAGGCACGGCAGCAACATGGTGGATCCGCACACTCGGCACAGTATTTTTTGAAAAAGAGGCCATGGGAGAGGCAGACATTATACTTTGCGCAGGGATGGGAGCGTTTGGCGGGTGGCAAGGGGCGCTTTTCACACTCTTCGGTGGAGCAATCGTTGGCCTTGTCCTCGTCCTTCCCGGTCTCATTCAGGCCCGTATTAAAAATAGCCCAGGACCCGGATCTGTGCCATTTATCCCCAGCCTAGCAATCGCCGGGACTATCTGGTTCTTTAGGGGTAACGAATTAGTCGAAATGTGGATGAATTTGGGCCGATAACCCTAATCCAGACTTGTCTCAAAGCCGGCCAAGACAGAATATACTAGACACCACCCTACTGATGAAGACCTCGACTCTCCTTCTGATCGCGACAGCCATTTTGTCTGGTTGCACCACTTACGATACCCCAAATCACGGTCGCGGCGTCAGCATGGAGCCCTCCCACAACTTCCTTGGCCTGATTGTCATCGAGCCTTCGTCGTATGCCTCCAATAATACAGCGACGATTCGCTTAAAGACGGACGAGCTCTATGCTCGACGAACAACGAGCGGCGACCGCATTACCCTTCTTTGGGGTGCCATCACGATTACAGATTACTGAGCTTTAAGTTCAGCCCATAAAGCCCCTTTCTTTTAAGGGGCTTTTTTATGCCCCAGGGGAAGCCTCTTGCGGAACACCTACCGTCCTTCGTAGTTTGTGCCTTTAGAGATGGAGCAATCCTCGCATAACGTCGCTCGTCACCTGCGTCAAATCGCTCAGGAGAGGCCGCATGTCACTGCGATCAAATCCCCCGTCTCACTTGGCCCCGATGGACATATTGGGTATCACACTTCGAGCTTTGGCGAACTCGACTCTCTCAGCGACGCTGCCGCCCGACTCTTCCGTTCAGCCGGCATCGCTCCAGGAGACCATGTGCTTTTAGCCTTACGCCCGGGACAAGACCTCATTGTTGGCATGTACGGGTTACTAAAAGCTGGCGGAATTCCCGTTGCGCTCGACCCAGGGATGGGACTCGGAATGTTGCTCAAGTGTATAGCTAAAACTCGTCCCACCGCCCTGATTGGCGTTCGTCGGGCAACCCTTTTTTCCCATCTTCCCATCGATGCTTTTTCGAGTTTAAAAACACGCGTGACCGTTGGAGACAGCACCTGGTATCGCTCAATGGAAGCAGCACGATCGCAAAGACCAGGCATTATTCACGAAGGGAAAAGCGAGGATACCGCCGCAGTGCTATTTACATCGGGCTCAACGGGTACACCGAAGGGCGTTGTATACACACATGGCATGCTGGATGCACAAGTTGCGTTGGTACGTAATACCTTCGGGATCACTAAAGGAGAAATCGATTTACCACTTCTTCCTGTATTCGCGCTCTTTAATCCCGCACTCGGCGTCACAACGGTGACACCATGGATGAATCCCGCACGTCCCGCGTCTGCAGACCCAGAACCGATCCTTGAAGCCATTCAGTCCGAGCGCATCACCACTAGCTTTGGGTCGCCAACACTTTGGGATATTTTATCTCGGGCAGCTGAATCTCGAAACATAACACTGTCGTCCTTGCATCGTATCATGATTGCAGGCGCACCAGTGCCACCCGGACTACTTTCACGACTATCAAGGGTAGCACCAAACGCCACCGTGCACACGCCATATGGTGCAACGGAGTGCCTGCCGGTGACCAATATCCAGTCCGCCGAAATTCTCTCCGAAACAGGGGCAGGCGCGCGACGTGGCCAAGGTACCTGCGTCGGCCGTCCCGCTACGGGCGTTGAAATTCGCGTCATCCGCGAAGAAGATGGTCCACTCGATCGACTTGAACACGCCACCCCCTGTGCCCCTGGCGAAATAGGCGAAATCCTGGCGACAGGACCAACCGTCACTCGGAACTATAATCGAAACCCTGAAGCCACCGCTTTAGCGAAGACAGTTGATGCGCAAGGACGCATCTGGCATCGCATGGGCGACTTGGGTGCAATCGATGAACGTGGCAGGCTTTGGTTTCATGGTCGACGTGCTGAAAAATTAGAGACGTCCGATGGCTCAATGACTACCGAGTCTGTTGAACCGTCTTTTTCAGATCACAATGATGTTCGACGTTGCGCCCTTATTGGTCTTGGGCCACGAGGCAAACAGCGAGCCGTGCTGGTTGTTGAGCCTCGCCGCATGCCAACAGATTATCGTGAAGCAAAAGTATTGGTTGATGATCTCCGCCACCATGCCTCTGCCAATAGACATAGTGCACGCGTAGCCGCTATTGTTTTTCAGCGAGCCTTGCCAACGGATATTCGCCATAACGCCAAAATACACCGCCTGACCGTTACACGCATCTGGAATGCCCGTGGGTTTGTGCGCGATGGGGATATGCTACGATGAGCCAGCGGCGCGTGCTTGTGACAGGCGGTGGCGGCTTTCTCGGACGTGCAATTGTCGAACGCTGTCTTGCGCGCGGGTGGAACGTGCGGGTTACAGGACGCAAAGCCCATACCGACTTAACCACACGTGGCGTAGAATTCTTTGCCGGGGAAATCTCTGACTGCCAACATATCCGCCAAGCCGCACGCGACTGCGAGGCCATCTTCCATGTTGCCGCGAAAGCTGGCGTCTGGGGACCCCGCGCAGAGTATGAACGTATCAACGTCGGCGGCACACAGTCGGTGATTGATGCCTGTAAAGCGGAAGGCGTTCCCTACCTCGTTCACACCAGCACCCCGAGTGTTGTTTTTAACGGCGAGTCTTTTCGTGGTGCCGATGAGATGCTTCCTTATGGACGAAATTGGCTCTGTCATTACGCCCGCACCAAGGCAGAAGCTGAACGCCGCGTACGCACCGCAATCGTATACGGCCTACGTACCTGTTCGCTTCGACCTCATCTCATCTGGGGCCCTCGCGATCCGCACATTTTCCCTCGCATCTTGGCACGGGCGCGCTCTGGACGCTTAAGCATTATCGGTGACGGAAATAATCAAGTCGACGTTACCCATGTCGATACCGCCGCCGATGCTCACCTAAATGCCCTTGAGGCACTCATGGCAGGTCGGGCCAACGGACAGGCCTACTTTCTCTCACAAGGCGAACCAGTCCGACTGTGGGAGTTTGTGAATCGCTTACTCAAAGGTGCTGGCATCAAGCCAGTGACACGTCGCATCCCGTTGCCTGTCGCCTACGCCATGGGTGCCACACTTGAAGTTGCCTGGGCGACATTACAACTCAACGACGAACCACCAATGACACGCTTCGTCGCAACTGAACTCGCCAAAGATCACTGGTTCAATGTCACTGCCGCACGCCGCGATTTACAATTGCGACCCGCTCACGACACATGGGAAGCACTCGACCGTCTAGCTGCTCAATTACGCTCTGAGTAAGCACGCTTGATAGTTAGGCGAGTTCGCCGTCAATCGATGCCCGCCGAGCTTTTCCAGGAGTATTAAGCAATGAGCGTAATAATTGAAGGTGGTTCTGATAAACGCCGCGAGGGTTGGTTTTATGGCGAACACAAATCCAGGCAGCTTTGCCTACGACCTCGCCCATCATACCCGTGGTTCGCATCACGCGCGTCGGACCAATTCCCTCTTTCGTGACACTGATATCGCGCCCTGCCATGAGAAGGTTAGGAACGTTGCGGCTGTAAAGCGCACGGTACGGTGCCCAGTAAGGTCCTTTATAGGTGTAATCTTTGCCTTCAGTAGCGCGCGAGATGAAAGCTTCCTCACCATTATCGAAAGCTGGATCAGGCGCGTGAAGATCGATGTGCCACGAACAAGGAAAGCAGCCATCCTCCCAAATCTTGCCGGAGGTGAAGTGTGTCGCATCAAGCACGACATCGCCCATCAGACGGCGAGATTCCCGCTTCCCAGCAATAAAGGCAGCCCAACCGAGACGGTGGTTCGGGTAAAGTCCATCAACATTCTTAAGCGCATCCCATGCGCCATACATTGCGCGGAAGTTTGTGTCACGTATACGCTCAATCTCCGTGATTGGGTCGCGATTAAATCCACTCTCCCAAAACCAATCACCGAGATTCGCCAGGCCTTGGCCTTTCCACTGACCTCGGTAGCCCTTGCGACCCGGGAATGGTTTGTTGCTTAAATCCAACGCCCAAGGGCAGCGCGGAAAAGGAGCGGCCACTTTGCCAGCTTCAAGGGCAAGCGCGAGGTCATCCTTATCCTTACACTCACACTCTAGTACCGCCTTACGATCCGCAACATCAAGTACGTTCCAGAGATTACTGCTACCGAGACCCTGCGCACCCTGCGTCTCATGGTCAGCCCCCGCAAGGAAGCCAACCGTAGCATCGCCTGTACAATCTGCAAAGAATTGACCACGCACGCGAATGCGCACGCCACTACGCATGTGCTGCGCGACGACTGAGGCAATGCGCCCCTCGTGCATCTCGACACCGAGTACATGCTGCAAGAGAAGAAGATTAATACGTGGTTCGCGCGCAACGACATCTAGTTTGCGTTGGTCTCCGAAATACGTTGCTGCCTTTGCGTTGGCGGCGCCTGGCGTGCGCGGCGCAAGCAGTTCATCAACAATCTCACCCACTTGTGGATGCGGTGCTTGGCGCGTGTGTCCCTCAGGCCAAACACGCACCTCAGAACTACCATTGCCGCCTAACACTGGACGGTCTTGGAGTAAAGCGACCTGCAAACCTTGCCGCGCAGCAGACACTGCGGCGGCTGTGCCGGCAATACCGCCGCCAATCACGACAAGGTCAAAGTCGCCCTCAACATCGACTGCTGGAGCAAGGCCGAGAACTTCGCGACGCCACGCTGCAAGCTCAGTCGATTCATTGGGCGGACGAAATTCAGGATCTTTAGAAAAAACAATCGCATCGCATCGCCCCTCAAACCCGGTGAGGTCATGAAGTGCGATGAAGTTTTGTTCGCGCAGTTCCACCATGCCACCGTCCTGCCAGTGCCAATCTGCACCATCCGTCCCGAAAATCGGCTCAATCGGTGTGCCATTAACGCGCACCTGAAATTTACCCGGGGCCCCGGGCGCTTTCCATGGCGCAACCCAGTCACGCGTACGCACCCATGCACGATACCGGCCAGGCACATCCACACGCAGACGCGTTACCGCGTCACGAACAGGAATGCCTAAACCGTGTGCGATGAGATAAGGAGATCCCATTTGGCCGATGGACTGATGGTCCAGTTCCCAGCCACCAAGGTCATCAAAATTCTCCGCCTCAAGAAGGTAGACGCTACGTTTGTCAGCACCGCCACACCCTGAAAAGATTACGCCGCCAAGCAGAGCAATTTTAGTCTGCCACAAGAAGTGACGACGCCCTATGACGTTGGGTTTGAAAGCCATAAGCTGCTTTATCTGACAGGTAAGACTGGTTTTGGTTCAATCAACGCCTGCCGCCATCCTTTTTGCCTTCCGCGCCGTCAGCTTTGGGCTCTAATGCCCCTATGCCCCTGCTCGCTAATGGATCTTTTGTGTTCCGGACCAAAACCTGGTTCGATCAGACGGATGGCTTGGGCATTCTCCATCACTCCCACTACGTACTACTGATCGAGCGTGCGCAGAAAACTTTCTTCGTGGAGACCATGGGTGTCGACACACTTGATCCGCAAGTCGCACCTGACGTTTACGTGGTAGTGCGAGATCTCGAACTACACTACCTCGCGCCCATCCGCCCAGAGTGTGAGGTTGATGTCATTTTGCGAGTTAGCAAAGTCCGTGCCGCTGGCCTAACCGTCGACTTCGAGTTTCGTTCAGTCGATGGCGCGACATTGCACTGTCGCGGATCGCGTACGGTCTGCCGCATGGACGGCACAAGCCATCAACCTGCTCAGTGGACCGAAGCGTTTAGACAGCTCCACGAAGCACTCGTGCGCTGAGCTTACGGCAAATTCCACAAGTCTTTCCGTCACATCCGCGAGCCGTACAATGCTCGCGTCCATAGTAAATGATGCGCAGGTGCAACTTGTTCCACGATGACTCCGGGAAGACGCGCTTGAGGTCGCGCTCAACCTGCGCAACCGATTTACCTGGGCTCAAACGCCAACGCTTAGACAGCCGATGGATATGGGTGTCGACCGGAAATGCGGGTACACCGAAGACTTGAGCCATCACAACGGAGGCCGTCTTGTGACCAACCCCGGGGAGCGCCTCTAATGCGTCAAACGTCCTCGGCACTTCACCGCCATGCAGATCGAGAAGCATGCAAGAAAGACCAACGAGTGCTTTGGATTTTTGCGGGGCTAGACCCAGTTGACGGATAAGTTGGTGAACACGAGGAACACCGAGCGCGGCCATTCGCGCGGGGTCACCACCTACCGCAAAAAGTGCAGGTGTAATCTCGTTGACCTTACGATCTGTGCATTGCGCGGAGAGTACGACAGCGACAAGCAGGGTGAAAGCGTCGGTGTGATCCAGCGGAATAGGTGTCTCGGGATAAAGTCGCTCGAGCTCACGGGCTACGAAGTCAGCTCGCTCTTGCCGATTCATCGACTGAAACAAGCAGGTCGCAGTCATCATGGGAAGCGTGAAGCCCACAATAAACCCTAGACTTAGCCTGATTACTGACAGGGGACAGGCCGACATTGCGATGCTTTCAGCAGTGTCGGACCAAGGATTGGGGGCCGAGTGCCCATTTCCACCTTTAAGCCCCCCTACCCCCCACCCTTAATTCCTCTAATACCCCCTACAAACAAAGGGCTGACGGTTGCGAGGGACCGGGTAGCCTTCACAAATGTATCCATAACCATGGCCAAGCTCCCTTACGACCCCGCCAAGATTAACCGCGAGCTCGCTCGGCACTACATTCCCGCCTCCGAGAGCGACATCCAAGAGATGCTCAAAGCCGTTGGCGCGAAATCGTTCACTGAAATGTATTCGCACATTGAAGAAGGTGTGAAATTTAAAGGTGAGTTACCCCTCCCAGAGGAAGTCGGCTATCAAGAATTGGCAGATAAAATGGAAACGCTTTCCAAACGTAACCATAACCTAACCCCTTTCTTGGGCGATGGACTGCAAGTTTACAAAACCCAGTCAATTGTGCCTTTCGTTTGTGGCATTCGCAACCTCACCACTTCGTACACGCCCTACCAGCCCGAACGATCACAGGGCACACTGGCCACACATTGGATTTATCAGTGCGTAATGAGTCAATTGACGGGCTTCGAGGCAATTAACTCTTCGCTCTACGATCGTTCTACCGCCCTCTATGAAGCCATTTGCTGCGCTTTACGACTAGTAGACGAAGCCGATAGCGTATTAGTGGCTGCCAATATTTTCCCAAGCGACATCGACGTACTACGTACACACGCCGCAGACACCAAAGTAAACATCGTCCTCGTGCAACCCGATGCAAAGACAGGCCGCATCAGCGCCGAAGGTATTCGTACTGCCGCGGCATCTTTAGGGAAACGCTTAGCTGCGATTGCTTTCCCACAGGTCAACAATCTCGGATTACTTGAAGATGTTGATGCGCTCACGGACGTCGCCGCTGAACTTGGCGTTAAATCCATCGCCATCGTCGACCCCATGCTCCTCGCCACGGGCGGCCTCAAACAACCTGCCCGCTATGGCAAAAAAGGTGCGGATATTATTTGTGGTGAAGCCCAGCACCTCGCCATCGGTGCTAACTTTGGCGGACCTGGTCTAGGCCTCTTTGCTGTTCGCTACACTGATTCAACACGCAATGATGTTCGCGCTACACCAGGTCGCTTTGTCGGCAAAGCCAAGGACAGCGCAGGTCGCGAATGTCTCGTCATGGTGATGAGCACACGCGAACAACACATCCGTCGCGATAAAGCCACTTCCAACATCTGCTCCAACCAAGCCTTCATTGCAACCGTTGCAGGCGCAGCCGTCTTAGAGCGCGGTGATCAAGGCTTGGCCACAGCTGTCAAAGCTGGCCGTGACAATGCCGTATCTGTCGCTTCCCGACTCGCTGCCATTCCGGGCCTAAAAATCTGCCATGCAGATCAAGCATTCTGGAATGAGTTCTCACTGATGCTACCGGGTTCTGCCGCTGAAGTTATTCAGAAAGGACGCGCAGCTGGATTACACGTCGGTATCGATATTACCGGTCGCACGCCCTGCAACTGCAACCTCCTCAAGATTTCGTTCTCCGATTTACAATCCAGTGCTGATTGCAATCGACTGGTTGCATTCTTTGAAGGCCTCTACGGAAAAGCTACTAGCGTTAGCAAAGTTACGGAAGTTCCCTCTGCACTTCGTCGCACCGAGGCAGCAGAAATCCCTGGCTTTAGCGCCGCTGAACTTCGCGAATTCTACACGAGCCTCGGGGAACAAAATGTGTCTCCAGATACAGGCTGCTTCCCTCTCGGCTCATGTACCATGAAGTACAACCCGCACATCAATGACTGGGCCGCAGGTCTTGAAGGATTTACTGCAGCACACCCACAGGCGCCCACCGAAGACGTCCAGGCCTGCCTCGAAGTTATCTACCAACACCAAGAATGGTTTAAGGCTATCACTGGCCTTGCCGGCGTAGTCACACAGCCTGTAGCGGGTGCCCAAGGCGAACTTGTGGGCATTAAAATGTTCCAAGCTTATCACCGTGCACGCGGTGATCATGGCCGTGATGTATTACTCATTCCCAATAGCGCACACGGTACGAATTTTGCGACTGCGGCGACTGCTGGATTTGAAACCAAAGTTATCGATGGCAAGAAATACGGTATCGTGGTGCTTAAGTCTGCGCCGAGCGGCGAAATTGATTTAGTCGATCTCGAAGCCCGCATTGCCGAACTAGGATCACGCATTTGTGGCGTGATGTGCACAAACCCAAATACTTCGGGCGTTTTCGAAACCAACTTCCGCGTGATGGCCGAACGCATTCACGCAATCGGCGGATTGGTCTATATGGACGGAGCCAATATGAACGCCATCGCTGGCTGGCTCGATCTCGACAAACTCGGCGTCGATGCAGTGCATAACAATCTGCACAAGACATGGACAGTTCCACACGGAGGGGGTGGCCCCGGAGACGGCATGGTCGCAGTCTCACATCGCATTGTCGATTTCATCCCAGGAATGCAAATTCGCAAACAGGGAGAAATATTGGTGCCCTACAAGGCTCCCAAGAGCATCGGCAGCTTCCACCGTCACTGGGGCAACTTTGCACACAAAGTGCGCGTGCTAACTTACCTAGAGCGCCTTGGCAAAGACGGCGTACGCCGAATGGCGGCAATGTCCGTGCTCTCGGCACGCTACCTCTTCCAGCGCCTTCGTAAGACCTACCCTTCGCTACCCGTAGCTGCCGCGGACATCCCCCGGATGCACGAGTTCATCCTCACACTCACCGACGACGACTTTAAGAAGATCGAAGCTGTAGGCGTTCCCCGCGCATCCGCAATTGGGCGCGTGGGCAAGCTATTCCTCGACTTCGGATACCATGCACCGACAGTCGCATTCCCAGAGGCCTTTGGCCTCATGATTGAGCCTACGGAATCCTATACTAAATCTGAACTCGATCGCTTTGCTGAATCTGTCGAAGGAATCATTGAGCTCATCCGCCAAGACGCCCGAGTACTCGTGGCGGCACCACGCTTCACGCCGATTGATCGCGTGGATGATGTAACGGCTAATCGGAATCTCGTGCTTTCTGAAAAATTGCTGAAACTGCCTGTGGTCATTCCGAATCGCGTTTCCCCAACAATACTCAATCAACTTCCCGTGGCCGATATTCGTAAGAAAATTCTCGCAACCGTTGGCTAAAAGTATCGCCCCAGGATTGTAACCGTTTCGGCATAAACTCTTAACGAGAGTTTGGCATTATGCATTAATGCCTAATCAAGAGCAGCTGACGCTAAAACCCAGCCTTGGTAAGCTCGCACCAATCGCAGACTATATTTTCGGCCTAAACGCTTTTACGGAAGCGCTACAAAGAGCAAACGGTTCGGGTAGTGGCTTTATTGACGCCGCCCTGAAAGAGTTTGGCATTAATGCGACGTGGACAGATAACGATCTCGCGCGCATCCCCAGCGAGGGGCCACTTATCGTCGCATGCAACCATCCGCATGGTGGAGCCGACGGACTTGCCGCCCTTCATTTACTACTACGTGCACGTCCTGATACGCGCGTAATGGCCAACCATCTTCTGAGCAACGTGGCCGGCATGCGCCCCTGGCTTATTCAAGTGAATCCGTTCGGAACGTCCGCTGACACAAATCTATCGGGCATGCGGAAGGCATTAGCGCACCTCCACGCAGGTGGATGTCTGCTCATTTTTCCAGCTGGCCAAGTTGCATCCCTTCGGCCGCTAGAAAGGGTCGTACGCGATAGCCATTGGACGCCCCATATGGTCCGTTTAGCAAAAATCGCTAAAGCGAGTATCCTACCGCTACATATTGAAGGAAGAAACCGTGCACGGTTTCAGATAGCAGGGCTCATCCATCCGCGCCTGCGCACAGCCATGCTTGTACGCGAAATGCTGGCATTAAAAGGGAAAACTTTACGGCTACGCTCGGGAAAGGCTATGAGTTGTGAAAAGCTGGCGGAGCATGCAACGAATGATGATGCCGCAAAATTTTTGAGACTGCGCTGCGAACTCTTACCTTCGCGTCCTGAAGGTGAACGCAAAGGGCGCATCGAAAGCCGCACGCTCGCACCTATCATTCCGCCCATAGCACCTTCTTTACTGAAGGCAGAGCTTGAGAGCTTGCCAGCAGACAGATGCCTTGTGAGTAGTGGCAAAATGCGCGTGTGGCACTTTCAAGGCGATGAGTTACCACATACCATGCGTGAAATTGGTCGGCTACGTGAAATTACTTTCCGCGCTGTTTCCGAGGGCTCTGGTTTATCCGCCGACATCGACGCCTTTGATGGTTGGTACGACCAAATGGTACTCTGGGATGATGAGAACTCTGCGATTGTTGGCGGCTATCGCCTTGGTCCCACTGACCGTATCCTACCAAGCAAGGGAAAGCGCGGACTGTACACGAGTACCTTATTTGATTTTCGAACAGGCTTCTTTGAGCAAATGGACCCAGCCCTTGAAATGGGCCGCTCCTTTATTCGGCCAGAATACCAACGTAAGCCCAATGCACTACCGCTGCTTTGGCGGGGCATCGGACGCTACGTAGTCAAGTATCCACGTTACCATACGCTCTTTGGACCTGTGAGTATCAACCCTGAATATAGCTCGGCCTCGCGCGAGCTCATGCTCAACTGGCTACGACATAATCGAGCAGCAACCGAACTTACCTCACTGGTGAGGGCAAAAAATCCACCAAGATCCATGCACCTTCGACCCTCTGATCTTGAATTACTGAAAGACTGCGTCTTTGAACTCGATCATATTAACGGGTTGGTCAGCGAACTTGAGTCGGACGACAAAACGCTCCCCACGCTACTCAAACACTATCTAAAACTTAATGGTCGCCTGATTGCTTTTAACATCGATGAAAGTTTTGGCGACTGTCTCGACGGACTAATCACCGTCGATTTAATCAAAACAGATCCTAAGCTTTTATCTGCCTATTTAGGAGAAGACGGTGCGCGCGCTTTCTTAGACTTCCACGACGCCTGAAGGAAGGGCGCGGACTTTTAATTAATCATTTTCTTCAAGCCATCCGCGGACCTCGGCGCTTAAAACAATACCGAACACGCCAAGCACGAAGAGTAGACTGAATGAGGCGAATCCCCAGCGCTCTGCAGAGGTAGGATCCAAAGGATTAGCCAGGAGCCAGCCCACCAAGGCACCCAGCAGTGGACCAAGGAAGGAGGCGAATCGGCCAATCATACCGTAGAAACCAAAGAAGGCCGCCTCGCGACCAACGGGTACTAATGAAGCGAAGTGCGAACGACTTAATCCCTGAACGCCGCCTTGGACGAGCCCGACGGCGGCAGCGAGTAACCAAACCCTAGGGAAAGTCGCGCCCAACACCGTAACATCACCCGGTTGCAACCTCGCGCCATAAACTGCAATCAGCGTATAAATAATGAGGCCGACAATCAGCATTCGTACGGCACCCAAGCGATGCCCTAGCCAACCAAAACCAAGGGCCGCAGGCACACCGATTGCTTGGACGACGAAGAATGCCAAAATTAAATCTCCTTCGCCGTAACCCAGTACCGTACCAAGGTGGGTAGCAGTTGTTTTCACTGCATGCACGCCATCAATATAAAAGATGAAGGCTAACAAGAACCAACGTAGCTCGAGGTTTGACCAAATCTCGCGCGCCGTATCGCGAGTGCCCTTCCATGTCTCACGTAATGAAGGCAAAGGCGTCGCTTCCGCGGTCGGACGAAACAACAAGGGTAAGGCAAAAAGCAGCCACCAGATGGCCGCTGCTGGATAAATCATCCACATGCGCCCCGCAAAGACGCCCATGTGTAAGGCGACTAAGATGAGGATTCCTGAGATAAACCCTGCAGAGAAAGCCGCACCGCTGAGTATGTGACGGCGACCGGCGGGAGCGCAGTCGACTAACATCGAATCGTAAAACGTCGCTGCAACATAAAACATGGCAGCAGATCCCGCATAGAGAAGCGATGCACTTAGCCAGCCACCTTCAGGCACCCAGCCGAGCAATGCGGTTAGAAACGCTCCAACAATCACCGCTAAACGTAAACCGCTTGCACGAAATGCGGGAGATGTTGCCAGTTGCCCAAGAAAAGGTGCAAAAAAGAAAACGAGCAGACAAGGCAGTGACTGGGCCAGCTTGTAAGCAACAGATTCGGCCGCCGGATCCAGCCCCGCACCCCAAAAAGCCTTAAACATCCGCGGGAAGACCAACGCAAGTACCACCATGGCGAAGGCTGTATTCGCAAAGTCATAAAGCACCCAGCGTATGGCATCTCTCCATTTCCAATCAGACGCTGGCTTGCTCTCAGTCATACCGTATCCAATCGGTCCAGACCCAGAGGAGCAAGACCTCTCAAGCAGGCGCTATGACACCGCGCCCACGTAAACGCACTAAAAGCTCCTGGGCTGCATCGGATCGATTAACAATATAGAGATGTACTCCAGGTGCCCCCGCAGCGAGGAGGTCGACAATCTGCTTCTCTGCCCAATTAAGCCCGACGGACAACTGGGCCGCTTCATTTTCGCCGCACTCGATCAACTTTGCCTCAAGTTCTTGCGGAATTCTCGCATGACTTAGAGAGCAAAAATTACGCACCTGTTTCAGCGAGCGGACTGGTAAAATTCCCGGGATAATTGGCACGGTCACTCCGTGCGCACGGGCATCAGCAACTAAACGAAGGTAGTCAGCGTTATCAAAAAAGAGCTGTGTGGTTACAAAGTCGGCACCTGCTTTTACCTTATGCGCAAACCAGCGCAGATCACTCGCCGCATCAGGCGAATCGGGGTGTCGTTCAGGAAATCCAGCAACTCCAACGGACAAGCGCAGTCCGACGCGCGCACGGATGAGCTCAACAAGCTCGGAAGCGTAACGAAGACCCTGCGGGTGCGGCGTAAAACCAGGAGCGCCCTTGGGCGGGTCGCCGCGCAAGGCGAGAATGCCCGAAAAGCCAGCCGCATCATACTGATCAATTAACCCTTCGAGCTCAGACCGACTATGACCGACACAGGTTAAGTGCGCAATGACACCATAGCCCAAAGCCCGCAAATCACGGCCAGCGGTCAAGGTAGTCTCACGGGTCGTTCCACCTGCGCCATAAGTAATCGAAGCTAAATCAATACCGAGTGGACGTAACTTCGCTGCCTCGGCCAACATTTGCGACATACCTTCCGCCGTCTTGGGCGGGAAAAACTCGACCGAGACCGTGGGTCGCGGGGAGCGCAGACGTTGCAGAAGCTCGGATGACATTAATTCAAATCAATACATCATGATACATTGATGCAACAAGATAACACCTATTGAGATTTATCAGAGTTCGCCGGTAACTCCAAGGGAAGTGCTACGTGGTAAGCCATGACCATCCAGCAAAGCATCACAGGGTAAAGTACCACCACAAAGGCGAAGCTGCCGCCAATACCTAGGAGTACACCCAGCCAAGCAGGGAGTGCCTTCTTAACAACCAAGACACAGACAGGGATCAGCACACAGATAATAGAGGCAACATACCCAATCGAAGTGGTGCCTGTATAAAATCCATCTGACTTCGAAAGATTCATCCCGCAACCCGTACATGCTGGCTGCAACTTAAACCAGGAGCGCAACAAGCCCCAATTTCCGCAGTTAGGGCACGCACACGTCAAACCCCTTGCGATAATCTGCGTTCGGCTAATTGGCATCTCAGCGATTAAAAGGCATGAATAGTAAAAACGAAAGCGGGAAGAGCACCTCGCGGGATGTGTCGGCTTCTTACCCCAATAACTTCTTCCAACTTACCGCCTAATCGCCCATAAAACCCGCTATGTCAGCATGGTTCAATCCTGCCCGCGAACTCGACGCCCTTATACGTCGCGTCGCCGCCTCCGTGCCAACACTCGGGGCCGACTTCGACCCTCAAGTTCGCCCCGCAACGGATACCCGCCATGGCGACTTTCAATGCAACGGCGTACTTGCTGCCGCTAAAATCGCCAAACTTAACCCAAGAGCGCTTGCGACTGAGCTCCTCGCCGCACTCGAGGCCGAGGGCACACTGAAGAAGGCAGGCCTTGAGACTGATGTCGCTGGACCCGGCTTTATTAATTTTCGCCTAACTTCCGTCGCCCTAGCGGAGTGGATCCACGAATACCGCGATGCGGATGCTTGGTGCCGGGGCGCTTCGGCTCTCTACGCGGGCCGCAATGTTGTCATCGACTACCCTTCGCCTAATACCGCCAAGCAGATGCACGTCGGACACCTACGTCCGATTGTCATCGGCGAAGCCGTAGCACGTCTCCTGGAGTTCTGCGGAGCCAAACTAACACGTGACAACCATATCGGGGACTGGGGTACAAACTTCGGCATCCTCATCTTAGCAATTAAACGCAAAGGCTTTATCTTAGATGCATCGAGTCCACAGGCACTCGAAGACCTTGAGTCACTTTATAAAGAAGGCAGCGCCTTAACTAAAGCAGACCCTGCCGAACTCGATGCCGCACGTGCTGAGTTAGCAAAACTTCAACAGGGCGACACCGCCAACACGGTACTCTGGCAACAAATCGTTGCGGTCTCCAATGCCGCATTTCAACGTATCTACGATCAATTCGGTCTCAAGAGCGACGTAACCCTCGGTGAGTCTTTTTACCGTGATAAAGTCGACCAAGTATACCGCGAACTTGCTGAATGTGGATTAGCCGAAGAAAGCGACGGGGCTTTAGTCGTCTGGCACGATGATATCGCACGTTTCTCACGACACGCGGAAACAAAATTGCCATTCATCGTGCGCAAAAAAGACGGCTCTTCGAATTACGCCTCAACTGACTTGGCTACAATCCTCTACCGAGTTGAACAGCTGAAGGCCGAAGAAATTGTCTACGTGACCGACGGACGCCAACAAGATCACTTCCAGCAGCTTTTTGTTACCGCAACAAAATGGTTTAAAGCTACAAACCGGAAACTTCCGCGACTACGACACGTTTGGTTTGGCACTATTCTGGGTGAAGACGGCAAAGCGATTAAGACAAAATCAGGTGACCCTGTTCGCCTACAATCCCTAATCGACGAAGCCACCGCCAAGGCCTACGAAAAAGTAAGTGAGAAAAACCCTGAACTGCCCGAAGAAGAGCGCCGCACAGTCATCGCACCGCGCATTGGGGTTGCCGCATTGCGCTACAGCGACCTCGGCTCAAACCGTACGATGGATTACCGGTTCTCGTGGGATAAAATGCTTTCATTTGAAGGCAATACTGCCCCTTACCTTCTCTATCAAGCCGTCCGCGTCCGTTCGGTCTTCCGCAATGCTGGACTCAAAGTTGGCCAGGGCGAGGAAGGCGCAAGTGCACCGGAAACCCCTGGGGAAATTGCCCTCGCTCGGAAATTACTTGGGTTCTCTGCCGCACTCGAAGAAGCCTGCGCCGACCTTCGTCCGCACGCACTCTGCACATACCTTTACGACTTAGCAGGTGCCTATAGCTCGTTCTACGCCGACAATAAAGTACTCGTCGATGAACCTGCAGTGAAAGCACGGCGCCTTGCTCTCTGCGCACGTACCTCTGCCCTACTCGAGTCAGGCCTACGCCTACTGGGTATCGAGCCACTGGAGCGGATGTAAGCGCATTGTGCTATCCCTCTATCTCCATATCCCTTTTTGCGCATCGACGTGCGACTTCTGTGCTTTTTACCAAGAGCAACCTGAGCGCGCTAAGATTGAGCAATACTTAGCGGGGATGGAGCGCGAACTCACACTCGTGTCTCCACGTGGACCTGTCACCACCGCTTTCTGGGGCGGAGGTACACCCGGACTTCTGCCGGCTGACGATTTACATCGGCTAGGGAAAGCCATGGTGAAAGCCGGTGGTCAACCCACAGAATGGTCGGTCGAACTTGCTCCGTCGTCTGTACGAGCAGACAAACTTAAGGCTCTCCGTGATGTCGGCGTGACGCGCGTTTCCATGGGTGTACAGAGTTTTGACGAGGCAACGCTTGACGCCCTCGGACGACGCCATTCAACCAAACAAATTCATGACGCTTGGGAACTCGTCCAAGCCGCTGGCTTGAAGAGCGTCAATTTGGATCTCATCTTCGCAGTGCCCGGACAAGATGAAGCCCGCTGGGAGGCTGACCTGCGTACGGCTATTGCGCTTCAACCCGAACACCTTTCGACGTACTGCCTGACGTTCGAAGAAGATACCGCTATGTTTGTGAAACTTTCGAAAGGTAAAGTTAAGATCGATCATGAACTGGAGGCACGGCTGTATCGACGGACATGGAAAATCCTGAGCGAAGCAGGTTACGATCAGTACGAAATTTCAAATTTCTCCCGCCCTGGCCACGCCTGCCAACACAACCTAGCCACTTGGGATATGCAGGAATGGATTGGTTACGGTCCTTCGGCTTCTTCTCAGTTTGGAGGTCGCCGTCAGACAAATGTTCACGACCTCGATCAATGGCTCAAAGGTGTGGAAAGCGGTAACCTCGCAATCGAACAAATCATCGAGCTTACGCCTGAGCTCTTACTCTGCGATGCACTCGTCTTTGGATTACGCGCTAATACAGGCGTAAGGCCGTTTGCACTCGCTCAACGCTTTGCCACACCCTTACCCACAAAGTTCACCGTCTTCGCCCAACAACTTGCAGAAGAAGACCTAGCAACGTGGGATGGCACCACGCTCGTGCTGACAGACGAAGGTCGACTTCGCGCAGATGCTGTCGGCAGAAAAATCATGCAGATTTTCTGAAATGGAATACGCTTTTTTTGCCACATTCCTTTTTGCTTGGTCAGTTTCTTGCGCACGACAAAGCACAAAGTTTCATGGTCCGAATGTTGCGAATAGTGGACGCATCCTTGTAGCCCTAATCTTCTTCACCCTTATCGTACTCTTGACCGGCCGAAAGCCCATCACGCCAGGCTGGGAGTGGTTGGTTTTGAGTGGAGCGCTGGGCTTAGGTATCGGCGACATCGCGCTCTTCCACGCCTTGCCACGCATCGGGCCCGCCCTCGCCATTCTTATCATGCAGTGCTTGGCTGCACCCTTTGCCCTTAGCATCGAATACCTTATGCTCGGCACCACGATTACATGGGCACAAGCAGGTTCTGCGCTCGTTATTTTTTGCGGCGTGATTGTGGCACTAGGGTCCCCTCCTGAAGGGGCAGAGGATCGTCAACAACGTAGGCTCGGTATCGCTTTAGCTGTATTAGCTGCGATTGGACAAGCCTGTGGCGCCGTGAGTACACCTCTAGCTAAAGAAGCATGCATCTTCGCAGGCGAAGCGGTACCTGATGGCATTAGTCAGGGATTTGTACGCGTGCTTGGCGGCGCGCCAATCGTTCTCGGTTTCGCTCTATGGCAATCGCGCGGTAAAGGCTTTTTTGACGGCGTCGTTCGTCCCTACCCTAAACTGCGAAGCCTGAGCTGGATGACCATGAACGGTCTTTCGGGACCAGGAATCGGCGTAGCCTGCTATCAATGGGCGCTCACCCTCTATCCAGCAGGTATCGTACTGAGCATTGTAGCCACTTCGCCTATTTTTGCACTGCCTATGCAATGGGCCACCGAAGGTAAACGTCCGGGCGCACGTGCCTGGATAGGCGCTTCCATAGCCGTCGCCGGACTCGTATTACTTAGGCAGACAGGCCAAAAGTAACAGGGCTTCAAAGCGTAACGCCTAAAGATGCTTACTTCATCCACGTTTACGACGACGGCACTTTTGCTCTGCCTCTAAAAAAGCCTCAAGGGCAAGATCTGCAGCGTCTAAAAGTGCAGATTGCATTCCCGTTGCACTCGATTCGTGATGGCTGGCTTGAGCACATTTCAAAGCGACACCCCATTGGCTGTAGATGAGCGATTTATTGTCGGGCGTTAAGTAATCACTAAACGCATCGCGCAGCATATAGAGCATCCAACTCAAAGTTTCCGCATGTGGGGTGAAAATAAGTAATTGATGGGCGGCAAATGCATCTACGTGCTCAAAAGATTCATTCGGGATCACCTGCAAGTCTGCGGCTTGCCAATAAGGCGAATGCGCCTGATCAGGGTGGCGCACGACGTGCCCATCCTCGCTGTTTACAAGCACACGCAGCACTTCAAGGTACTCCTTGGTCTGCCGGTAACGAGTCGTCGTTGACATGTCCGTAGTGGACGCGAAATGCCGCAGGCAGATTCTCTATCGAGTCTCGACAGAGAGGGCACGCAGCACGTTCGCTTACCGGGAGTTAACAGCCAGTTGAGTGGCTGTGGGGACGGTGAAGTTTAGACGTGTAACTGGACAGGGGTCCGGTGGTTGCGTGTGTTGGAGGTTATGGGGGTGTTGGCTCGGCGTGTATCGCAGGGGCATAGTTGAGCCAACAAAGGCACACTGACACACCCAGGCGGCTGGGTCAAGTCGCCCGGATTATAATGACACAGGTGAGCTCTATAGGCAAAAGGCCCTAAAACAAGGGCTCTTAAGGCCCGGCCTACCCTTAAACCTCTAACTTTTTAGACAACTTGAGACCCCGCCGGAGTGCTCAAAGCCTCTACAATCGCCTGATAAACCTCTGGGGTCGCTATGACGTAGAGTGCGTATTTTGCCCGCGACATCCCAACATAGAGGCAGCGTCGGTCGCGCACCTCTTCGATGCGTTCAACATCAACCAAGACGACTGCATGTGACTCCATGCCTTTGAACTTCGCAAAAGTCGTGGTACGTATCTCACCGGGTTTCGCAGAAATCAGCGGATCAAACTCTACGCGTTTTAAACCACCTAAACTTTGACACTCTTTATAAGACTCTAATCCGGCGCCACGAAGACTCAAAATGACAACTTCTTCGGGTGCGTGCTTGGGTAAGACAACTTTTTCTAAGAGTGCGTTCAGTGCTTTTAACTCATGTCCCTTCTGTGCTTTGGCAGCAGCAACGCCGGGTCCTGGAAAACCTGAAGCGGGCGTACGCGGAAGTTGCACAATACGCGCAAAGGCCTCGGCGACGGATTCAGTGTTGCGCCAATTGCGTTGTAAGTGAGCCGTTGCTGCAGAATCTAAAACAGACAAAACCCCATCTGCGACTGGATGCGGTTCAGGTTTTTTTGGAGAGAAGTTAAGGGTCTGATTCGCATCTTCAAACCACCGCCACCGACCTTGGGCAAAGCCGCCCTTTAAAAGCCCGTTGAGCACACGCAATGTATTGGGCGAGCCGCGCATATCCTGGTCTTGGCCCTCATCCACGACCAAGAGATCGAATTTTTGGTCTTCAGGCAAAGCTTCGGCAGTCCTCACGGCTGCTTCCATTCGTTCAACATATGCGGAATGCGGCGATCCCGCAGGCACAGGTGGTAAACCCAGCAATCGGTCGATATGCAAAAAGAGCGTGCCCGCCTCGATTGCATGTTGCAGTCCTTCCGTCTCGATACCTCGGGCTAGGTGCGCGCCAAGAAAGCGATTAAAGCAAACGAGACCAATCTTTGCCTGTGGACGACTCGCATGCTCGCGACGACAAGCCTCCAAGGCGATCAATGTCTTACCCGTACCGGCACCACCGGTAACACGTAGTCGCGAGTTGCCTTCGATCAACTGAAAGACGGCTAACTGTTCTGCGGACAAGCGTGCCAAGTGAGCGTCGAACTCAGAGGCATTTAAATTCGGTATAAGTCTTAAATCAGGTCGTAGAACTTGGAGACAGGACGCTAATTGACTCTGGCTCAAAGGTGGCGGCAAAACACTTCCAGGTTTGCGCGCTACGAGTTGGGCTTCTGCAATCGCTAGCAGGGGCGGAATAACTTTATCGAGTGCTGCCGAGAGGATACGCCGGTCGAAAGTACGATCTCGAGGCGCTTCGATACTCGGGGCATCAAAGTCGCAACTCGGGAAGACGACCGCGTGGGTGTATGGCGCGCCTGCTTCAGCGGAGTCCTTGCCGAAGATTCTCTTAAGGTGCTCGTGTACTTCATGTGCATTTGTTTTTGCCTGATGAAACGGCGGCTTGATTCGGAAACGGCCATTTGAATTGCGAGAGTACCATGTGCCTTCTTCACAGGTAATGGTGCCGCCCTTAAGCTCAAGCGTCAGTCGACCACGAGCATGCAGCAAGACGAAGTCCGCCTCCAACTCACCACGCCGTTCGCCGGCGCCAAGATTTAGTGAATGCAAAACAATCCACTCATCCGAAAGCTCCATGCGCAAACGTTGTAAAAAATCAGCCTCGCCGCGTTGGCGCTGACTTTCGTGTACAACCTCAGGAATACAGCGCGCCATAGATAGCTTTTATAAACCTACCAACCTCTGCGAAAATCGAAAGGAGAAAGGCAGGCCGACGATGACTAACGCTTTTGGGGTGCTCGCCCAGCGCCTGCACTGGATCCAGAGGAACCACCGGTACCACGTCCAACCGTCCGAATAGGCGCAGCAGGTAAGTCTTTCTTTAAGACGTCTAACTTAGCCCCTAAGCGAGCCAGTATATCTGGCTTCGATTTAGCCAAGTTTGTCACCTCTGAAGGATCGTCCTTCAGGTTATACAGCAGACGCTCACCTGCCTGAAGTTCAATGAGCTTCCAGTCGCCGTCAATTAGGGCGATATCGTACGACGCTACGATAAATGGTTCACGCGGGATCAACTTGTTACCAAGAATAGCGGGCCATTGATTCACTCCGTCTAAGCGCGCACCGGACGGAGGCGCTGTACCCGCAATCGCCGTGATGGTTGCGTAAAGGTCCTGAACGGAGATGGGTTGAGCTAAAACAGCCCCTGCTGCTACCTTGCCTGGCCAGCGGATAATTGCTGGCGTACGAATACCTCCTTCAAAGATAGTGTCCTTCCCCGCACGCAAAGGTAAATTACTCCCACCCAGGCGCGGTGCTGCCCCGTTATCCGAAATAAATATAACCACGGTATTTCCGCGAATCCCCTCTGTATCCAAAGCATCAAGCACCCGACCGATACCCGTGTCCATGGCTTCCACAACGGCATTATAGAGGCCCAGCTTTTCTCCCTCCGACTGATGCTTTGCTACAAGATCTGCAGGCGCAGAAAGAGGGTCATGGGGTGCATTAAAACTAATCTGTAAGAAAAATGGTTTAGTTTTGTCACGTGCCTTCAACTGCCTAACAGCGTCATCAGCCATTAAGTAGGTACTATAACCTTCTTCGTTCAACGCTTTCCCGTCGCGCTGCCAGTCGACGGAACCCGCCATTCCTGTGTGTGCATTGTAATCAATCGCTGCGTTCAAGAATCCGTAGAAATGTTCGAATCCGCTTTGCTGCGGCGACATCGCTTTGCCGACATGCCACTTTCCGATCAGCGACGTGCGGTAGCCTACTGCCTTAAGTGTTGCTGGTAATGTGGGCTGACCTGCGGGTACGCCAGGCTCACGACCATGGAGCGCACTGACGATATTGAAACGTCGCGGCGTTTGCCCTGTCAGCAAGGCAGCACGCGTTGGGCTACACAAAGGGTAAACATAGAAACGACCGAGTTCCGTACCCTCTTTAGCCAAACGGTCCAAATGCGGAGTCGTCATAGTCTTCGCATGAAAACCCACCCCTGCCCAACCCAGGTCATCCGCGACTATCAAAACGATGTTCGGTTTCGTTTGCGCGCAGAGCGCAACCGCAAAGCAAAGGGGGATTAGGCGGACAAAACACATGGGGCACCTGGTACAACACCGAGAAAGATTTAAAGTTCGCAAGCGTCGACTACACTAAAGCTCACTTGGATACTGGCGCTGCACTCAACTTAACTGCAAAAACCTCCCAGGGACCAAGCTTTAGCTCCAAGGGCTGGCCTGCGGCCGGCAACGCCATGACCTTTCCATCAAAGGCATTTTCGGCAGCAAGGCCATGTGCAGGAAAACCAGTGACACGAAACGTCGTCGGTACGCCGACAGAATTACAAATAAAGAGGTAACGGCTCC
>DNHH01000097.1:26810-34696 GCA_003485955.1 Opitutia bacterium
GCACGCTCATCTTTCGTCCAAGGGTGCAGCGTACCCACTTTCCCTTCATCCGCTTTTGTCGTGTTTGCCTCGAGTGCATTACGAACTGAAGAGCCCAAAGGATATGCATGACGGCCTTCTACCGTCGTAACCTTTAGGTCATTTCGCATTTCTCCAAATAGAAATACATGACTTAAGGCACGGTCACCATTCAACTCACGCCCACATTGAGCATAGGCAGTATACCACTCTTTCCAAGTTGCCTTCACTTCGTTGCGCGGAAACAGCGACCAAAGCAACATACCATCCGCACCGGACATCATCCCAAGGTAAACATCATGCCGAACCCAAGACGTAATCAATCCGTGCTCTGCAGGCTCTGGATCGCGTGCAAGCTCGGGCATATTCAAAACGGTCTTACCTTTGCCTGCCCTATCAGCCGCCAAACGCATCTGCTCAATCGACCAACGGATCCAGGCTCGGTTATCTTTTTGACCAGCTCCATTGGCATAACAACCCTTCGCAACGACATCAACCAGGGGTGCAATGTTTGCTAGAGAGTTCGCGTCACGGTGATTCGGGTTATAAAGAAAAATTGGCCGACGCTTTGTGTCGTTTACCCGGATTGTATCGGTAACTGCCTTAAGGTAATCCATTTCGTTTTTACGCCACGGACGAAGTTCTTCGGGCTGTACTGCCCACATCACCAGGTACTGGGAGGTCTCATGACTTTTCACAACCGCCGCTACGCGCACCCGAACTTCCTCGAGTGAAATCTTCGAAGCCGTATCCCAGCTGCCACTACTATTGCCGTCAAAGGCACCTACTTGAAGAATGTAGGGGAGCTTAGCCTTCTCGCAGGTGGCTGCCTGCCGCTCGTTATTGCCACCATACGCTGGGCCGACGACGGTGAAACCATTGGCTAAATCGCGTTCACCTTGCCCCGAGTACCCCGCATAAACCATGCGGCGACCTTTTGGATAGAATTGCTGAGAATCCAGCCCGGCACCCTTGTCAGCTACGGGTTTCAAAAACGCATCTCTTTCTGCCATTGATGGCTTACAAGCTATGAGCGAGAGTGTACTTAAAATTAAAAGTAGCCTCATGTTAACAAGCACAGGACAGCAGGACGATTCTCGAGCGTAATCAATTAACCGTCTTCCCGTCCACTTTGCGCGAAATTCCCAGCGGATTACTCGCCTGCAGTTCAAGGGGTAACGCGGAGTCGATAAACGACTGGAAGCAAACAAGACGGGAAAAGCGATAGATGGCATTTGAGCCAACCGATGTGGATCGTCCATCCGAGAGCGACGGATAAGGGCCGCCGTGCACAATCGCATGCGAGACCTCAACGCCCGTGGGGAAGCCATTAAGAACAACACGTCCAGCCAAAGTGGCAAGTTGGGCAACGAGATCCGGGTTAGCCGCTAGTTCAGCATCGGTCGCATGTAGGGTGGCGGTGAGGTTACCCTCAAGGCCGACGAGCACTTCGCGGAGTTGTGCAGCACTTTCACACCATACCACGAGAGAGCATGGACCGAAAATTTCGCCCTGCAGTGCGGGATCAGCGAGGAATTCTTTGGCTCCAACAGCAAGCAAAGCTGGTTCAGCGCGATTAGGTTGGCCGCTATGGGCTGCGCGAGCGAGCACCTGCACGCCTTTATGCGCAATACGCGCAGCAAGGCCTGACTGGTATGCCTTAGCGATACCTGCGTGAAGCATAACGCCTTCGGCTGCACCCTTAAAGGCCTCCGCTAGTTTTGTCGCAAAAGCTTCAGCGACCGGAGACCGCGTTAAAAGTATCAAGCCAGGCTGAGTGCAAAATTGACCAACGCCGAGCGTACAAGATCCAAGCAGGCCGGTGACAATCGCATCGCCGCGTGACGTCAGTGCGCCTTCCAATAGGACCACTGGGTTCACGCTGCTCATTTCAGCATAAACAGGAATGGGCTGTGTGCGCGCAGCGGCTATATCCATTAAAGCACGCCCTCCTGAACGGGAACCCGTGAAACCAATCGCGCGAAGTTCAGGTGCGCGCGCGAGGTGCTGTCCAATGGTGCGACCATCTCCAACCAACATTGAAAATGTACCTTCGGGTAGACCCGCCGAACGAACCGCATCGACAATTAAACCGGCTACCAGTTCGGCAGTTCCTGGATGCGCAGGGTGCGCGACAACAATCACAGGACAACCTGCGGCCAACGCTGATGCGGTGTCACCACCCGCGACGGAATAGGCGAAAGGGAAATTACTCGCGCAGAAAACCGCCACCGGGCCGAGCGCACGGCACATCGAACGATGGTCTGGCTTGGGCGCAGGTTTACGATCGGGATTAGCTGTTTCGATACGTGCATCAACCCAGTCGCCTTTTTCGACCAAATCCGCAAAGAGGCGAAGTTGTCCGACGGTACGACCAATTTCACCTAAACAGCGTGCTTCAGGTAGCGCAGTTTCAAGTTGAGCCCGTGCGGCTAACACCGGTGCCGATGTCTCAATACGTAAAGCAATGTCGCGCAGAAATAGTGCCTTCGCTTTACCACTTTGAGCGGCTAAAATTAGTGCCGCTTTTCCTGCAAGCTTTGCAGCATGGTCAACTTCGGCAAAACTTGCGGTATGGAAAGCAGGCTCAAGCGGAACTGCCGTAGCCGGATTGATTCCCGTAAACGTCACTCCGCCCTGTTGCCCTCGAGCAAAGCCGAGAAATGATAGACCTGTGAGCGAATGGCTCATTAACGTGGAGACTTACGGGCAAAAGCAGGGCGCAGTTTTTGTGCGTCCTTGTAAGTCTGTGCACACAGGGCGAGATCCGCGCCCGAGAGCTCTAGGCGGGGCGCACGTACCGTCGCGCTGCTACCGTGAGTTTTGTTCTGAATCCACTTAATATGTTGAACGAACTTAGGAACCGTATCCAGACGAAGCATCGGCAAGAACCATTTATATAGAACGTCAGCTTTTGCCTTGCTCGCCTTGTCGCCTTTCATCGCGAGTTCGTAAAGTTGTACGGATTCAGCAGGGTAAGCATTCACCAGGCCAGCAATCCAACCGCGTGCGCCAGCAGCCACGCCTTCAAGAATACAGTCATCCATGCCAACCAGAATGGTGAGACGTTTTCCGAGCAAGTTATTCAAGGCTGTTACGCGACGAGCATCACCCGAGGACTCCTTGATGGCTTCAAGGTTCTTATGCTTATCAGCAAGGGCAGAGACTTGTTCAGGCAGGAAGTCAGTCTTATAGGCAGGGGGATTGTTATAGAGCATGCAGGGCAACTTCGTTGCACCGATAACTGCGGAGACGTGTGCTCCCATTTCGCGCCAATCTGTGCTGTAAACGTACGGAGGAAGAACCATCAGGCCTCCGCAGCCAAGCATTTCAGAAACCATGGCGAGATCGACGGCCTCTTCTGTTGAGAGCGCCGCGATGCCCGGAATAATCGGTGTGCCTGGAACCGCTTTTACGCAGGTCTCAATCAGCTCAATCTTCTCGTCAAAAGTTAGCGTAGCGCCTTCGCCCAACGAGCCGCAAGGAACGATGCCGATAGCACCGGAGGCGACCATCCAGCGACACTGACGCGTAATTTCGTTAACATCCAATGATCCGTCCTTCTTAAAAGGGGTCGTAATAGCAGGAATAACGCCCGACCAGGTAGCGCGGACGGTTTTCTTAACGAGGGACTTTTTCATAATATAAAAGTGAGGAGATTGAAGAGACGGCAAATGGGCAAGCGTGAAGGAATGCGCACCGTTTCTTTGCACCGTGCGACGTTCTCACCGATAATCGCCGCTCAAGCGTAGCGGTCAGGATGCACGTTGTCTAATTTCACGGATAAGGGCTCCTGACAGATAATCTGCGCCACAATTTCGCCCGTCACCGGGCCCAAACTCAACCCCATCATCGAATGACCGGTTGCGACGACAAGGTTGTCTTTCGCAGCTGTACGACCGAGGTAAGGCATACCATCAGGCGGGCAAGGACGCAGGCCAGCCCAAACGGGTAATGATTCAAAGTCTTTCTCCTTAAATGCTGGGTAATAACGGCAAAAAGATTTTACGATTCCGCGTACACGTGCCGGATTCACGGTCATATCATTACCCGCAATCTCCATGGTTCCGCCGACAAGCAACGAAGACCCCATCGGCGTTACTGCTACACGTGCTTCCGTTAAAATAGAGCAAAACTTGGAGAGCTGCACGGGTTGCGTTACGCGCATACTATAGCCCTTCCCTGCTTGCATCGGCATACGCAACCCTAGTTGCCCCGCGGCATCGGGCGACCACGCGCCTGCAGCGAGAACGAATTCGCTACCTGAAAATTCACCTTGCGTTGAAACCGCTTCAACCAATCGACGGCCTTCACTTCGCCAACCCGTAACCTCGGCATTCCAGACGATCTTCCCTCCGCGATTTAAAATATCCTGAGTCAGTAATTGAACGAGTTTGCGCGGGTCAAAGTGTGCATCACGCTTCATGAGCACCCCACCCTTCACGGCGTAGTCAATACCCGGATCGCGCCGGCGAAGCTCCTCAATTGTCAGCGCTTCGGCAGGCACACCCATCTCGGTCGACTTAGCGGCAAACGCAACTTCGTGATCAAGCGCCGCTTGGGTTTCACAGAGCATTAAGAGTCCTACGTCTGCGAAATCAAAAGATTGGGGTAATTCGGCGCGATGACGAAGGTACAATTCACGGCTGCGTAAATTAAGGTCGCGGAGGACGGGTGCGCATCGATCGACGTGCTTATGGGTCGATGCTTTCCAGAATTTCAACCCCCACGAAGCAAGCTTGAGGTCTAGACGCGGACGAATCCAAAAAGGGCTTTCGCCGTCTAACATCCAGCGCAACCCCATCGCAACCATACCAGGTGCAGCCAGTGGTACAAAGTGACTCGGCACAATCATGCCGGCATTACCCAACGAACATGAATCGTGAGCAGCGTCGCCTCGCTCAAGCAATACCACTTGTCGCCCGCGACGTAGCAGTTCGTGTGCTGTGCTTAACCCAACAATGCCACCGCCGACAATAACGACAGGCAGGCTCATGAATTTCGAATACCCCAAGCGAAGGGATCGCGTGCATCAAAACAGAAAGTCGACTCAGCGACGACATAAGCCGCACCCGTGATGAGCGGCTGAATCTTGCCATCGCTTAATTTTCGATATGAAGCTGTGAATACGCTGCCAATCACGCTCTCTTGTTTCCAGATTTCACCTTCAGGTAATTTACCGTCCGCGGCCAAGCAGGCAATCTTGGCACTTGTGCCTGTACCGCAGGGAGAGCGGTCATAAGCTTTGCCCGGACAAAGTACAAAGTTGCGACTATTGGCTGTTGGCGTCGGCGCAAAGAGCTCAACGTGGTCAATAACTCCTCCTTCAGAGCCTGTGATTTTTTGGGCATTAAGAGCTTGGCGCACACGCCAAGTGTAATCAGTTAGCGCGTCTACATTATCGAGTGCGATGCGTTGACCGTGCTGTTCGATTAGGAAAAACCAATTTCCGCCCCACGCAATATCTCCGGAGACGACTCCGATGCCTGGGACTTCGACTTTGGCCGCCTTGGTGTGTCGATAAGACGGCACGTTTGCAACAGTCACCGATCCGTCTGCGTGTAACGTTGCCGACACCGGGCCAACAGCTGTGTCGATGCGCACTTCCCCAGGCTTCAGTTTGCCTAAATGAGCAAGTGTAACGACTAGCCCAATCGTGCCATGGCCACACATCCAGAGTGTACCAACGTTATTAAAAAAGATGACCCCGAACTGACATGATGGGTCGTGTGGAGGTACGAGTAATGCGCCTACCATGACGTCTGACCCGCGCGGCTCATTCACAACCGCCGAACGAAAAGCATCGTGCTCATCGCGGAATCGGGCGAGCCGTTCCGCAACAGTGCCCACACCCAAATCAGGACCGCCTGCAATAACCACACGCGTTGGCTCTCCGCCCGTATGAGAGTCAATGACCTGTAACCGGCTCGAGGACGAAGAAGGCATGTGTCTAATGGCGAATAAGGTAGAAAATCCTTATTTCGCAAGATTTACAGCGTCTGCAAATATTCGACAATATCAGCAACGCTTTGGTCGGTTAGGCCAAGCTGCGAGGGATAGAACATGAGGGATCGCTCGAGAGGCTTAATCTCTTTCACCCGCTTCTGTGGAATCGTCTGAATCTGACCTCCCATGCACTTCATGATAACAGGGTCTCCGCTCGATAGAACCATACCCGTAATCACTAGTCCGTCGGTTGTAACCAATCGCCAGCCTTCGTAGCCATGGGAGATAGCTGAAGAAGGTTGGGTGATGCCTGTAATGACAGTTTCTAGCGATTGATTCTTTGCGTATCCTGTAAGATTGGGACCATACTCGACGCCGTCATTACCAAGACGATGACACGCGAGGCAAGATCCTGCGGCGACTTTGCCGCGTGCTGCATCACCCTTCAGGGCTGCAATTTTATCGTCGGAAGATAACTTTTTAGCGTCAGCAGCTTCAGGCGGAAGTTCGAAAGGCGTGAGCACAACTTTATCCGCGTCATAAAGACCGCGAACTTTTAAGAGGCCTTCAACGTCGTACGGTTTCCATAAATTACCCTTACGATTCATCAACCACCAGTTGGCTAACGCGTGTTGCGAGAAATTCTTATCTTGGGCCAACTCAATCATGGCCATCACCGCAGCATGGCTTTTGGTAAACGCAAGACCGTTGACTGCAGACTTAGCTTCCGATGGTGAAAGCTTACCCGTAAGCAAACGCGCCCGGACATCAGCCACGGATTGTGGAGCGTGTAATCGCCATGCGATACCCGCAAACGCCTGTGACCATGCATCCGGAGCTGAGCCCATCTCTTTGGAAATCGCTTCATAGACAGCCGCCTCGCGACCTGTCGCACCCAAACCAATAGCCTCAAGGTATGAGCGATCTTTGCCGTCATACTGCTTCGCAATGACTACCAAATTTTCAATAGCTTCGGACGTACGGAAATCCCGCATCGTCAAAGCAACTTCCCGGCGAATCGCCGGTGAGGCGTCCTTAGCCATGGCGGCAGCCATCGCAAAGACGTCAATATTTGCCGAACGCAAAGCACGATAAGCAACTAAGCGACGCATCTCATCAGGCGACTTGAGCTCTTTCTTCACCTTGGCGACACCACGTTCACCCAATTGCGCGAGTAGCCAGATAGCTCGATAGGCAAGATAGGGATTGGGGTTTTCGAGCAAGGCAGAAACAGCGGGCACGGCCGCTACGCCCTGCGCCTTCAAGCGCGCGAAACCTGCGCCGCGTACATTTACTGCGGGACTCAAGAGCGCTTGGATTTGTCCCTCGGTTGTTTCTAAATTAATTTTTGGTACATTCGACTTAAAGCCTTTTGGTGCTAAACGATAAATCGTACCGGCAATACGGTTGTCGCGAGTTGCATGCCCGCCAACACCCGGATCAAACCAATCGGCAAAGTAAATGGCACCATCAGGACCAATGGCGACATCCGCTGGACGGAATAAAGTCTTTGTCGCACCACTTGGCCGACCGCCTTGGAAATCTGAGCCCGCCCAATCGCGTTCTTTATTAGAAGTAATAAAATCAAACCGTTCGAGCTTCACCCCTGCCCCGTCTGGCTTTGGGAAATACCCGAAGATGACATTTTTGCCCGCTTCACACGCGAGCAACAGGCCGTTCCATTTGTCACCGAGGGCACCGTTTTCATAAAACGCAACGCCAGTGGGTGAGCCACCGCCATAGACATCACCAGCAGGCATGGTGTCTGGGTCTTCTTGGCGCCATTCGGCAGTCGGCACATCTTGGCCAGGACGGCGGTCAGCCTCCCATGAGCGCTTTCCATCTGAGGAAGCGAAACCAGCGTTACCGCCCTCCATGACCAGCGTCACGCGACAAGCGGGCGGATCGTCGTTGTCGCTCTG
>DNHH01000097.1:34857-35451 GCA_003485955.1 Opitutia bacterium
CGGGCGGATCGTCGTTGTCGCTCTGAAAGAGATCGCCCACAGACGTGACGATTTGCTCATAACTGTTGCGATAGTTATGGCCCATGATGCGCAGGTCAGAGCCATCAGGGTTCATCTGCACTGAGAAACCGCCGATCCAAACATTGCCATCATCGCTCTGCTTGCCAGCGATGTTCTGCAACATGTAGGGACTACCCATGTAGAAATTGCGGCCTGCTTTATCCTTAAACTGCGCACCGGTATTCCCCTGGTTGAAATTCCATTTACCATCCGGCCCCACGGTGACGCTGTGTAAACTATGGTCGTGTTGACGTCCATTAAAGCCTGTGAGCAAAACTTCGCGCTTATCAACTGCAGGATCAAAGACGCCATCACGGTTGGTGTCCGTGTAGGCCAATAAATCGGGTGAATGTGAGACGATGATTTTCCCGTCAATCACTGCGACGCCGAGGGGCGAAGCTAAATTCTTCTCCTGCACAAAAACCGTAACCTTATCAGCCTTACCCGCACCCGTGGTGTCTTCGAGGACAACGATGCGGTCACCTTCTTTACGACGTCCGGCTTTACCACGATAATTGACGCCTTCGGCGACAA
>DNHH01000097.1:35707-35923 GCA_003485955.1 Opitutia bacterium
AGCTGTGGCGTGGTTGCCCAAACCGTGACCTCAAAGCCCTCCGGAATCGTAAATAATTCGGCGGGCACAAACATCGGGCTTTCGTCCAGCGCTTCATCGATATCAGCGGGAGGAGCTTGGGTGAAAACCAGGAAGCGGACAGCTGCCTCTGTCGGGGTGCCATCGCGCGTGGCTCCCATATCATCGAGGGCAACCTTCGTGGTGAATTTGGTCGCG
>DNHH01000097.1:36166-39287 GCA_003485955.1 Opitutia bacterium
ACGTCTGACCAGAAACTTTGAGTGGCCCTTTATCAGTATTCTTCCCGACCATAACCGAACCCCAACTGCTTTCGGCTTTTTTCCACTTCAGAGAGATTAGCGGGCGTGTAGAGCCATCTGCCATGACCAATGTTGGCTCAATCCAGTCTGCCCAGTCTGAGTTATTGCTACCGAGGTCCGAGACGACGAGGTAGAGCTCTTTGGCCCCTGCAAGATCCACGTTCATCTCAGCCATACGTACCTTATCGCGTGCCGCAAAAGCACGTGAAGTCGCCGCAGGCTTAATAGGTGCCGCCACAACATGCGACAAGGCAAGGCTCAACACACAGAAGCCAATGCGGGCATAAACAGTATTCATGGAATAAAGCGGTTACGAGAAGACAGCCGAGTAGACGCAAAGTTACAAGGAAATCGGCTTCGCAAATGCGAAGTTGTGGCAAACTGCCTGATATCTAGACTGCTTAACGTTTACGCTTTCCGTTATCTTGACGTCCTGTGCGTTGCGACTGACGTGGGGCTTGCGGTGACTTTGTTTTAAACCGCGTCGGCTTTCGCACAGAAGTATTCTTAGAGGAGGACATCCCACTATATTATCACCGTCGCAGAAAAGCGAAAGGAGAAAGCCTCCTCAATACGGCTACCCCTAATCCTGAACAAGGCACGATAAACGTCAACCCGTAGAAGGCTTAGAAAAGGGAACGTACTGTTTTTTCTTGCGATTTTCATATTTATACTATCTATAAGAATCTTGTGAGTGAGCTTAGGTTGGACTGCCAAGCTACTTACTTCCGCAATCAACAAGGGGCACGAACCCGGCTTCGATGACGTTTTAGCGCCTTAAAACGCCCTCGCTCAAATTCTGAGAGAATCACCCCCTATAGGGAGGGTCATGCGATTTCATTCATCGCTTACCCTGCTCTATCATTTTCCCAAACCCACCCGCAACACCATGAAACCCAACCTGCCCTCCTCACAGTCCCACACTCTGTCCTATTGCTCGTATGCGATCAAGATGACGGAGACTTCTCTGCTCACGTGGATCGACCAACAAATCCACGCCTTGCCTGAATTTAATAACTGTTGGTTAACCGAGTCGGATAGTGGTATTTGCCGCATCCAGGGACTCGCCCTCCACGGCGACATCCTCGTATCCGTCGAATCGTACGACAGCACCAACGTACGTATTAACCTCGATTACCGTCAAGGTGACCGCCGTCTGATACTTGCTCTGTTTAAAAATTTGCCGCGTGATACCGCCCGACGGTTGCCAGCTACGAAGCCACCAAAGACAGTTTGGTGGAAGAAGTTTGCTTATTGCCTGCAAAACTTACTCGGAGAAGAAACCGAGAAGGGCTTTGTGATTACGCATTCCGCCTTAGAATCAGCACTGGAGTGCAACTTAGATGAATACAGTGATGTTATCATCAAAATTCTCGAACTGACCGAGATTCGTCGGTGTATCAATCAATCCAATCCGGATAGTCACTTTAGCAAAGAGCGCATTGAGCAATACCTCCAAAAGCACCCTAAACCCAAAGTCATCATCCACCGTGGGAGAAAAGTTACTTTGCCCTATCAGCTCATCGTTCAATCAAGCGCCGTCACTACTCTGTATATTCACTACACATGGGATAATCGAACAAGCCGGCACATCATTGGCTGGGTCGATCAATCAACTGTATGTTAAATGCAGCCAGTGATGTGCTAGGCAAACAGACCTCTGTCGTGGACAAAATCGTCGACCAGTCCTGGGCTTGCCATGCCTTCTGTTAGGTAAAAATCGGTGAGTGCAATTTCGCCTGTACGGATTTTCGCAATGAAATCTGTTTCGCAATACTGTCCGATGATTTCACCTGACAGCTTAAAAACCTGGTAGACCTTTTCCATTACACACGAGTCATAGCTGTGGACCTCTGAAAGCCAAGCCATGCCTTACAAAGACTCCTTGGCCAATCTTTCCTCTTTCGCTTAACCGTAGCCGCGGTTAGAACACTGCCATGCGTATTACAGGTATCTTTGGTTTTATTCTACTTTCCACAACGATGGCTCTAGCGATTGATCGACTGGAAGTGCCCTCCGTCACTTTAGTAGCTTCATACAACGGCCCTGCTAAACTGACCGTCAACGCCAAGACGTATAGCGTACCGGCAGCTGATGTAGCCGCCTTGCGCAATAAATTCAGCGCGTTGCGCGTTGAACGTATGCGTCAGGAGTACTCGAACTTATTGGACCTTGAGTCACAGGCCACACGTAGCGGCAATGACTCCACGACAACTGAGCGAATCGTGGAGCGCGAACGCAACAGCGTCATCGACAAGGAGCGCCAGATTAAATCTTTGGAGAAAAAGCAGGAGGAAATCCAACAAGACATCAAAGACTACCTGGACCGCAATATTGGCAGTCCGGATAATTTAACCTCACAGTTAAAAACAGTTGTCTCCTCGCTTGCCTCTGAACGCAAAGAACTCGACCGCCTTCGAATAAAACTTGCTGAGGTCGAAAAACATAAGCGTGCAGTCGAAACGAAAGAGAACAGCTCCGTGACAGAGGCGGCTAAACTCCGTAAAGACCTTACCGAGCGGGTCAAAGAGCTGAACGTGGCACTCAAGCCTTACGTCGGGTAAGTCCTAGCCCACCTCAGTCGTTTCGTTTATAACGAGAAGCGCTTTTTGACTTCTTTCGCCAAGGCCTCGTAGGCAGCAGCCCCTGGCGAATGGATATCATAATCAAAAATGGTCTTTCCATGGCTAGGTGCTTCCGAAAGACGGATCGACCTCGGAATATAGCTTGCGAGCACGAGTGCGGGGAAATGCTTTTTTACTTCTTCGACGACTTGGCGCGAAAGATTCGTCCGAACATCATACATCGTCATAATAATTCCACCAATTGTTAGCGCCGACGTCGCCTGGGCGTCTTTGAGTTGGTCAACCACGCCGAGGATTTGTCCAAGACCCTCCATCGCCAAATACTCCGTCTGTAAGGCCACGAGCAAGTGGTCGGAGGCTGCCAAGGCACTCATCGAAAGGACGCCGAGTGCAGGAGGGCAATCAATGATGATCGCCTGGTATTTTCCTGAATCGATAATGGGCTTCAGCGCGGTGCGTAGTTTGCCAAGAAAACC
>DNHH01000097.1:39554-39780 GCA_003485955.1 Opitutia bacterium
GGAATGATATCAAGGTGCTTCGTGGTCGTGTTGACGATTTGGTCAATCGCTGAGCCTTCGCCATGCAATACGCGGTAAAGGGATCCGCCAGCACGTTTCTCAATGCCAAGAGCACTGGTGGCATTTGCCTGTGCATCTAAATCAATAATCAGGGTCGACACTCCCAAACGGGCAAGACCCGCACCAAGATTAACCGTGGTAGTGGTCTTGCCGACGCCACCCTTCT
>DNHH01000097.1:39959-40983 GCA_003485955.1 Opitutia bacterium
CCGACGCCACCCTTCTGGTTGGCTATGGAGAAAACTTTGGTCACGTAAATTAGGCGTCAACGATGGGGCGTTCGACTTCGGTGGCTTGATCATAATCAACGCCCGCGAGGCCGAAGCCAAAGTTCTTAAGGAAGTCCGACTGGTAACCCGCAAAGTCGCCATACGTATCGAGCGTCTCGGTCGTAACCTTTGGCCAGACATCAAAGACAGCTTTTTGGATTTCAGGCTTCATCTCGAGGTCATCTAAGCGGACACGACCAGCATCATCGAACTCGAGCGCATTACCGTTATACATCTGCTTTTCGAAAAGTCGCTGAATCTGTTCGATACAGCCTTCATGAGTGCCCGCAGGCTTCATCACCTTGAATAACAGTGAGACGTAAAGAGGGACCACAGGAATAGCCGAGGATGCCTGCGTGACCACCGCCTTATTGACTGAGACAAAGGCCCGCCCGCGATGCATCTTCAAGATCGCATCAATGCGCTGACCTGCTTGCTCGAGGTTCTCCTTCGCCTTGCCAATCGTACCGTCTTTATAGATAGGCCAAGTGACTTGAGGTCCAATATATGAGTAGGCGACAGTTTGTGCGCCTTCAGAAAGCACGCCGGCAGAATCAAGAGCTTCCATCCAAAGCTCCCAGTCTTCGCCACCCATTACTTTCACAGTGTTATGGACATCCTCGGGAGTGGCTGCTTCGAGCGTGACATCATTCACTACCTTGCGGTCGGTATCTAAATTCTTGGCATGGAAAGATTGGCCAACCGGCTTGAGCACAGACTTATGTGTCTCGCCAGTCTTGGGATCCGTACGACGAGGCGAAGCGAGCGAGTAAACGATTAAATCAACTTTGCCGTTCGGCATTTTAGCCTTAATCGCCTCAATCACTTGGGACTTTAGTTCGGGTGAGAACGCATCGCCATTCATAGATACAGCCTTAAGCTTTGCTTTGCGTGCCTCTTCGTGGAAGGCGACGGTGTTGTACCAGCCAGGACTTGCTGGCTTATCACCTTCCGCTGGACGTTC
>DNHH01000097.1:41138-43279 GCA_003485955.1 Opitutia bacterium
CTTATCACCTTCCGCTGGACGTTCAAAAAAGATGCCGAGGGTTGCCGCGCCCGAACCAAAGGCGGCAGCAATCCGCGATGAGAGACCATACCCCGTAGATGCGCCAATGACTAAGACGGACTTGGGGCCGCCTTGAAGGGGCTTCCGGGATTTCACATGGGCGATCTGTTCGCGTATATGTGCTGCACAGCCTTCAGGGTGTGCTGTGAGACAAATAAAACCACGGACGCGGGGCTTAAGGACGACCTGTGACATAAATAGACTTAAGGGTTAAAGTGAGGTGGGCGAAAGGAGAAAAGGAGGCGGACAAAAATCACACAAACCAGCGCCAAATCGTGTCGCCATAAAGCGTCCAAAAGACGCAGCTCCAAACACAGACAGCATTCACAATCGCAAGAAACACCGCTGCTGAACCCATGTCCTTCGCACGCTTGGCGAGAGGATGGCGATCCAGCGAGATGTGGTCCGTATTCGCTTCAATCGAGGAATTAAGAAGTTCAACGATAAGGATGAGCAATAATGAGCCGAAGAGAAGCGCCCGAATCCATGCCGACAAATCAGGGATAGCCCAGGCGGCGATGGCAAAAGGTGCAACGGCGAAGACTTCTTGTCTGAATGCGTGCTCGTGTTTGTAGGCCGCCTTAAGGCCTTCGACGGTGTAACCCATCGCGCGCGAGATGCGCTGTAAGCCACCTTTGGATTTCATCTGCTCTCCGTATGATTGATTCACCCCGCAGAGTTAAATCACCTACAGACGAGAAGAAAGACGAAAGAATCGCTCGATGCAGCTAAATGACCTAGCAACGGGGTAAAGCGCGAATAAGTGCATCCAAACCCGCGCCAAAGTCTTTCGGATCAGCTAAGAGACTAAGCACGATACAGTTCTCGCTGGCAAAATCATAGTAGTGCCCAGGGTGTACACACGCGCCTTCCTCAAGGGCTTGGAGCGCGAAGCTTAGTTCATCAACGCCGGCCGGTAAACGCATCACGACACTCCACCCTGCTTGACGTGGAAGCAATTCACAGCCAGCAAGCCGAACAAGTGCCGCCCGCAACGTCGCCTCGTTGGCATCAAGCCGTGCACGCACTGCGGCACGGTAGGCCGGTGCCTCTTTCAGTAAAAATGGTAGTGCCACTTGCGCGGGTGCATTCACCGAAAGAAACGCATCCGTGTGATGTTCGAGTTGCGGCAAAATCATTTGCAACCACTCAGAAGACCCTGTGAGCACAGACCAACCAACTTTAAGCTGAGGGGTGAGCGTTACTTTCGAAAGCCCGGAGAGAATAATCAGTGGGTCTAAATTTTTGTGCGCTAAGACCGACGACGGTGCCGCGAATGCAGCAGCGGGATAATCCAAGAAAACTTCGTCTACAATCAGCACACAGCTGGGAGCAGCTTTTTTCTGTGCATCTCGCAGAGCTTTCAAGTCAGCCACACTCAATGTATGACCCGTGGGATTAGCGGGTGAAATTGCGAGGATCGCACGAGTCTTAGCGTCAGGCTTTAATGATGCCGGGTCTACGCACCAAAGACCTTCCTTGAATTCACAACGGTAAGGAATGATTTTTACACGACTAATTTCAGCAAGAATACTGATGAGTGGATAGGCAGGCTCTGGTACCAAAACGTTATCCCCACTCTCACAAAGTAAGCGCAGCCACCAGGTGTAAGCTTCACTGGTGGAAGCCGAAAGACAGATGTGCTTGGGTGATGCCGCGGCGCCATGCTGGGTGTAGTATGCGGCGATTGCGGTGCGTGCCTCGATATTTCCAAAAGGATCTGGCTGGTGACGCTCACACCCTGGGCCGCCGAGCGCTGCGGCAAGAATTTCACGTGGCCAAGCAAAGCCAGCGACGTCTGGGTTGCTCACCGTTAAATCATAAACAGGGAGACTCAAAGCGCGTCGTTTTGCGGCCAACAACGTCAGCGGGTTTAACTTTGGCTCCACAGGCATCATTTAAAATTATGGATAGAGGATGCTTGTTGCCATGCCTGAATGCTAAAACAAAAAAACCCCGGCTTTCGTCGGGGTTTTTTAATCAAACAAAGAAATTGGTCTCAGCCGAATTGAACGAGACCAGCCTTCATTGCTTTCACGGAAACCCACATGCGCTTTACTTGGCCGGAAGGAAGTTTCACG
>DNHH01000120.1:0-207 GCA_003485955.1 Opitutia bacterium
AAGTCTTTGGAGTAATTCTTGGACAACTATTTTATGACGAGCTTCGGTTGTACGAATATAGTCGTCATTAGAAATATTTAACAAGCAGAGCATTTCACGGAAAAGCGCAGCAACGCCATCGCACAAGATTTGCGGATCTTGTTTTTGGCGTTCAGCGGTTTGTTGAACTTTTTGACCATGTTCATCCAGTCCCGTTAAAAAGTGTAC
>DNHH01000120.1:444-5384 GCA_003485955.1 Opitutia bacterium
TCGTAGGCGTGCCCGAGGTGCGGGGCACCATTGGCGTAATCGATTGCCGTTGTTAGGTAGAAACGTCCTTGAGACATCGTTCGAAAGGTGGGGGATTTAGTGCTAACGTGCAAGTCGGATGCCCGATGGGCTTAAGTCCAATCTTCCGTTACTTACGCTTCTTGATTTCGACTCAACTTAGCTCGGCCGCTTACGCTTTGGTAACGTCTGGCTGGTAGGCGATTTCGAAGGCGTAGTTCTGTCCGGCGCGTAAAGGCATGGGGTGATCACGCTCGAGTACTTGGTAATAGTGAACTTTACCCCAGCACGTACGATGTTGTGAATCTTCGGAGACTGTTTCGATTTCGCCCCAGGCAGCATGGAAGTCATCGCGGATGAGTTCGCAGCGGTGATATTCGCCGCCTAGTTGAAATGCGCCGTGTGGATTCATCCGGCTGTGTGGTCCGGCGATAGGTACAACAAGTCGGAAATTTTCAAGGGTTACGTTTGTTCTTACTTGTAAAAGAAAACGTCCGATGATTTTTCCGCCCATAAACTCCCAGTCGACTTTGAATCCCCCGACGTTGGACAGGATGTGCTCATGGGTATCAATGAGCTCGGGCTGTTCGTAACGGAAGTTATAAGAACCACGTGAGCCCATGGCTACTTGCACATTACTTCCGTAAAACGAAGGTGTGATAGCGCGGCCGTTAATCGTCAATTGAGGTATAAACGCCGGCACCGCTGCATTGACTGGCCAGTCCATCACGCCTGGCATGTGCGGGAAGGCGAGGGTATCGGTCTGTCCGCGGCCACCGGCAGAGACGAGTGGCAGTTGAATAAATAAGCCGCTAGCAGGGTCGCTGTAAACGCAGAGGCCTTGTTCTTTGCGGCCGCGATCAAAGAGGAAGTAACGGCAGCTTGATTTAGCACCAGCCGTAGGAACGGACGGAAGAGCCCCGCCTACGGTTTGTGCGAGACGTGACCACTGTGAAAGGTATCGAGCGGCGTCGAAGTTTGCCATTCGTGTGGTATGCCCCGGAATGGTGTCGCGTTCGGTGTCACGAATTACGAGCACACCATGCTCGAGGTCGACGTACGTTCCAAAGAAACAGGTGAAGAGACGGCGAACAAGGTCGCGAGCTTGCGGTTCTTTGTCGGCTGGCACCCACTTATCGCGCAGTGCTTGTAAAAGTACAGTGATTGGATGCATCTGACCGTAGGCACCAATGCCGCGTCCGAATGACCAACCCATGCCGTCTTCGCGTGTCGACTCGAGTAAGATGCGTACATACTTCTCTGCGTGAGCACGAAGTTTAGGCAGCTTGGCATCGCGCACAGTTACTGAAGTGTGTAACTGCAAAGCTTGTCTGCTAAAGATAAGGGCAACGAGACCGTAGAGGTCGTAGCAGCCGCCCAAGATTTCGGGGTTACCGCCTTTAGGTGCGTCGTCGAAGAATCCGCCGGTCGAGTTGCTATTAATGGCCTCAATCATACGATCAACCAATGCGGGAGTTTCGTCTTTATCCGTCATCCCGAGCGAAAAACGGCAAACCGCTTTGGCGATATCAAAGGCTTGGAAATGGTTATCGTGTCGGGTGGTTACGGCCAGACGTTCAGCGATAACCTTTCGTGTGTGGGCATCGAGTTTGTCCCAGACCGCATTACGATCTTTAGATGTACCGAACGAGAGAAGCCCCAGGCAGGCGTAGGCCAATCCGTTATCCGAGCCTTCCCGAATATTGAGCTGTGCTTTGATGCAACGAACAGTGAGTTCGATAAGGTCAACCTTACCGATAGTGGTTTCGTGGGTCGCACGAAAATATTCACCGAGGGCGAGCGCGACGTGGCCTGGCTCATCTGCTCGCATAATTTCCCCATCTGCAGGTATCAATGTGCCATCAGCTGCTACCATTGGCAGGTTCTGCTGAAGCAGAGACTTAGCTAAATCGAGGCATTGATTTGCGAAATTGAGCATCCGTGAGTTGGACGGTTGGCTACCCCCTCCCTAGATGTCAAGAACAGCAGGTAAAAAAGTTGTAGAATTCGAAAGACCTCGAATCTTAAAGGGTGAGTAGTAGTGTAGATTTCGTCTTGTCCTAAATGCGCGAAACCCAATCAGAGACTGCTGATAACGGCCAAGACAGCCCTGAGGTTGTCTTGAGGCGTCGACCATTTTGGCAAAGGGTCGGTGGTGATGGGTTAGTCGTTTCCTTGATGATTCACGGGCTGTTGATTTTCCTGTTCGGCGCCTGGGTCGTATCGACAATTACGGATACAGCTAAAACCGACCCTACTACCTTTGCGAGCGGTGCAGGCGGGGGTGCTTCTGGGCAGAAAGCCAAGTCGTTTGAGCATAAACTTCAGCCAAAGAACGCCCAGAACCTAGCAAAAACAACGGCACGCATTACGTCAAAATCTGCTACCTCTTCTTTAGCGCTACCGAGTTTGCCTGAGGTGACAACAAACTCGATGGTCTCGGGGCTCACGAATGGTGGTTCTTCTAAGGGCCTGGGTGGGGGAACCGGAGGTGGGATTGGTTCCGGGGTGGGCGTGGGCGTGGGTAACGCAAAAAACTTCGTTTCACTCTTTGGAAGTAAATTAGGGTCTGGCGGTTTGCTCGGTGAATTTTGGGATATTAAATTAGATAAAGATGGTAAGCCCCTCAAGCATACCGGTCCAATTGGCGATTATGGTTACAGCGCAGCAGCGATGGTCGAATACCTTGATGCGATCGAATCGGTTATTCGCATGAACGGAAATACCAACCGCGCCTTACAGAAGTATTTCAAAGCCGAAACCACATTGGTATCTTCAACGTTTGTTCATCCCTACATGCTCGCATCTGAAGCCCCCAAAGCTTTTGGTGTCGATAAAGAGGTGAAGCCCGTGCACTGGCTTGCGGTTTACAGCGGTAAGGCAAGCGCGCCCTTTACGGACGAGTTCAGGTTTGTCGGCGGATGCGATAACGTAATTGTTGTTTTGATAAATGGTAAATTGGTTTTCGACGGGAGCCTTCGCTACACTCAAGCCGCACCCCCCGAAAAGTATTACACCAAGTGGAAACCTTCAACTCCGCCCATTCAAGGAGCGCTCGCCGGTGGCATAAAGACATTTAATTCGCCTGCGATTTGGGGTGATTGGTTTAGGCTGAGAAAAGGGGAAAAGTTCGATATCACCATCATCCTCGGAAAATCGGGTGGTGTTTATGCCTGCGGACTGCTCATCGATTGGAAAACTGCTTCTTGGAATAAAGATAAGAATGCAGCTGGGCCTTCAGGTGGTCTGCCGCCGATTTTTCAGGTCGGAACTGTTTCACCGGATTTAGCTGAGTCTATTCAGAATCAAAGTAAGCCACATGGCTATATACCCTATTTCGACAAAGATATCGTCTTTAAGCCTGAACGATTTGGATCAAGCGAACGCTAAGGTTTAGTTCGGTTCAAAGACTACCTCGACATCGGCTGCGGATAGTTTGCGGTGCAGAATGATATCACGACGAATCGGCCACCAGCGATAGAGATGAATCTCGATGGGGCGCCACATACCCACCCATCCGCAGATATTTAGTCCTTCACGAACGAGCGAAGCCCAGCCCGCATCCGATTTAATCATACTGGCGAGCGCCAGAGTAACTGCGAGAAAGGCGAGACCGATGAAAAGTGAGCTGCGACCTTCGCGCAGCATCTTCCGTAAATCACGACCAAATTGGGCGGTACGGTAATCAAAGTAATGCCGAATGGATTCGCGGACGAAACGGGCAACCTCCGGATTGGCGACTTCGCGCAATACAATGCGTAGACGGAATGGGTGGTCTTCGTGTACTTCACGTGCCCAACTCACAATGTGTTCTTCGGCATCATGATCGAGGTCGCGTTCGTGGAACGGCGAGGGGTCCATGGAGTTAAAAAGCTGGCTCGCTTGATTTAGCCGAATTTCAATTAGACCTGGTGGACGCACAATCATACTATCAAGTATAACGTCTAATTCATTTGCACCGAGTATAAACCGAAGAGAATCGGCGTAGAAGTCTGCCGGAGATGATTCTTATACCCCTATCAGATGGTTTACAATGAACGCTGACACCCACCTGATTATTTAGTTAGGTGCCGAGGTGTTTTAAGTAAAGGCGCCTAAACTCAGCGGTTTCTGATGTCTCGAGTTTGCGGGTAGGTGGAAGGGGGATATCAACACCCGTAAGTCCAAGGAAATCGAAGACCCGTTGGCATGTGCCTGCATGATCCGCGATGAGATCTTCGTAGATGACTTCAATCGCATCGACTCCTCGTTCTTTAATGTACTTAGACCAACTCGCTTCTTCGATAAATAGACGCGCGATATTAACGCTTATCGCTGAGGCATCAAACGTCGCAACATTCTCTGCGCTGCCTAAGTTTGTTTGGTCAGAGTGGTAGACTTTAGTCTGATTGCCTATGTGTAAACTGATGGATTGAGCGAGTTTGTCGCGTCGATTGATTTGGATGAACTTTGTGTAGTTGCCGACAGCTGTTTGAAGGATGCTCGTGAAAGGTAGACGACTCTGGTTAGCGATTAACTGGAGCTGCGACCAGTGCGTCTTTACACCAAATACACCATTGGAAGTCGTGCGGCGTGATTCAAGTTCAGCAATGTACGACTGAAGTTGAATACCGCGTCCTGAGTTCAGTCGCTGCCAACCACCCATGAAAGAATTGTTGAAATACTCCATAGGCACCCCGGCTAGTCCGGTTGCTTCTAGTGTTCGACTAAGGAGTGTAGATCCGCTACGCGGTGTACTGGCTATGCAATAACGTAAAGTAGGCTTAGATGCACCTGCGGGCGCATCTTTCTCCGACGACATCATTCGCTCGTAATAGGCATTGCGCACGTTCGTCATAGAATACGGATTAATTAGGGTTTTAGAATAATTTCACCTCGGCTGTCATTCCCACCGCTGCCTTTGGCGTGAATACGAACGGTAA
>DNHH01000120.1:5562-5789 GCA_003485955.1 Opitutia bacterium
TACGAACGGTAATTATCCCCGAAGTATTTTTAGGTAAAGTAAGTAGGTAGTCAGGCTTGTTGGGATGTGTACCTGTGAAGCCAGCATGGGCATCCGTCGCAACAGTCTTACCGTCCGCAAGCAACTCAACGGATTGAATATCTAAACCATTTTGACCATCACGGTATTCAAAACGGATGTTCAGAGGTTTTCCTTGGCGCAGTTTTTCCACCGTAGCATCAGGTATA
>DNHH01000120.1:5988-10602 GCA_003485955.1 Opitutia bacterium
TAGTAACAATCCATGGTTTGTTTGCATTCAGAAATTCAGTCGTCCAACCCAGCTGAGCCTGAGGAGAGACCCGTCGATGATTCAGCCCAAGGGCGGTTAGCCGTGAGCCATGCTGTGAAAGGCGTTGGGTGAAGTCGGCGGTGTCAATGCGACGTTCGGGAGCTGTCCACGTAAGTTCAGCGAGAGCACAGAGGCGAGGGTAGGCTTGGTATTCGACATCATCCGTACGCGGCATGAGTTCCGTCCAGAGTTGACACTGTGCTCCCAAAACATTCTTCCGCCCATTTTCAGTTAAGCCTGCAGGGAAGAGGTTGTAGCGATGGATGTTCTCGAAGGTTGTGGGTCCGGCGTATAGCGCGGTCGGCTCGCCCGGTCCGGAGACTTGCTGTGAGTCGAGGTAAAATGGTCCGACCGAAGTATAAACGACACCGTAGCCCGCATTGGCCGAAGCGATAGCATTACCAGTGCTCAGCCATGGCATGATGACCGAACCCTTGGTAAGTCGTGTGAGATTACCATGGTGCATGATTTCCTCCCAGCCCACTGGCACTCGCCCGCGCTTGGCGATGTGAGCGGACATCTCGTTGAAGAGCCAAGCCTGGAGGGCGTCCTCTGGTGACTGGGCGCCACCGCGCAGGCCAAGGTCATCAATCTTACGCTGAATGTAAGCGTCCGACTTCCACTGCTGCTTGGGTGCCTCATCGCCGCCGAAATGAATCCAACGCCCTGGGAATAGGTCCATTGTCTCGTCGAGAACGTCGCGCAGGAAGCGGAGCGCCTCGGGGTGCACGCCCATGAGGTCAGTCGTGATGTTGCTCACAACGGTCGGGGGCCGGCGGGTTGTCGCAATCTCTGGGTAGGCCATCAACGCGGCCATAGCGTGCCCCGGGAATTCGATTTCGGGTACGACTGTGATGTGAAGCCGGCTCGCGTGCTCGACAATCTCTCGGACGTCCTCCTGGGTGTAGTACCCGCCCCCATGCAGATGGCCATAGCGGTACTTCGCCCGGAACGACGGGTTGGTCGGTATCTCCTCAGGGTAATGAGCGGGGAAATCCTGCGAGACCTGGGTTAGGCGTGGGTACTTCTTGATCTCAAGTCTCCAGCCCTCGCTGTCGACGAGGTGCCAGTGGAAGCGGTTTAGCTTCTGTGCCGCCATCGCGTCGAGGAACTTCAGCACGAAGGCCTTGGGCTGGAAGTGACGGGAACTATCGAGGTGCACGCCACGCCAAGAACATGTCGGAGCATCTTCAATGCGCAGTGTTTGGGCTGACCAATCAGCTTTCGGAGAAGCTGTCTGTCCGTAAACCGCAGCTGGCAGCGTTTGGAGAAACGTCTGAATCCCGTAGAAGACACCAGCTGCCGAACCGCCTGAGATGGTAACGTTGGATGGCGTAATCGTCAGTTTATATCCTTCGCTCGGTAATGATGTATCAACGTCAAGGGTAATGGCACCTTTGTTTTTGATTGGAACGGGTAGGGCAGATGTCTTCCGGAGACGTGAAGCCAAGTAATTGGCTTCGTTGGACAGATCGTCGGAAGCTGAAATTGCGGTGTTGGGGGTTAATTGAAAACGGCCGTTTGCGAGTTCAACCTTGGAAGGTAACGGTACGAACGCAGGCGAAGTGTTATCGGCTGCGAATAATGCCAGAGGGAGTAACAGGAATACATACTTCATAAATGTAGTTTGATTCACTCTTTTGAAGATACGTCTATTGCCAAGCATCAAGGATTCGTCACCTGCACTTAGATTAAAGTCATCTATAATCCATGACTTCACTCGCAAGGAGTCCGTGTAATCTAGTGCTGAACGTTGAATCCAAAGGGTACCTAGGGCGCATTATATTTGACACCACCGCTTACATTTGAGACTAGAAGTGTGATGAAACATACAACCCCTACACTCCTAGCTTTACTCGTAGCCGCTGGCGCGAGTGCTGCCCCTCAAACAACTGCCCGCACTAACTCGGAAAACTTTGATGGTTTTTCGATTTCACTCGGTGGAAGCCAAGTGACTCAGTCTGGTAGTACACTCCTCCAAGAGATCTACCAAGAAATCACCGTTAATGCTAATGACGATACCACAGGGGGCACTGGCCCAGGAGGTAGCAACGAGCCCGACACCTATGACATTCGTCAAGAAACTGGCAGCCATGGCTACAACAATAAAGACGCTTTCAACGGCCAAGTCGCTCTCGCCTATAATCTGGCAATCTCAGAAAACTTCCTGATCGGCCTAGAAGTTGCGATGCAATTTGGTGCATCAACGCGTTTCGTATCGATCGCTGAAATTCCTGGTGCTGGTAATGATATCAACGAGCTCATCGAGACCAGCAACACTTGGTCTGTCGCCCTAAAGCCAAGCTACACCATTTCCGAAAAGTTCATGGTTTACGCTAAAGTTTCACGTGCGAATGCGAAGATTAGCGGAAACATTGATCTCCAAGTTGCCAGCATCGAAGGCCTGCTTGGCGACGAACTGTCATTCAATCATACGGTCGGCGGTCTCGGTCTTGGCCTAGGCTTCGAATACAACTTCGATGCTCACTGGTTCCTCCAAGGCGAAATTGAGCGTATCTCGTTTAACTCATACAGGAAGACACAGACTTCCGGTACTTTCAATAGCACTCTCGTAGACGGAGCACTCGTCACAGATGCTGGTGCTCAAGCTGGCGAGTTTTACCGTGGTACCGCTGATGTTGGCGTAAACCTCTCGAAGGCTACGATCTCCCTCGGCTACCGGTTCTAAGATCTCCCTCAGAGCCTCTCAAATACCCGCCACCCGGCGGGTATTTTTTTGTGCATGTATCTAGAAGTCCGCTAGCACGGAAATCGTAACGGCAAAAATTACGACTTAACTATACCTGCGATATTTTACAGTGGCAAAATTAGATTAGCCTTTGCCTTGTTCGGTACCGCTGGACTGAAGCAGTACTCGAAGTGTCTCACCGTCTTTTCCTTCAATCTCGACGTCGACATAGAACGTCGAATCCGTTTCCCGTAGACGTATAATACCAAGCTGCTTGGCGTAGCCGTGGTTGCGCACGAATTGGACCATCTCGGCAGCATTACCAACGAGCACATAGTCGCCTAAGATCGCAACACCGTCGGCTCCCCCACATTCAATTCTGTCCAAGTGCTTGCCTAAAGCATTGTCGAGATCGGCCCATGCGACAACTTGTCCAGCAGTAAACGGATGCTTTCCCTTCTTCACCACTCGGCTGAGCGTTAGATTATCGCCCGCATGGTCGATATAGTCCACTGCAAGCTCGTCTGATAGGGTATAGTTTGCATCATGCGTTGGGACGCACTGCATTGTCATTGCGACCCAGTAAACCAGAGCGACCAACAAGAGGGCAGAAATGTAGACCGATGCTTTTTTCATCATGGTATGTGAATTCCTTTATAACTCCGTCGAGATTCTAACGAGTATTTCTCTCTGTTCATTGATCGCAACACGGATGAGTTCGGGTGTGCGCTTCATCGCGTCTGCAAGGTCCATCGCCTCGGGCTTAATCGCGATTAACAGGTCAAAGACATCATCAAGCGCTGTAGACTTTTCGAAGCTTCCCACGACTCCAATAATCGGCTTGTGAAGCCTCTGGCAAAGGCGCGCAACCCCGATTGGCCCTTTGCCTTGTAAGCTCTGCGCATCCATGCGGCCTTCACCCGTAAAAACAATGTCAGAGTTTTGAATCCTTTGAGCCAACTGCATATGTTGCGCAATGAGTTCGAACCCGGGTACTAATTGGGCGTTAGCAAATGTCATTAGTCCAAAACCAAGACCGCCTGCAGCGCCTGCACCCGGGACAACTTTAAAATCTTTTCCTAGATCTCGTTTAACAAGGAATGTCAGGTGCTCGAGACGTTGCTCAAACCACGCAAAATCTTGAACGCCTTTTTGTGGGCCATAAACGCGAGTGCACCCGCGGGGTCCGAGCAGGGGGTTGTCGACATCGCAGGCTACCTGAACCGGGATCAACCATGGCTTAGTTGGTGGTAGAATTTTGTCTACTTCAAGAAGGGTTTCGAGCGTAGGCTGAACAACGTTATCTTGACGCAAAAAACGGTAGCCGAGGGCAACGGCGACCCCGAGCCCGGCGTCATTCGTCGCACTACCGCCTATACCAATAAGGATTGATTGAGCGCCCTGATTGACGGCTTGGGCCATCATCTGTCCCGTACCCAAGGTTGACGCCGTGCAAGGCCGTAGAGGGATGTCTGTGACTCGGTGGAGTCCGCTAGCTGCACTCATTTCCATCACTGCCTGGTGGGTTTTATGCACGATAGCATAATGAGCCTTGATTGGACGATGTTGAGCATCGACGACCCGTGCTTCGTGCCAATCGGCGCCCATGGCTCCTACCATCGCCTCCGTCGTACCTTCACCGCCGTCGGCAATCGGACAGATGTCGTAAGTCGCACCCGGGAAAACTGTCTGAAGGCTATCGCGCAAGTGATGGGCAACTTCCATCGCACTCAGCGACCCCTTGAATTTATCACAGGCGATTAAGATGTGCATGACCTAGTCTCGGCTACAGAAGGCGGCGAAAAGATCGCGGTGGCGATACTTATTGAGGGAAAGTGCAACCTACAGTAAGTTTAGCAGGCGCA
>DNHH01000120.1:10791-11985 GCA_003485955.1 Opitutia bacterium
TTTTAGCAGGCGCACCTTCCGTCGAAATCTTCTGGGTAGGCTTGTTTATAAGCTTCGCAACTTCTGATGAGAGATCCTCTAAGGTTTGTATACTGTAACTAGGATAGGACTTAACCATGGTACCGCCGGAAGCAATCAGTGTGCTACTCACGCTGCGTTCAATTTTGTAGGCGTGGATGATATCACAATCTTCGTCCGTGATTAGCATGAAGGTTACATTAGCAGCGGTTGCCCAGGCACGAGATTCAATAGCGGTGCCGTTGATTACGCCAACGACGGTGACGTCTTTACCGTAAGCAGCTTGGATGCGGTCGAAATAGATAGCTGCATTGCGCGAGCAGGGGCAGGCTTTCTCTATAAAATAGAGTACAACGGGTTTGGTGGCACTTAAACTGGCCAAACTAACTGTCGTGCCATCGACTGTCTTTCCTGTGAAAGCTGGGGCAGGGGTTGATGCGTTGGCGACTATCTGCATGCGGTTTAGGCCGCCCACGCCACCATGGGAAGGCCCCCCTTTGTCAAAGAGTAGCGAGCTGGTAGCGAGTAGTGTGATGAACAGATGCATAGTAGAAATCTTTTCAAAGTGTCGCTGTTGATAGTCAAAGCTTGGAGAACTTAAGCAACGACGCCTTGGACAACTTTCCCGGCAATATCTGTTAATCGGTAGTGTCGTCCTTGGAACTTAAATGTCATTCGCTCATGGTCGACGCCCATTAAATGCATCATGGTCGCATGCAGGTCGTGCACATGTACGGGATTGTCCACGATGTTGTAGCCAAATTCATCTGTTTGTCCGTAGACCTGGCCAGCTTTGACGCCACCTCCAGCCATCCAGATACTAAAGCAACGTGGATGGTGATCACGACCATAGTCATCTTTAGACATCTGCCCTTGGCAATACGCCGTGCGACCAAATTCACCGCCCCACACAACCAAGGTGTCGTCGAGTAATCCGCGTTGCTTCAAGTCAGCAATCAGTGCTCCCGATCCTTGGTCGGTCTGACTACATTGACGCCGAATTCCGCCTGGAAGATTTCCGTGCTGATCCCAGCCTTGATGGAAGAGTTGCACAAACCGTACACCCCGTTCGACCAAGCGACGTGCCTGTAAACAGTTGGCGGCAAACGTGCCTGGGACTTTGGCTTGCGGGCCATAGAGATCGAAGGTGGCCTGCGACTCACCCGAAACATCGCT
>DNHH01000120.1:12323-18200 GCA_003485955.1 Opitutia bacterium
GAAACACCTTCAGGATTGGTTAAATAGAGCACGGGTTCTTTGCCGGCACGGAATTGAACACCCTGGTGCTCACTGGGTAAGAAACCACTGCCCCAAAGGCGTGAATAGAGAGGCTGATCACGCGTCGCATCTTTGGAAACGAGTACAACGAATGCTGGGAGATTTTGGTTTGAGCTACCTAACCCATATGACATCCAAGCACCCATGGATGGCCGGCCAGCAATCTGACTCCCTGATGCAAAAAACGTGATCGCTGGATCGTGATTGATTGCCTCGGTGTGCATCGAGCGAATCACACAGAGTTCATCCGCAACTTTTGCTGTGTACGGTAATAAATCGCTGATTTCGATACCGGCTTTACCGTATTTCTTGAAATTGGTAAATGCTCCCGCCATCGGTAGGGTTGATTGATAACCACTCATACCGGTTAAGCGCTGACCGCCGCGCACACTCTCGGGGAGATTTTGTCCGTTCTGTTCACGTAACAGTGGCTTAGGGTCAAACGTCTCGAATTGTGAAGGTCCGCCAGCTTGGAAAAGATAGATAACGCGCTTTGCTTTGGCTAAGTGGTGCGGTAATCCTGGTAGCCCATTCAAACCTCCGGCTAGAGGCACGGGCGTGTTAGCGGCAAGCAGTGAACTTCCCATGACCTGTCTAAGTGCAAGCGCACCCAAGCCGAGCGCAGAGGCCCCGAGGAAGTGACGTCGAGTGACAGACATCAATTCGTCGTAAGTTGGAGGGCGTTTGGGGTGCATATTAGCGCAGGGTAATAGCCGCGTCAGACGCCATCAGCGTTGAGCATACGAGGGTGAGTGCCGCAAGGCTGGCATCGGCTTTCCCGCAAACCTTACGTGCATCTTCGGGCGTTTTGGAAAACTCTATCTGTTGTTGGTTATACAGTTCCGTTAATGTCGCAAGTTCAGTGGGCCGTGGTGTTCGACCGCAGATGAGTTTAAACGCGCGCGTCATGCGTGTTGCGGGGTCGTTAGCTTCCCGTGTTGATCGTTCTGCCAAGCCTCGCGCAGACTCAACGTAAATGGGCTCGTTGAGTAAGACGAGCGCTTGTAAAGGGGTGTTAGTGGTCAATCGCCGCACTTGGCAGACTTCACGTGATCCTGCGTCGAAAATTTGTTGGCTGGGTGGTGGCATCGTTCGCTTGCGATAAGTATACACGCTGCGACGTCGATTACTCTCACCAGGGTCAGATTTGTATTCGTCGACGCTGGAACCACCACTTTGGCTACGGCCACCGAATTTTTCGACAAGTAAACCAGCTGCAAAGAGTGCTTGGTCGCGTAACATTTCTGCGGATAAGCGCTGGGTTGGGCCGCGAGCCAGCAACACGTTATTCGGGTCAAGGGTTAGACTCTTTTCTGACCCAATCGATGATTGCCGGAAAGTTGCACTGAGAACCAAACGTCGGAGTAGTGCTTTGGTATCCCAGGTTTTTTGGAAATCGATAGCGAGTTGGTCGAGTAGCTCAGGGTGAGTGGGTGTATCGCCTTGTACGCCAAAGTTCTCAGGGGTATGCACTAATCCTTGTCCAAAGATCTGCATCCAGAGACGGTTAACCGCAACGCGTGCGGTCAGTGGATTTTCATGTGAGGTAAGCCAACGTGCCAGACCTAGTCGATTGGCTGGTAAGCTGTGAGAGAAGGGCAGTACTGCTTCGACAATACCAGGGCTTACTGGTTGTTTGAGGTCAGGCTGATCATAAGCGCCGCGTTGCAGGATGTAAGTTGGCCGGGTGTATGCTGTCTGAGTCATCGTCACGATGACCGGGATTGAATCACTGTACTTCCGTAACGCCTGTTGAGCAGTACGAAGTTCGTTGCGAGACTGCAGGTACGCCGTGTTGCCTTTAGATAGATTGTGCTCCGCCACGGCATTTGCGCCGGGCTTGATTTCGGCTAATTGTGCAACTTCGGCGGCGGTAAGTTCCGTTCGCCAAATCTTAACTTCATCCATGATACCATCACGGAATCCCGCGTCGCGCGAGCGTGACCCGAGTTCCAGGGTGGCACCACCGACGGGTCCTGTCAGGTAATCCCTTACGATTTCGGATTCTGCGAGCTGACCATTGAGGTAAATACGTAAACCCGACGCACGGCTTAAGCCGTTATACGTCACGGTGAGAAGTACCCAGGTGTTTTGCGTTAACGGTTCGCGACTACGAATAGCGATAGCCGATCCTGGCCATTGTTGAATACACGACCAACTGATACGCCCCTGATCAATCATGAGCTCTAGGCCAGTTGCATCCGCGTCGTTGGTATAAAAGCCGGAGGCGTGCAAAAGGACCGCCCGCTGATTACGTTCGCCCGCTTTAATCCAAGTAGAAAATGTGATCTCTTTATCGCTGCTAAAGCCAGAGAACCCATCGAGCCAAAGGCCACCATCGCCATCAAACGCAATCGCTTTGCCAATTTTGCCGTTGGCCACTGTTACTTTTCCTAGCTGATCTCCGCGATGTCGTTCGGTGGTTGCGGGTTTGCCGTATAGATTAGGCGTAGAGCCTTTATCGAGTGTCTCGAAACTATAGTGCGCATCCGGCGTGGGTGCAGAAACAGTAATAGTCGCAGCAGATTGCATGCGTTGGCACTCATCAAACCGTTGCTGGGCAACGTCGACGGCTTTTTGTAGCTCGGCGATTTTTATATCCTGTTCAGCATTCGTTAACCGTAGGGCGGGCACGGGTACTGCTCCGTGATACGGGAGTAAGCCATTTTCATCGATATCGGAGAACATCGCGGAAAGCGCATAGAAGTCGCGTTGAGGAATTGGATCATACTTATGATCATGACACTTGGCGCACTCCATGGTGAGTGCGGTAAAGGCGAATCCAAATGTTGCCACTCGATCTGAAATTGATTCTTGCCGCATTTCCTCCGCAATCGAGCCGCCTTCGAAGGTTACACGGTGGAGTCGATTAAAGGCTGTCGCGAGCCGTTGTTCGGATGTGGCATTGGGCAAGAGATCACCCGCTAACTGCCAAGTGATGAATTGATCGTAGGGCAGATTGCGATCGATGGCATTCAGTAACCAATCGCGCCAAGGGCTAACGGGCATTTCTGGATCTCCCGAATATCCTGCGGTATCCGCATAACGTGCGAGATCGAGCCATGCGACAGCTGCATGTTCAGCAAAGCGCTTGGAAGCTAACAAACGGTCGACCTGACGCTCATAGGCATTTGGCGATGAGTCAGCGATGAAGGCCTCAGTTTCTTCGGGTGTGGGTGGAAGCCCAGTGAGCACAAACGATACACGTCGCAAAAGTGTCGCCCGATCGGCATCTTGAGCTGGACTTAGGCCAGCCTTCTCTATCGACGCTAAGATGAATGTATCGAGAGGGTCGCGTACCCACTGCGTGAGCTTAACCTTCGGTGGCGGCATGCTTTGTGGTTTAACAAATGCCCAATGCTTTGCGTATCGACCGCCTTGCGCTATCCACAGCGTCAGAATCTTTTTTTGCTCAGGGGTAAGTGGACGTTTAAAGTCGGGCGGCGGCATGACTTCTTCGTCGTCGGTCTGGTGGATGCGCGCGACCAATGCGCTTGCATCTATGTCGCCCGGAACAATTGCGCGTTGGTCACTTTTCAGAAGTGCGAGGGCACCTTCAGGAGTGTCGAGTCGTAAACCTGCTTTGCGGCCTTTGCTGGCATCAGGTCCATGACAGGCAAAGCAATGGTCGGAAAGGATGGGCCGAACATCTCGATTAAAGTCTATCGTTTGAGCTATTGCAACTGATGGCGCGGAGAAGTGTGGCTGTATAAGGTAAAGCCAGAGCAACGCGACTGCGGTTAGTGCACTCAGAACAACAACTCCTAAGATGATTGAGCGTGGTTTCATTGCGATGGCAGGCTCCAACCTTCAGGCAGGACGATATCAGACCTACGAGACAGAGGGCTGACTTCCAACCGCATAATTTTTCCTCCTTCGACATCGCAGGTTATGAGGGTTTTTCCAGGTGCACGTAATCTGAAAGTGACGTCCCAGTCTTTAGGCCAAGCAGCTAGTAGATAAATCTTACCCTTTGCATCAGGCTCAGCAGCCAAAAGCATTTCTTGTAAACCCACTGAGCCACTTCCGCCCCAGCTATGATCAGGTAACCAATCATGACCGGGTCCGAAAAATGCCGGGAAGCGACAGGGTGACGCTTGGTCAGAGAGTTTCGCAATCACTCGCTTTCCGGCTTCCTGCGGCCAGCCAAGTGCAGCCGCGTCGACCAAGGTTGGTTGCCATGAGAAGTCGAGCTTATGGCAAACACCCGAGCGATTGTTGCCGCGTGGTTCATCAAGCAAATTCCAGGTTGTCCGCGCCAACTTGAGGGTCGATGGCTGGGTAACACCTAGGAGACGGTAGGGCCATACAGCATAGAGTTCTGGCAATTCCCAGCCGTTAAAAAGTTTCTCCCAACTCTTCGCAGGTGCAAGAATGGTAAAGCCATTGCGCAGGAGGGTAGGCAATTCGGGTAGATGTGTTTGAAACTCACTGACAAATGTTCGTTCAGCTGCATCCAGTTGACCATAACTGAGCATACCTGCGGTTATGGCGCGGAGTGCGGCGACGGTCTCAATTGGATTTGTTGCCCCACCAGTCAACTCAAGCCCATTAGCTGGATAGATAATCAGACGATTGTCAGGGCTATATTCTTTCCCCGTTCTACTTTTTGCAGCATCTCGATAGAACTTATCAAAGAATCGTAGTTGGGCGAGAATCCAGGACTTGTGTTCTTGGATGTTTTGTCCGTTCACCAAAGACGATTGCATTGCCATCCATGCATGTTCGAGGCCCATCGAAAAATGATAGGTGAGGTGCGGATGCTTGCAGAGGCCCTCGAGGGTGCCCGCGTCGTACACCATACCGCCGAGTGATTGGTACTCGTGATACACAGCACCATGGGCTTTGAGATTTCTAGCACGGGTTCGGGCAACTTCCGTACGGTCGCGGTAAAAAAGTAAAGAGGGCGCCGTAAGGTCCATGTCGCCCGCTGCAATGGTTGGCCAACCTAACCAACGTTGGTTTTGCGCCATGAACATCTGGTCCCAACGACGGTAGTCAGGGTCACGGCCCGTAGGCGGCTTTCCGAGTTCCGAATTATTTAAACGTTGCGGAATACGATCTCCGTGTGCTTCGACGGTGAAAATTCCCCCGTTGAATTTAAGCGGCAACTCGCCGCCTTGATTACACGCGAGCATATATCGGAAAAGCTGATAGTTCCGTCCGATCTGAAAGGCTTCGTCCGCCGAATCTGCCTTGGATTGTACAAAGATATAGCTCCGTTGCCAAAATTCTTGCCAGCGTAGTTCATTGGTAGAACGCACGGCCGCGAGCGCGTCGTCTTCCAAAAGCAGCTTCGACCGATCCACCCATTCATCGGGATCAGACTTTTTCCCAGCAGCCAAAGTTACCACAATAAGTTGTCGGGTAGCTTCTGGTAGTACACCGGCCCACTCGTACCCATCCCAGTTCGCAGGTTTGGACTTTCGAACCGGAGTCCATTGAATGCCACCACGTGCGGCTATCGCGCAGCCGTAAACACGATTTTCTGCCGGGTTAATGAATGCTACGCCACTAACGTTTTGCTGCTTTGCGAGATCGTTCGCGCGTTTCGTTTCACCATTACGATGCGTATAAACTAAAACTCCATCAAGCACCTCGACCGAATCGGTGGAACTTGGCAGCGGCTTAATTCTCCAATTACCATAGGCAACTTCTAGGGATAATTTACGAGAGGTTTTGCAGTCGATAATTAGTGATTCACTCGCGAACTGTAAGAGGTAAGAAAGCGTTGTTCCGTCTTCCGCTGTGATTTCAATTCGAATGCTCCCCGTGGCAGGATCAAGCTCTTGACGAAAACTTTTGAGCTTAAAGAGC
>DNHH01000120.1:18374-20799 GCA_003485955.1 Opitutia bacterium
AGCTTAAAGAGCTCAAGTCCGGGGACCATCAACGTTAATGCACCAATTTTTCGCAAAACTTCATCGGCATCATACGCTCCGTTGTGCCCTAAATAGAAATATAATGCACCTTCGGAAAACCACACATTAGCCCCAGAGCCACGTGTTCCAGAAAGTGGCATACTATCGAAGGCATCACGGGACGGAGAATTCCAAGTCACCTTGCACCGTCCAAGCATCTGCTCTGGTGAATCGGCGGCATCTAGCTGCACTGCACCCGCCATCAGCAAGGCGAGCACCCAAGTATGGGCCATAAAGCATCGCATCGCTTAATTAGGACACTCTTTAAGCCTCACGGTTCCGCTGAATAAAAGGCGTGTTAGATTAAGATTTCGGTTCACTGCCGCGCTTAAGCTCAGAACGTAGTTCTCGGATATCATCGTGCAGTAGTTTGATTTCATCACGGTATGCCGCATGATCTTTGAGCTCTTGAGGTCGAATTAGCTTCGACATAATTAATGCAGACATCGAACCAAAGAGGGTAATGCCGAGAATCATGAGTATGGCTCCGATAAATCTGCCTTCGTGGGTTACGGGGTAAAGGTCGCCGTAGCCAACTGTCGAAATAGTACTGAAACACCACCAGAGGGCATCGCTAACATTGTGGATACGCGAATCGACTGCGTTGCGTTCACAGTCGAGGACTAAATTAGTGCAAAACAGTATAACAACAACGGCAACACCAGGGATGGCTAAAAGTCCCTCCGATAAGAACGAACCATTGGTAATCGCATGTATACGACGGAAGGCGCGGAAGAGGCGGATGAGACGATACACACGAATGGCTTGGAAAAATCGGAATGCAGGATCGAGCGGTATGCTCGCAAGTACATCTAACCAACCCCAGCGCCAATAATGGGCTTTCCATTGGGCACGTCGCCAACGCACGAGCACATCTATAAGAAAAATTCCACAAGCAGCATGATCTACCCACATGAGTGCGCGCAGACTTTCAGGTGGTAGCGTGATAAATGTTTCAATGATAACGATAACAACAGAAAAGACCGCTGTCACTAAAACGAGCCAGTCCCATTGATTGATTTCTTCGTGGTGTTCCTTGCTCATGACACCGTTATACTTGACGCACTTTAAAAGGAAAGAGGGTAGTATTGTCAGTCCTTGACGGTTACCGCTTGCACCGTCTGCACTCCTCGTTCCCTCTGCTATCCATGAAAGCCGACAATGACCTCTACCGCACCTTACGTGATAAGGCCTGTGCGATTCTATGGAAAGAGGATGTCGCAGCCTTTGACCGGGCCGTTGAGCCAGAACGGTCACGCCTAGTTGCAGTGATTCGTGCCGTTGGGGTTGCTTTCGCTGACCGCGGTACACTTGCTGAAAAAGCGCAAGCAGTGACATGGTTGAATAGCCTGCTCAAGGATCCCTCAGAAAAGGTACGTCGCTATGCCATGGCAGCTTTACCTAAGCTAGGAGATGATACGCAGGCAGAAGCAAAGTTGCTCGACATCTTGGCGGCACCTGCCGGTGAGCGTGAGCGTCAAAAAGTTGTTGAAGCGCTAGAGAAGATTGGTGGCGAAGCGACATTAGAGGCTGCGCTTAAAGACCCTTCAACAGTTTCTGTCGCACCAGATCGAGTAGCGGCACGTATTGCACGTCTTACTGAACCTGGCGAAATTAGTTTGGATCGGGTTCTAGCACGTCCTTCCGGCGTGAGAATTCATTTACACTGTCGTAAAGGACTTGAGCGCATCCTAGCAGATGAAGCCCGTGCACTAGTGAAAGAAATCTTTGAGGTTAAATCTGTTATGTCGGGCCTGGTAGTCTTGGAGCCATTAAAGCCATTCTCCTTAGGTGACGTCTATCAACTCCGTTGCTTTGCCCAAGTGGGTTTCGTTTTGGGCGATGTGCGCGCTCAGAGTCCCGAAGAAGCCATCAACCCTATCGCTTTGCGCATCGCTTCGAATCGTACCCGCGATCTCTTAGCAGCATTTACAGATGGGGCATTTCGTTATCGCATCGAAATGGATCCTGCGCTCGGTGACGCCGAGCTCGTTCGTAAGATCGGAGCGGAAGTGCATCGCTTTGACCCAAAGATTCTCAATGACCCACGGGAGTCCCCTTGGTCGGTCGATGTCTTTGCCGCACCCGGTGGTGCCTCTGTTGAGTTACGTCCACGGCTATCACCCGATCCTCGACTAGGCTATCGATTAGGGGAAGTAGCTGCAGGGTCTCACCCTCCCTTGGCTGCAGCCATGGCAAGACTGGCGGGCAGCTATGTTGGTGAAGTCGCCTGGGATCCATTCTGCGGATCCGGTATTGAGCTTATTGAACGTGCCATGCTTGGGGGTGCCTCGCGCGTCATCGGAACGGATCTAAGCGCCGAGGCTGTGGAAATCGCCCGCAAAAACTTTGAAGCGGCCGCCGT
>DNHH01000120.1:20989-21408 GCA_003485955.1 Opitutia bacterium
GGCCGCCGTACCTGGCGTTAGGGGAACATTCATTTGTGGCGACTTCCGCGAGTATGCAAAAATTCCTGAACTCGGAATTGGGGGAGCTTCTTTGGTCATTACCAATCCACCAATGGGACGTCGCATCCCGATTGCCGATATGCGCGGGTTAATCGTAAACCTCTTTAATGCATCGGCAAAGGTCCTGCACCCAGGCGGACGACTTATTTTCCCAAACCCACTTAAGCTCGAAGCTCCTGAGCGCTCACTGCGTTTGATTTCTCGCAACCCGGTCGATCTCGGCGGATTCGAATGTCAGTTAGAGATGTGGGTTAAGGATTAATGACATCCAGAAAAAGGGCGGCCAGCGGCCGCCCTTTTTCGGGGAGGTAAGTATGACGATTAGAATCCGAAGCTATTCTTGGTTCCTCGTTTCGTAA
>DNHH01000039.1:0-7273 GCA_003485955.1 Opitutia bacterium
ATCAGTCGAAGTCTTCGCCGTCTTCGATTTCGATCTCGTCGGCATCATCAATGTCGTCATCGAGTTCGAATCCTGCAGCAAGAAGAGCTGCACGCTCTTCAGGGGTGAGCGCCATCCATGCGGCATACTCGGCAGCATGTTCAGCAGCTTCTTGTGCCTCGTAAGCCGCAATAGCGATGGCGCGCTCTTCAGGGGTGAGACCGACTAAACTGTATTCGTATTCAAATTCATCTTCATCCAGGTCGTCGTTGTATGCAATACGCTCGGCGATGGTCATATTCGCGTACTCCGTTGCATCATCGGCTTCACTCGCCGCTTCAGAAGCATCTTCAAGGGCTTCAGCCGCTTTTTTCGCTGCACTGTATGCTGCTTTTTCAGCGGACGTCAGTGTACGGAGGTAAGCCTTCTCTGCAGCTTCTTGTGCTTTCTCCGCAGCTTTGTAAGCGGCGATAGCAATTACACGCTCCGCAGGGGTCATCGTGAGCAAAGATAACTTAAAGTTAGCTTCGGCGAGATCATCATCAATAAATTCGGCGATGAACTCTTCGGGTGTAGGAATCGCAGCAGCGGCAACAGAACCACGGGTGGCAACGACCTTGGCAAGTTCCTTGGCAAGTTTAGCCTCTTCCTTGGCAGCTTTGTTATTTAAGTCGATTGCTTTCTTTTGCGCCTTTTCTGCATCCTTGCGCGCCTTCTTCTCGGCTTTCAGAGCGGCCTTCTGCGTGGGTGTAGCAGCTTCGACGGGAACTGTCTGAGCAGTGACCGCAAAAGCGATGAGGGTAAGTGTGAGGAGTTTTCGCATAAGACTTATATTTATAAGCGAATTGGCTAGGACGGCAAACTGTATAAATGATTTTGAGCATTTCTACGCGTATTTTAATCATCTAAACTCTAGTCTACATAACGAGCGGTTTAAATCGTTTTGCGTCATAGATTTACGCCCATGACACATAACACCGCTGTTTTCATAAGATTACAGCAATCGCCGCAAGGTCACAAACGTACCTTACCGAGGCCGTTTTTATCCCCAGAAGGCCCTGTGGCACCGCCCATGACAGTTGAAAACTCTGTTGGTAAAGTGGCGGATGCAGAGAACTTAAAAGGCTTACCGTCGCACTGGATCGTCAACTCAATCGAAGCAGCATGCAGGAAGAGTCGCTTGAATCCGCGATCGGACCCAAGAGCCTTATTGCCATCAAAATTTCCATAGGTCTTATCGCCTAAAATAGGATGTCCGTGTTCTGCACACTGCACCCTCAATTGGTGAGTTCGCCCGGTCTTTGGCTCGAGATTTAAGACAATCAAATCCAGTGAACCTTGTCCTTTCTCTCCTGAAGCAAAATGGGTTATCGCTTGGGAGACTGGGCCGCGCGGACGAAGTCCTGGACGAACCACCAGCGAACGTACACCTTCGGGCCCTCGCCCCTCTTTTACTAAATCATCTATCCAGATTCCGCGGAGTTTCCGCAAGTTACGGCCAAAACAAATAGCCACATATGCTTTGCTAACTTTTCCTTGGGCAAAATGCGCCTTAGCTTGTATAGCGACGGCCTCATTGGTCGCCAAGAGAATGACACCGCTCGTCGGTCCGTCCAAACGGTTGATCAACCAGACCCGGCGAATACCACCGGCACCATCGCGAATGTGGTAAGCTTCTTCTTCGAGAGAGTAATTTGCCGTGATTAAAGCCCGTGCGTTATCTTCTGATCCATTAGGGTGAGCGAGCACACCTTCTGGCTTATCAAGAGCTACCAATCCAGATTTACAGACCTTAAGAACCTTAACGCCCGCATGGAGCGGAATATTTTCAAGATCCGTACTCATCGGTAATGAAAGGTAATAGTGACGGTCTCATCTTCACCCAGCATAGCTACCATATCTGCCCGCCAAGTATCATACGGTGCCGGCATGAGCACAGAGTCCTTGCAACTCAACGCAGCGAGTTCTGGAACGGTAGACGTTAAAATTTCTGCATCCGTCGCAGTGCCATCGCGGTGCACCGTGAAGCGCACAATGACAATCCCCGCGGCGAAGTCGTCGAACTTCGCGCGCTCCAATAGACTCCACCAACTTGCTTGAATGGCTTCCATCATGCGCTGGGCATAATCACCATAACTCGAAAAACGGGCATCGAGAGAAACTGTCCCTGCACGATTAACTCCCACTGGATTGCGCAAAAGTAAACCGTAGGTTCCAGAAGGCAGCGAAGCCTTGGGCGTCGATGGTGTCTTCACCTGTGGACGTGGCAGTGGTACCGACTGACCCGCTCCCGGCTTCATAGCTATATTGGGTGTTCCTGCTTCTGACTGAGGTAGCTTAGCCGTAAACGGCTCACTGGGCTTGGGTAAGGCTTGTGTTAACCGAATATCGTCAACCGAGACACCCTCACTTTTTGGGAGCGCCGAACGCGTGGGAAGTGGCTCAGGGATCGGTTGCGCTGCCTTTTGATTCTTCGCTGCGAGAAATGGCGAATCCTGCGGTGTCTCGCGATTGCCCTCGTGCGATACTTGCGCGAGCTGCATCGATTGCGGAAGTTTCTTCTGATCAATTGGGGCAGGCACAACAAGCACGTGAGTGCTACGTAGAGGCAATATCCGCTGGTCAGCGAAAGGCGATGACAGCCAAACCCCTAAGACGGAATGCAGCAAAACCGTCGACAAAAGCGCCAGAAGCACCGGACGGGTTTCGTCTCTGACTTCGCCTGGGTAGGGCATGCAATTACACTGCCCGATAGAAACGGGTACTCAACTTATAATAACACTAAATTCTGTTCGATTTATCGCAACAAACGTTGCAAAAGACCTAATTGACTCAGCCGTCCCTTCAAGAACTCCACCGGAAGCCCCATGATAGTGGAAATAGGAGGCTCGAAGGACTCGATGATGATTTCCCTGCCCTCCTGAATTCCATAGGCACCCGCTTTATCGAGCGTATTCACCAACCCCATATACCGATCGATAGCTTCATCCGATAAATTCCGAAAACGTACTTTAGCGGTAATACAGTGAGATTCTAGTAAGTCTTCGTTTTTGAGTATCAAACAAATGCCGGTGTGAACGGTGTGCTCGCGACCAGAGAGCAATTTTAACATCGCACGCGCTTCCTCTAAATTTGCCGGCTTATTCAAAGCACGCTGATCCAGGGCCACAGTTGTATCTGCACCAAGAACAAGCAGTGTGGGATGAAGTTTAGCCACGGCTGCTGCCTTAAGTTGCGCATTATGCAGGACCATCTCGCGCGGGTTAGTCAAAGGATCCTCATGCTCCGTCACTGCAGCCACCACAACCCGATGCGGGATACCTGCCCCAGCTAGCAACTCCGTTCGGCGCGGTGATGCGGAAGCAAGGATCAGCTCAAGCCTGCTGGCACTCACACGTGCGAAGGCTGCCAGCGCGCCACGCGATCAGCGAGGTAACGCACATAAACATCCTGGTCATTCAAGCAGGGGATTTGCTGGAAGGATTCTCCGCCTGCGTGCATGAAGTCTTCCTTACCCTCTTCGCTAATTTCCTCAATGGTCTCGAGACAATCAGCCGTAAAGGCCGGACACATGACCAAAAGGTTCTTCACACCTTCGGAAGGTAGAGCTTCTAGCCGTTTGTCTGTATAGGGCCGCAACCACTGCTCTGGGCCGAAACGCGACTGGAATGCCAACTCGACTTGATCTTTTCGCAAGCCGGCTGCGATGCGGAATAACTCCGTTGTTCGTGTGCACTGGTGCCGGTAACAATTTGCATGGCTTGGATTAGCAACCTCACAGCAGTTCGGTATTTTCGTACAGTGCGCTTTGGAAGCGTCGCCTTTACGCAGGTGGCGCTCGGGTACGCCATGGTAAGAGAAGAGCACTTTATCAAATGGCTTACTTAACCAAGGCTTGGCCGACTCCACCAGCGCATGAATGTAGGCTGGATCGTTGAAGTAAGGCTGAAGCATCTGCCAGCGCATACCAGGAGCACGCTCGAGCAGTTCTTCTTGAAACTTTACGACGACCGTCTCGTAACTCGACATTGCATAGTGCGGATACTGCGGCAGTACGAAAACTTCATCCACACCCATCTCTTTAAGTTTATCAACTGCTTGGGCACACGAAGGCTCGCCATAGCGCATACCCGTAATGACAGGCAGGCCACAGGCTACTTCGAGTTTCTTACGGAGCTTCTCCGTGGTCACCAGTAAAGGTGCGCCTTCAGGCGTCCAAACCGTTTTATACGCTGCCGCGGACTTGCGAGGGCGTGTCCGTAACACAATACCCTCGAGCAAAGCGAAGCGGAAGGCTGCTGGATAATCAATGACGCGCTCATCGCCCAAAAACTCACGTAAGTAAGTACGGACATCACCCACCGAAGTGCTTTTCGGCGAGCCTAGGTTAAGTAAAACTACAGCGCGTTTAGACATAGGTTTATTCAAAGCATTAGTCACCAGATTGTATGACCGCGTCAACTACCGCGGCAAAAGTTTCAATCTTGGCCTCAGGGGTAATACCATGCCCGAGATTAAAGATGTGCCCTGAGTTGCCAGCGTTATCTGCGAGGACTGCCTTAGTCGCAACAACTGCCTCAGCCGGGCTACGCGTCATCCATTCGGGGTCTAAATTACCCTGTAAGCAAATCGGACGATCCACGAGCTTACGAACTTCTGAAAGGGGCAGCTCCCAATCGACACCCAACACAGGCACCCCTGTACCCGCGAGAGCGCGAGCATCACGCGATTTACCTTTAGCGTATAAAATAACCGGAGCTCCGGGCGGAAGTTTTTCGAGAACAGCGCGAATCCATCGTAATGAAAGTCGCTCGTAGGCTTCGCCTTCAAGCAGGCCTGCCCAACTATCAAAAATCTGAATGGCATCGGCGCCCGCTGCGAGTTGACGGTTTAAATACTCCGCAACAGTATCTGCGAGAACGCCGAGAAGTTTTTCGAAAGTTGCAGGCTGTCTACGCGCAAACTCAAGTGTCTTCGGGAATCCTTCAGCGCTACCACCATCGACGAGGTAACAGGCCAACGTCCACGGACTACCTGCAAAGCCTAGCAACGCCTTGGTGTTACCTAATTCACTGCGTATCTGACGTAACGCGGCGTAAACATACTCTAAACGATCAGCCGCGCCTTGAGGTGAGAGTCTTAGGATATCGTCTTCATTCGCTAAAGCACGGTCCATTTGAATACCCCCAGCATCACGAAAACGATAAGGTACTCCAAGTGCTTCAGGAATAACCAGGATATCGCTAAAGAGAATGGCAGCATCGAGCGGGAAGCGGCGAAGCGGCTGAAGGGTGACCTCAGTGGCTAAGTCAGGTGTACGCACCATCGTCACAAAATCGGTCTTCGCCTTGAGGGCACGGTACTCAGGTAAATAACGTCCCGCTTGGCGCATGATCCACACCGGTGCGCGCCCGTGAGGCTCGCACCGCACGGCCTTCAGAAAGCGCTCGCGGGAAGTCATAGGCCGAGCATTCCAACCATCCGCCAGTTGGCAAGCGGGGAGGTGTTAGATCCACTCACGGGGCTTAATGAAATCAAGCAATGCAGCTTCTGGAGAACCTGCTTCGGGAGAATGACAATACCCCCAACGGGCACGCGATGGCATCGACATCAAGATCGACTCAGTGCGGCCGCCTGATTGCAGACCAAAAAGTGTGCCACGATCCCAAACTAAATTAAATTCGACGTACCGTCCGCGACGGATCTCTTGCCATTCAATCTCTCGTGCTCCGTAGGGCATGTCTTTGCGTCGCTGTAAAATATCGCAGAGGGCCGGACCGTAAGCTGATCCAACTTTCTGCATCATCGCAAAAGCGTTCGTAAAATCACCCTCACTAAAATCATCGAAGAAGACACCACCGATTCCTCGATTTTCCCCGCGGTGTTTAAGTGAAAAATATTCGTCGCACCACTTCTTGAAACGCGGGTAAAGTGAACCTGTGGCTTCACGTGATGCCTTATGCCAAGCGACAGCATCTTCCTCGAAGCCATAAAACGGGGTGAGATCAAAACCACCACCGAACCACCAAATCGGGTTAGGCCCATCCGTAGAAAAGAACCGCACGTTCATGTGCGATGTTGGGCAATACGGATTGAGCGGATGCTGAACCACGGAAACACCCATGGCACGAAAAGGACGTCCGACTAGCTCAGGTCGATGCTGCGTAGCCGAAGGAGGTAACTTTGTGCCCCTGACATCGGAAAAAGCTACCCCGCCCTTTTCTATAACGGCACCGCCACTGATGACGCGCGTGCGCCCACCGCCCCCTTCAGCACGCTCCCAGGTATCAGTGATAAATTTCGCCTTACCATCCACTGCCTCAATCTGGGCACAGAGCGCATCCTGTAGTCCAAGCAGGTAGCTGTGTACGGCGTCAATATCCATGGGTGTATACTCCTAAAAGTAGACGACGGGTCAACCCTCACACCGCACGTCATTTAGAGTAAAGCGGGGCTTAAGACACCCGGAAGCCCTACTGTTGGCTCGCACAAAGTCAGACCTCTGCTTGGCTTTCAGCATGACGTCACTCCAAGCACGCCTCGAACTCATGTTCATCGGCCTTGGCATTGTAGCACTCGCCATACCCTGGATAGCTTGGGCACGACTACGCACTTTGGAGAAGCGACATGGGCGTGTCTTGCTTGTGCGCGGTGTAACCGGTGAACAAGCCGCACGTATCGTTTTACTACGCGGCGAGATTGAACAAGTGCCTGTCGACGAAGCTTTAGACTTTTTAGGGGATAATTACGCCGCCGCTGAGCCAGCGGTAAAACTCGCTCAGCGCACCTATTTTAGTCGTACACTCTTTGCTGTCGTGCGAGCTGCAGGGGTCGCTGCCCACGGCTTACAACACCGCGATCGCGATCGCCGAATCGGACGCCTCAGCCGACTGGATGGCGTACTCATTCTCTGGGGAAACGCCTGGCCAATCCTAGCATTAGGAACCCTGCTCTCCCCCGGTCGCTTTACCGGACTCGCCGTTTTTGCAGTGATGGCTATCGCTCTGGGTATTGCACAAATTATTTCCCATCGAACAGTCATCGATGCCATTCGCCGCGCCCGAACAGAACTTGAGGGTGCGCGGTTGCTCGACGGGCACCCTCAAAACGAAATTTCTGACGCACTCGAAGCTGCCCGCCTCGAGCACCTCGCTCTTTCCGCCAAAAGAACCATCTGGGGAGCACTGCGCCCGCGCAACTAATCGGGATTATTTCTTTGAGGGCTCAACGGGAGCTGGCTTGTCTTTTTCAAATACACGCTCCGCTTCTATCAGTTCAGATTTAGCGGACTTAC
>DNHH01000039.1:7479-10045 GCA_003485955.1 Opitutia bacterium
AAGACGCTTCAAAGCAGCTATGCGCAAATTATGGACCGCTGCAAAAAGTTCATCGGGCTGTGGTTTGCCTTTTTTATCCAAAGACCAGCGCGGGATACCCACCTGTACGAGCTCACCGAACATGCTACCTGCCCATTCAGCTGTTTGCTTAGGCTCAGCGTCTCGTAAAGCCTGTAGACGTGCTGTAACACGCGCAATGGCAGCCTCACGAGGCTTACCTTTCAATTGATCGGCAGCGACAATCGCTCCACGGGCAGCCTGCAATGAGGCAAGAAGTCCATCGACCTTGATGTCATATTTAGCCAAGAGACCATCCGTTATCTTGGAATCATACGTAATTTTCATTTGAGCACGTCTCGCGATTTCCCCGCGCAATGCCTGTCGCGTTTCTGTGGGACTAACACCTTTTTTGAATAACCGTTCAAATATCTCTCGAGTCAGTTGGTCAGCTGTAAGTTTAGCGATACTAGCCCCACGATCAGATTTTCCGCGAGCCCCACCTCCACCCAGCTTCGCAAAGTCCGTGTCCGCCGAAAGTTTCTCCGCAATCTCGATTTGCGAATTTGGCGTCAGCAACATCGCATCCATCTCCGTTAATAAACGTGTGGCTTCTGGCCCATTGTCGACCGTCTGGCTTAGCACCTTCCATAAACTTAATTCGTAAGGATTCATTTGTAGCGACTGACGAATATACCGTTGGCGCTTCAGGGCATCGGTCTGAGCCATTGCAAACCAACCTAAAATACGCCCGCGTTGAAACCGGTCTAGGCCGAGGTTCATGGCCTGGACGAGCGCAACGCAATTAACTGCATGTCGCGCTTCAAACGGTTCAAACTGAGGTAACTCTGGGCTAACCACGGAAACCTCGAGACCGGAGATGCTTTGGCCGATACCAAAAGTCCAAGCATTGTTTTTCTCATTCCAGCCGTATTCGGCATAGGCACGGTGCCCAGGCTGTGGACAACCATGCGTAGGCTGACCGAGCGCACGACGGAACATGTCACCCATCGTCGACAGTCGCCCACAGACCCCGCCGTCTTCCCAAATACGTGGAAGCGAGTTTGGGTTCCAATTGCTCGTTTTATACTTAATCGCAGGCACGCGATCGTAGTCCCAAGAATAACGACCGTAGCCGATAATACCGGAGCCTAAGCCCGCTACCTGCCCCCAATAACGATTCCAAATCCACTCACATTCTGCAGCGGAGACTGTAGTCTGGAACCATGTCATCAAGGGCCATGGAGCTTTATCGGTCGGAAAGATAGGCCAGGCCAATTTACTGCCAGCAGGTTTCGGTGATTCTAATTTCACAATCATCCAAGCAATAAAATCCGGTACACTCTGATGAAGTCTTTCAGGATAGGTACCGGAGGCAATGGCGACCTGATTCCAGAAACCCTTATCTTTAGCGTCTGCTGGATTCACATTCGCAGCTTTTAATGCCTCCGCAGTATTCTCCATCACTGCTAGGTATGACGTGTTACTCGACTTCATCCATGCGACAACCTTAAGGACTACCGGCGACCACTCTGTTTTTGGTTTTTCTGAATGCTTACTAAATTTTTCTCCCAAAGAAGCGCCGAGCAACAAGTGCGCATACTTATCCGCGAGTTTTGGGTCTAAGCGTCGACGTAACACGTCTAAGTTTTCTGCGTACGCCGCTGGCATCGGGTGCTTCGTAAAAAGTAAACCAGTGTGAATGTCAGGGTGTGATTCGACCCAATTCCAAAATTCCGGAGACAACGGTGCGGCGACGCGCGCGGCCGCATCGGCATTCTGAATAAATGTGTTTACCGCAGGGTCTGCAAATTTCGGAAGCTTGGCAGAAATATTTGGCGAAGCCGCGAGCGGCGCCGATTCAACGGCCAATAGCGAATGAAGGGTTGTTACCCCAGCGCTGCGACTAGCCATCAAGCCAATGAATAGCACGCCCAAGATTCGGTACATAATCCCAAAACTAAGCCATAACTCGTCAGGCTCCAATAAGAACCTTGCCGAGACCTCCGCTGGTCGGGCTGGTGAGATTTGAACTCACGACCCCTTGCACCCTAAGCAAGTGCGCTAGCCAGACTGCGCTACAGCCCGATAGCGGAGACCTAACTTGAAACAGGGGTAGCACCGTAAAGTCAAGGGATGAAGCAATAGCTTAGCCCCTGCCCGGCCTTCTTACTGACTGAAGAGGTCCGACTTAGCTACGGCCGCGACCTGCGGAACGACGGGCTAAGAAGCCACCACCGCCGCCACCCGAACCACCACCTTGCGGGCGACCACCATGCCATTGACCTGGCTTACGCTCGGGCGGCCGCGCTTTCTGCTCGGCTTCACGGCGACCGTGGCCAGGTCCGCGCATATGGCGCTGACGTGGTGCGGTGTCTTCGGACTTCTGACTAAAGGCTTGGCGAGTTGCTTCTTCAAAATTGAAACCTTCAGGGCGCTGTAATGGCGGGAGTGCTTTCCCAACCATGCGCTCGAGACGACGGAGATCTCCGCGGTCTTCGGAAGTAATAAAGGTGACAGCTTTGCCAGTTGCGCCCGCGCGACCGGTACGGCCGATACGGTGAACGTA
>DNHH01000039.1:10208-13302 GCA_003485955.1 Opitutia bacterium
CCGGTACGGCCGATACGGTGAACGTAATCTTCGAGCTGATCGGGGAAGTCAAAATTGACAACGTGGGTGATGCCATCGACGTCAATACCCCGCGAAGCAATATCAGTAGCGACGAGCACACGCACTTGTCCTGACTTAAATGATTCAAGCGCACGTTGACGTTGGCTCTGCGAACGATTGGCATGGATAGCCATCGATTCGATACCCGCAGCTGCGAGTTTCCGACAAATACGGTCTGCACCATGCTTGGTGCGACTAAAGACCAGAACAGTATCCCAACCAGGCTGAGCTAAAAGATGCGTAAGCATCGCCTGCTTTAGGTTATGGGGACACTCGTAAAGTGTTTGTTCAACGAGCTCTGCAGGATTTGACCGACGACCAACTTCCACAAGCTTAGGACTCTTTTGGAATTCGGAAGTAAGTTGTTCAATCTCTTTGGAAAGCGTAGCCGAGAACATCAATGTCTGACGATCTTTGGGAAGTCCGCGAACAATCCGACGAATCGATGGAAGGAAACCCATGTCGAGCATGCGGTCAGCTTCATCTAGCACGAGAACTTCGCAGTCGCGGAAATCGCCATGACCTTGGGATGCGAGGTCAAGCAAGCGACCAGGTGTCGCTACGAGCAAATCGCAACCCGCACGTAGTGCGGAAATTTGAGAACGTTCGCCGACGCCACCATAAACAATCGCTACAGCAAGGGGCAAGTGACGCGAGTAAGCACGGACGTTCTGCTCAATCTGCACAACCAGCTCGCGCGTTGGTGCTAAAATAAGTGCACGAACCGCACCACGTTCAGCCTTACCTTTCGCAAGGCGCGTAAGCAATGGGAGCGTAAAGGCTGCCGTCTTACCTGTACCCGTCTGGGCAATGCCAATGACATCGACACCCGACAAAACAACAGGGATGGCAGCGCCTTGAATGGGCGTAGGCACGGTGTACCCTGCCTCAGCAACAGCGCGAAGTACTGATTCATGCAGACCTAACTTATCAAACGTCATGCCGCACCGTGAGCACCGAAAGTGCCTGGGGCGAGAGCAATCGGCACTTAACGCCTGGTTAAGTCTTCCCGCTCGATCGGCTCAACGTGGCCTAAATGGTCTGGATTCTTCTTTCCGCTTAAGACCTTCCAAAGACACCAAACGAAGAGGCAAGTAACAGAACCAACCGAGACTGCCATGAAGAGTATGCCTGTAGACGTCATAAATTAGCGAGATTGACGGGACCAGCGCCGGCCCGCGAGGTGAATAAGAAGGCAGGAGAAGGCTGCAAAGACGAATAAGAACAAGGCGGTCAAGCGAGCGACTCGGTTCGCGGGGTGCGCTTCGCTCCCAACTAAATCAAGAATCTGATCCGTTGGCATAAAGGCTGCATCCGTGAAACTCAAATTCCACCCGGCGACATTACGCAGAACAAACATGCTAAAGATGACGGTTAGGAAAATCGGCGACACCCAACGCAGGACGTGACGGAAAATTCCAGGCACTTGGATGTCGGCACCATGGTGTAAATGCTGCCAGCCACGCTCTGTCCCGAAACCTAAGTTAAAGACATAGATGAGCAATGTGCCTTGGAGGAAGATGCCAATATCACCAATCCAGAAGTCGACAGTTGAGAGAGCTTTCAAGTCGCGGCTAAACCAAACTACGAGCAAACAACCTGCCGCTGTTATCAAACCCAGCAAGGCAACCGAACGACGGCGATCCAACCCGAGGCCTTCCTCCAAGAAGGCAATCCCAGGCTGAAGCATCGAAAGCGACGAAGTGATAGCCGCGATGAAAAGCAGGGTGAAAAAGAGCCCACCAAAAATGTGGCCGCCCGGCATGCCCGCAAAAACTTGAGGTAATACATTAAACCCTAAGGCAAATGTTCCGCCTGCGACAGCGGAAGCACCTAAAAAAGCAAAGGCGGCAGGCACTGTGATTAAACCGCCCAATGCAACTTCGCAGAACTCGTTTGCGGCCGTGGCAGTTAAACCGCTGAGCGCTACATCGTCCTTAGGCTTTAAGTAACTAGCGTACGTAATGATGACGCCAAATCCAACTGAGAGCGTGAAGAATATTTGAGAAGCAGCTTTGAGCCAAACCTCAGGATTAGAGAGACCTTTGGCGATATCAGTCGGGTTCCACATATACCCCAGACCATTCCAAATACTTAAATCTGGCTTAGAGGGATCGGGCGTACCCAAGGTCATCACGCGCACCAGCAAAACCAAGGCGATGACAATCAATAGCGGCATTCCCCAGTTACAGATAAACTCGATGCCTTTAGAGAGCCCTCGGTAAATGATGATGAAGTTTAAAATGAAAACGACGGCAAAGAACCAAAACGCGGAGCCAAAAGAGAAGACCGCACCGTCCTCAGATTGACCTGTAAAAGTACTAAAGAAGTCACCGAAGGCAGGGGCGCCTTTGAGGTCGAGATTACCCGAGAAGCTATGCCAAGCATAACCGAGACACCACGACTCGATGACGACGTAGTAAAAGTAAACGCCGACCGGCACAATAAAACCAAGTAAACCAACATACTTACCCCAAGGCTTACGCAAGATGGAGTGGAAGATACCGGGAGAAGAATTAAAACCTTGAGAGCCACCAAATCGACCTAAGGTCCACTCTGCCCAACAAATAGGTAAACCGACAACTAAGAGTGAGATAAAGTACGCAATGAGAAAGGCACCACCGCCCGTCTCCTTGTCGGCAACAAGCCCTGGGAATCGCAGGAAATTACCGAGGCCAACGGCACTGCCCGCAACAGCCATGATGACACCGAGTTTTGATCCCCACGCTTCCTTAGGTTGACTCATGGAATTTAAACATGAGGAGACGACACGAGAGAGCAACCCTGCATACAACGCGCGACCTTACACTATCTTTACACAGACTTACGCCTTCGGCTTCGGTTCATCGACGACAACCGCGATGCGCACATCGCGAAGTTGTCGTGCGCTAACCGGTCCTGGGCAGTCCGCCATCAAGTCGCGACCATTCTGGTTCTTCGGGAAGGCGAGAATGTCGCGAATGGAGCTGCGACCCGCGAGCATCGCTACAACACGGTCAAAACCAAGTGCGATGCCGCCGTGCGGGGGCGCGCC
>DNHH01000051.1:0-1972 GCA_003485955.1 Opitutia bacterium
GGCGAACCTCAATCGTCACACGATTTCCTGGAAAGATCATCCCCTTGAATTTCGCTTCTTCAATCCGACAAAGAACCGGCGTCTTCCCTTCAGCCGTCTGACCTTGAGACTCTAAGCGTTTGGTTAGAAAAATAGCCCCCGCCTGAAAAACGGATTCGCAGAGCAAAACACCAGGCGTGATCGGACTCCCGGGGTAGTGACCTTCATAAAAGCTCTCATCAGCGCGAAATGTTCGTGCACACAGGGAATGCTCCGCATCGAGCTCGACAACCTCATCGATAAACAGAAAAGGCGGGCGGTGAGGAATGACAGACTTTGGGTCAAGCATGCACCTTATGGGTAGGTGGTAGACAGGCTTTAGGCAATCTGCTCTTATCATCCGACGCCTGCATTTGCCAAAAAGCAGATTGTGCCTTAACCTTCCTTCATGCGCTTTACCCTATCCCTTATGACCTGCTCTCTCCTATCCTGCTTTGGAGCTTCCAGCCCTGAACCCGTCCAAGTTGGTAGCGCCGTGCCAGCGGTCACCTGTAACGACCAAACCGGACAAGCCGTCGACGTGGCCAAAGAAGGCGCCAAAGGCCTACTCCTCGTCTATTTCTACCCCAAGGCCGATACACCGGGCTGCACCAAACAAGGGTGCTCACTACGAGATAATTGGGCTGAATTGGGCAAACGTGGAGTTAAAGTATTTGGCGTTAGCACCGACAGCGAAGCAGACCAGAAAGCCTTCAAAGAGAAATACAAGCTACCCTTCGCTTTGCTCGCCGATAAAAATAAAGAAGTCTGCAAAGCTTTTGGCGTCAGCACGACACTAGGCTACGCCTCACGCACCGCATTCCTCTTCCGCGACGGCAAGTGCATCTGGGTCGATCCAAAGTCGTCAACTACCGACCAAGCATCGGTTGTGTTAAGCTTCCTAGAGAGTCAGACGAAGTAAACGCCGGACCTAGAGAGCCAGCTTAGAAGCCCTTAATCTTAAAGAGGTCTGTCACGCTGCTGTTGCCGTGAATGCGCTTAATCGCATCGGCAAGCAATGGCGCCACCGACAGCACAGTAATGGGCAGTCCCTTAGGCGTCACGGGCACAGTATTAGTCGTGATGACTTCATCGATTGGACCATTCCGCAGGCGGTCGTAAGCGACATCCTGCAGCATACAGTGGGAAACCAATGCGCGCACGGAGCGTGCACCGTTTTTCTTCAGCAACTCTGCAGCCGCAACCAGCGTGCCAGCGGTCTCTGTCATGTCGTCTACAAGCAAGATGTCTCGTCCTTCAACTTCACCCACCAAGCTAATAGCTTCGACGGTGGTATCACTGGTGCGGCGCTTAGCCACAAAGCCAAAGGGCAAGCCGAGCATATCCGCTACCGCAGCGGCGTATTTCAAACCACCAACGTCCGGCGAGAATACCGTCGCCTCGCGCACCCAGGGCTTACCACGAATGTGGGCGTAAAAGACTGGCGAAGCAAAAAGGTGATCGACCGGGATGTCGAAGAATCCTTGGATTTGTTGGGCGTGTAAATCAACAGCGAGCACGCGGTTAACGCCGGCCGCCGTTAACAAATTGGCGACGAGCTTAGCCGTGATCGGTACACGTGGCTTATCTTTACGATCCTGACGCGCGTAACCAAAGAACGGAATAACTGCCGTAATGCGGTCGGCCGAAGCACGGCGCATCGCATCCACCATAATCAACAACTCCATGATGCACTCATTCGCAGGCATGCATGTAGGCTGAATAATGAAGACGTCACACCCGCGGACGTTTTCATTGATTTGTACAAAGGTTTCTCCGTCCGCAAAGCGCTTCACTGTCGCTGCACCGAGGGGGACTCCGAGTCCGTCGCAAATCTCTTTAGCCAAAGCTGGGTTGGCATTCCCGGTAAAAATCTTGAGAGGAGGCAAGCTCATGGTGCGGACTTACGAACAGAGTCCAATGCCGCGGCGAGCGAATCAACCTTTTTGAAGAG
>DNHH01000051.1:2110-2421 GCA_003485955.1 Opitutia bacterium
CGAGCGAATCAACCTTTTTGAAGAGGTCAGGCAAACGACGGGCCAGAACGGCCACCCGTCGCTCTAGGCCAAACGGCATAGCAGGCGTTCCGTTCATAAAGCCATCGGCAGGTACATCCTCGAAAAGACCTGCCTGGGCCCCAAGCTTAACACGGTCACCGAGCTGAAGATGGCCCGATACGCCCGCTTGACCGCCAAGAACGCACCCGTCACCCAGGACGGTCGATCCGGCAATACCGACTTGTGCAGCAATCAGGCACTGACGACCAATCCGCACATTGTGAGCAATTTGCACTAAGTTATCAATTTTT
>DNHH01000051.1:2580-2717 GCA_003485955.1 Opitutia bacterium
AATTTGCACTAAGTTATCAATTTTTGTGCCACGACCAATAATGGTCCTGCTAAAGCGAGCACGATCGAGTGTCGTATTTGCACCGACCTCGACATCGTCTTCTAACTCAACGTAACCAATTTGCGGGATACGCTCGA
>DNHH01000051.1:3029-3555 GCA_003485955.1 Opitutia bacterium
CTTTCAGATCCAATACGTGCAGCGATTCCGACGTGACACTGTGCTTCAAGCACGGCATGCGCGCCAATCGTGGCATCCGCCATAACTGTGCAACCCGGGCCGATACTCGCAGTAGCATCAACACGGGCCTTCGGATCAATCGATGCTGTTGAGTGAATTCCCGCAGCAGGTCTCGGCCAGAGGCGCGCTTCAATGGAAGCGCAGACTAAAGCCAAAGCGTACGAAGGCTTGGCCACACGTATGTAGACTTGGCCCGCAAGGGGTTTACCCGGGTGGTCGGCAGCAACCAACACCGCACCGGCACGTGAACTCGCAAGCTCCTCGACGTAACGAGGATTTGCCAAAAAAGAGAGGTCTTCAGGACTCGCGTCCGCAAGTGCTGCAATCCCCATAAGCACTCGTGAACGAGTTCCCGCCTCACCCTCGACTGACACCGCCTCGGTGAGGCTGGCGACTTGATCGATGGTGAGAGAAAGTTTCATCTTATGCAAACAAAGCGCCCCTGCTGGGCAGGGGCGCGTCGGTC
>DNHH01000051.1:3715-9227 GCA_003485955.1 Opitutia bacterium
GCTGGGCAGGGGCGCGTCGGTCACTTATTTAGCGGCTGGGCTGGGAGCGCCGGACTTATAATTGGCGTTGAGCTCTGCAATCACCGCATCGGTGATGTCGAGCGAGGCGTCGCTATAGAGCAAGCCACCCTTTGGAAGGATAACGTCAAGACCCTTGGACTTCGCAATTTTTTCAACCGCAGGACGAATGTCTGCATCGAGTGCACGACTCATTTCCTGAATGCGACCTTGAATGGTTTTACCCACTTCTTGATCGAGCTGTTGGAGCGCCGAGTACTTTTGGCGGAACTGCTCTTCTTTAACCTTAAACTCGCCGGCAATTTGCTGCTTACCAGACTCGCTGAGCAAAGGCGACTGTGCGCGCTTTTGGGTATCAACAAGATCTTCTTTTAAGCGCTGAACTTCATCGAGTTTGTCCTGAAGAGTGACTTTGCCGGCATCCACACTTTTTTGGATGCTAGCCTGTTGCTCAACGGCTTTGTTATACTTTTTAGTGATTTCGTTAATATCGACGACGCCCGTCTTAGGGGGGTTACCTGCTGTAACGACAACAGCTGCCATCGAGAGGAGTGCGGTGAGGGTTTTCATGGGGATGGATAAGCAGAAACGAGAGCCCTAGGGTTGGCAACCCTAAGAAAGAACCCCCTTTGCCTAGCCTAAGCTTAGAACGAGGTGCCGAAACTGAAGTTCAACTGCATTCCGTTATCATTCACTATCTGAGGCCCGGTGGGCGTCTGAACGGTCGTTGGCGAAAGCGGGAATCCGAAGTCCAAGCGCAGAACAGCCCCTCCCAAAAGAATGCGCAGGCCGATACCATAGTCGCCATTCATGTCGCTCGTGGAGAAGTCATTCGACTCTTTGTTTACGAAGCCCCAATCCGTGAAGAGAGCCCACCGCAAGGTGTCAGAAGCTTGGATGGTATATTCGGCGGTAAATAATCCGTAAGTGAGACCACCCACTGGCTGGTAGAGCGCCGTGGTCGCACCTGTCTGGAATGTATCAGGCGCGCCGACATAGTTATATTTAAATCCACGTAAGTCATAGGCTCCGCCTAATTCTTGGCGTTCGTAAAACGGCACCGCTGCGTTGGGCTGATAAGTACCGGTGCGTGCATAGAACGAGATTGTTTGATTAGCTTCACGAGAAATCAGGAACCAGCGGCCCATACGTAAATCTGTCTTCAGATAATCTACGTCCCCGCCAAGCCAACCGCCTGCAAGTGTATTGGTTAACGCAACGCGGTAGCCACGCGTTGGAAATGTGAACTCGTCGCGCGTATCGCGCACCAACGAAAGCACCACTTCAGGAATGGATTTTCTTTGACCAGATTCCGCCAAAACGTCTGGCGGAACCACCGCTGCATTCACACTCGTCAACTCAACGGATCGAGTACCAACGGAAAGACGCGACTGGATTCCAAAGATATTACGACGTGCATAGACATCGAAACCGCGTGTGCTAAGATCGTAGTAGCTTGATTGATAACCAGCGAAGCGTTGGTAGATATTATAACCAACTGCTAAATCACGCTCCCAAAGAGCAGGCTCCTCAAAGCTATGCTCAATCGAATTAGAAAGATTTCCAGCGGAAACGCGTAAACGGAATTTTTGACCACCGCCACGGAACCAGCCCTCAGGATTAAAGGCGTCAAAATTACCTTCAGAGTATTCAACAAATCCAACCAGCTGCTCGACTGAGCTAAACCCTGCACCAAACGAAACCATACCTGTCGGGCCTTCCTTTAAGGCAATCAACAAGTCACGCTGATCAGGTATTGGTGTTGGGACAGGCGTGACCCGTACGCTTTCGAAAAACCGGGTATTGCGGAGGCGGCTCTCGGTACGACGAGCAGCCTGCAGGTCAAAGAGGTCTCCTGGGGCTAAAGCAAGTTCGCGGGCAATCACGGTCGAGCGCGTCTTGGTATTTCCTTCAATCAAAACTTGGCGGACGGTACTTGGATTGCTTTCGCGAATTTCAAAGCGCACGTCGATCGCACCCGTCGAAAGATTGGGCGTACGGACAACGCCGATTTGAACGTCGAGGTAGCCGCGACTGCCATAGGCAGCACGAACCTTGTCCACTGCGACTTCAACCGCGGCGGAACTATACCAAGAACCCGGGGCAAGCTGGTCAGTTCCTGAACTGATGAGACCGGCGTCTTCAGCCTGGTTAGCAATGAGCTTGAGCAGTTTCTCTGTGCGGAAAGGTGAACCTTCGCTCTTACCAAGCTCATTACCGCTCACCTGCACATCTCCAACCACGTAGCGCCGACCTTCTTGAATGCGATAGACGACATCCACCCAGCCTTGGTCGCCAGAAACATCGCGCACGGTGCATTGTGTAGCTGCGTCCGTCGAACCGACTTCGACGTCCAAGAATCCGCGCGCGCGGTAATAGGCCAATATGCGTTCACAGTCTTGACGATAATCGTCGGCACTCAAGCGACCGCCACCTGTTAAGCCGGAAAGCTTCCACCAGCGCCAGCTGCCAATTTTCAACTCTGCACCGGTAAGCAATTCATCTTCATCAATTTGTTTGGCACCATCAACTTCGACTTTACCCACTCGCAGTGAAGGTGTCAGGGATGCCACCGCGATAATTGCCACGCGACCGTCGGAGCCTTGCTCGCGGCGTAAATCAATAGTCGAGAATGGCCGATTTTTTCGCAGGCGCTCGATAGCTTTATTACGGCCACGGGCGAGTACTGAAGGATCTAAAGCATCCCCAACGCGTATGCCTAAGTCTTCAATTAAATCAGATTCATCCTCTAATCCATTGAGGCCTTCGAAGCGAACAGCAGAAATAAGGGGCCGTGGCTCAACAATGATGCGGACATCAATCAGGCCACTAACTGGGTCCAGCGTTGGGATAACTTCCGCCTGTGCAAATCGACCCGTTGCATAAAGCGCACGCACAGTATCCGATGCAGACTCTCGGGAAAAAGGTGCACCTTCCTGAAGTGAAACATGGCCGAGCACAAAAGCTGAAGAGACTGCTCCAGCTCCGGAAACCTCAATAGTGACCTTGCGGACGTTCGGCTCTGCCGACAAAGCGCAGACCGGGAGAAGCGCAGCTGCCAGCAGAAGGCAGGCAAGATGACGTGAAGGAGAGTTCATGAATAAGGTTGTTCGCGTGCTGGGGTCTCAAATCGAGTGAGCGCAGGATTGAAGTAAAGTTTGATATCATGCGTAGGGCCATTGCGGTTCTTGGCAACAATGAGCTCACGGAGGAGCATCCCATTGGCATCCGCGACCTCCGCGTCGTTTTCGAGCGCCTTACGATCTGAAGCGCTGGCCTTGGCTATTAGCAGGACGATGTCGGCGTCTTGCTCAATAGAGCCAGACTCACGCAAGTCAGACATGCGCGGCTGACGACCTTCGTCTTCGGATTTACGATTAAGCTGAGCTAAGGCGATCACAGGCACCTCAAACTCTTTAGCCATCGCCTTAATACTGCGAGAAACTTCGGCAATTTGCTGTTCGCGCGGCAGACCGGCATCCAAGCCATTAATCAATTGGATGTAATCGATGACAATCATGTCGAGTTTGTTACGGGCATGTGCGCGACGGCACTTCGCACGAATCTCTAAAATAGTCTGACCACCCGTATCATCGATAAACAATGGGAGTCCTTTATACTCCCGGGCTGCATCAACCAAATCTCGTTGGGCCTGAGCGTCCGGGTGTGCACTCCGGAGCTTGCCCAGATTCACACGCGCACGTGAACACAACAATCGCAACGCCAACTCACGCGAAGGCATTTCTAACGAAAAGAGTAAGATGCGTGCAGGCTTAGCACCCTCGCGCTTCGGAAAGAGAGCCGCCTCGATAAAGTTAAGTGCGATTGAGGTCTTGCCCATACCTGGACGCGCCGCCACTACAACCATCTGCCCAGGCTGGAAACCAAATGTAAGCCCATCAAGGCCATCAAACCCTGTTGGTAGACCACTGGCCGCAGAACGGTTATGGATGATGCGCTCAACCAAATCCATCGCCTCGCCAATGGGCTTGTCGACAGGTTGAACACTGTCAGCAATGCGCGACTCGCTAATACGGAAAAAGGCCTGTTCAACATCTTCTAAGAGACGGTCGATGCCGTCCGCATGTGAGTGAGCCTTTTCAACGGTGGAAACTGATGTCGCTATCAATTGACGAAGGAAAAACTTTTCGCGAACAATGGTAAGCCAGTGGCGCGAATTGGCTGTTGATGCAACCAGGCTTGAAAGTTCGTTGACGTACGTTGTTCCGCCCACGCCTTCGAGTTGACCTTTGCGACGCAACTGCTCGGTGAGCGTAATTTCATCGATGCCGACGTTCTGCTGCGAAAGATCGATGGCAGCCTGAAAAATATCTTGGTGCGCTGGGCTAAAGAAATGCCCAGCGATTAATCGATCCTGCAGGCAGGCCTGCAAAGTATCGCCACCATCAATCAGCACACTCGCTAACAAACCTCTTTCGGCATCTAAATTATGTGGGGGTACGCGATCGCCAGCCGGTGCATTTGGATCGGGGAGACGGCGTTTTTGAAATGAGCGTTCGGCCATGAAAGAAAGGGTCACATTGTGAATCTTAAGTCAGTGAGCAAGACAGCCTGAACCATCCACGACTTATTCTATAACTTATCGACAAAGGCACTCGGGGCTAAAAACAAAGAAGCCCACCAAAGTGGGCTTCTTAAGAGGGGCCTTGGGGAGCTTACTCAGCCTTCTTGGCTGGTTTTTCCTTCTTCGGGCGACGTGGCTTCTTGGGCTCAGTGCTCTCAGCTTCTTCGATCGGTGCGGACTCTTCTGCAATGGGGTTCTCGGAGATAACTTCGAAGGGTAACTCGATGGTCATTGTTGAATGGAGGCGGACGTTCGCAGCGTGCTTACCCAAAACCTTAATAGGTCCTTGTCCAAGGTGAATGCGCTTACGTTCGAGCTGAATGCCAGCCTCTGCTAACTTCGCAGCGATTTCTGCAGTACTCACGGCACCGAACATCTTGCCACCTTCACCGGTTTTCACGGCGAATACGAGCGAGATGGACTGGAGCTTAGCTGCGAGACCCGTAGCGACTTCTAGGTCGCGAGCTTCGCGTACGACCCGAGCCTTTTGCAAGGACTCGATGTATTTGCGGTTAGCTTGATTGACGGGCAGTGCAATTCCCTGCGGAAGCAAGTAGTTGCGAGCGTAGCCGGCGCGAACGCGAACTTGTTCGCCTTCGGCGCCAAGACCGTCGACAGGTTTAATGAGAAGAACTTCGGTGAGAGCCATAGGTGTATACTTGGGTTAAATATTATAGGTTTAAGAAAAATCAGAAGGGAACGTCGTCTTCAGGGACAGGGGTGTCGTTAGCAGGAGCTGCACCGCCACGAGCACCGCCGGAGCGAGGCGCAGGGCTGTCGCCATCAGACGTAGCACCTGGAGCGCGACCACCAATAAAGGTGAAGTTTTCAAGCACCACGCCGAGGCGTGAACGCTTTTCGCCCGTCTTCTTGTCGTCCCACTGATCCAACTTAAGGCGACCTTCGACG
>DNHH01000051.1:9416-10130 GCA_003485955.1 Opitutia bacterium
TCGACGAGGATGCCGGAACCTTTGGTGCAATACTTGGAAATAATTTCGGCCTGTTTGCCGTAAGACTCTACATCAACGTACGTAACTTCTTCGCGTTTCTCGCCTTCCTTCGTGGTGTAGGAGCGATTGACGGCTAACGAGAACTTCGCGAGAGCCTGGCCGCTTGGAAGCGCACGCGACTCTGGATCGCGGGTCATATTACCAGCGAGAATAACGCGATTAAAGGAAGCGGCCATGGGTAGAGTAAAAAGAGATTAAACGGACTGAATCAGGATACGATTCACTGTGCGGTCCAAACGAAGCTTCTCACGGAAGGCGACGGGGGCGGTCACAGGTGCTTTAAAATCAAACTGGACGTAGAGACCTGAAGGAAGGCGACGGTCAACCACGCGTGCGAACTCGCGCTGCCCGAGATTGCGAACTTCAGAAACGACAGCGTCGACAGCCTTAAAGGTGTCCTTGAGCTTCTCGATCAACGCATCGGGGGATTCAGTGGCGCCGCGAAGGTCCAGCACCAGGGTGGCGCGGTACGAACGGCGAGTTTGGGTCTTTGTCATAATGGTTTACGTGTATTGGTGATGTTTTGGGCAGCGGGTAGACCGTGCATAAAAAGTGTTTGAAGTCCGTTAATGAAGTCGGGTGTGGCGCGCTCGAGGTCGGCTCGGTCTGCTTCCGGCATTCGACCAAGTACATGGTCGGCGAGGTCTTGGGCGG
>DNHH01000051.1:10361-10512 GCA_003485955.1 Opitutia bacterium
AGTTATCCCCGAGGTGGGTGATACAGCTGGCAACACCGTTATGACCCGCGTCAGAACCATTGACGGTTAGACGCATGACGCCTGGCTCGAAAGCGATGTCGTCGTATAAGACGACACATGCGGCAGATTCAATTCGGTGAAACCGAAGGAA
>DNHH01000051.1:10716-11069 GCA_003485955.1 Opitutia bacterium
GCGATCGGCTTTCCAGATTCATTCATAAACGTTAACGGCTTAATGAGATGAACGGAACTCGAAGCGAAGTTCGCCTTGGCCACAAGGGCTGGGAACCGCGATTCGGCTCGCCACGCTGCACCGATTTTTTCGGCGAGCGCATCGAGCACCATCCANNCCCGCGTTGTGGCGGGTGGCGGCGTATTCTGCGCCGGGGTTGCCGAGGGCGGCGATGACCGCAGGAGGCATTGGACTTCAAAGAACGGGAAAGGAACCGGGCATTGCCCAGCGAGAAACTTACTTTTTGGCCGCAGGCGCAGCAGCAGCCTTGGCAGCGTCGCCGCCAGCTGCAGGTGCAGCCGCAGGAGCAGCCG
>DNHH01000051.1:11239-12003 GCA_003485955.1 Opitutia bacterium
CAGGTGCAGCCGCAGGAGCAGCCGCTCCATCTGCCGCAGGAGCAGCAGCCGTACCATCCGCAGCGACCACAGGTGCACCTGTACCAGGGGTGGAAGCAACTTCTTCAGCTGCCATTTCGGAGACAATGGCGATGACTCGCTTCAAGTCTCCAGGGAAGGTGATGCCTGCAGGAGGCTTAACTTCGCCGACGTGAATCGATTCGTTAACCTTGAGGTGCGAGACATCGACTTCGAGGAACTCAGGGAGATCTTTCGGCAGACAGCGCACAGTAACGGTCTGGGAAACGAGCGCTAGAGTACCACCATCAATCTTCACACCGACCGGCTCACCGATAGTGCGCACAGGCACAGGAGCAGTCATCGGCACATTAGGATCGATTTCCAAAAGGTCGATATGGAGGAACTTCTGAGTGATGGGGTGGCGCTGAAACTCCTTAATCAAAGTGAGCATCTTGCCTGCACCTTCGACAGAGAGTTCAATCAAAGCGGCAGCTGGGCCCTTAGCGCGCATCAGTAAACGGAAAGCGACTTGATCAACTGCGATCATACGATTGCCGGATTTGCCATAAATAACGGCTGGGATGGCACCCGCGACGCGGAGGCGACGGGAAGGGCCACGACCATTGCCCTCGCGGGTTTTGACGGTTAACTGGAGCTGCTTCATGAGTGTAGAATTATAAGGATGTAGATTCCCGGTGAGTCGCGGGCCCGGAGGTCTCCGGCCGTGCCTCTCCCGGGGGAAAGGAGGGTCGAACGTGAGGCTC
>DNHH01000012.1:0-326 GCA_003485955.1 Opitutia bacterium
TAGCGAGAAAAGTTTCCCTGCGATATTTCATACGATGTATAAGGTGGCGCATCTCATCCTTTAACTGGAAGGCACAGATGGCTCGTCCGAAGCCAGGGCTTAGCCCCACACAATGCGTGCAGCTTCTCGGTCCTACAAGTATACCAAAAAACGGATGGCCGCATGTCCCGCACCGCGGGTCAGTGATGCGTTGAAGTTTAGCCACACCTTTAGAAGAAAGGTGCCGCCATGGGCCTGCCTCGAGGGGTTCACCAGTGAGAATGCAATCCCGGGGGAAGATGAAGTCGACCAAACCATCCAGTAGTTCTTGCTCCTGGAGTGTGCGA
>DNHH01000012.1:482-33432 GCA_003485955.1 Opitutia bacterium
CTTGCTCCTGGAGTGTGCGAGTTTCAGTCATGGGTATTTTAAATTCCTCTTAACGCCCAAAGAGTCAAAGGCCTGAATTACCCTGAGCTTATAGGCGAATTGTATGCAGGTGTTTCCCTTTAGTGACTAGGCTCCTGACTATCGAAAACCCATTGGACTAAAATTGCCATCGAATCATGCAAAATGCATTTGCTCAGAAAGGAAGACAACTCAAGCATTGCCCATTCTTCTATGTCGTTTGACTTCGATAGTTGTCCCGACCGCTCAACAAGCGACAGCACCAAGTGGCATAAGTACACTGGGCGTGACATCATCCCTTCGTGGATTGCCGATATGGATTTCACTTCGCCTCCAGAAGTCGTCGAAGCAGTACGGGCGCGCGCAGCTCACGGTGTTTATGGTTACCCCGCTCAGCGCGACCGTACGTTTGAGGCGGTGGTGAATCACGTTAAAAACCGGCATCAATGGACGATTGGTAAAGAAACCATCACTTTCATGTGTTCGCTGGTTCCGGGAATTCATGCTGCGATCCGCATGGGTTGCGCACCGGGACAGTCTGTCGTCAGCACTTTCCCTGTATACCCACCATTTTTGAATGCGCCGACGCTTTCGGAGCGCGGATTGCTTAAAGTCCCCATGGCTTTTGAAAACGGACAATGGACGTTTGACTGGGCCGCACTCGAGAAAGCATGCGCGCAACCTGAAGCGAAAGTGCTCTTGTTGTGCAGCCCTTACAATCCATTGGCGCGCGTCTTCTCGCGCGAAGAGTTGCTGCGTATAGCTGAGTTGGCGAAGCGCCATGACTTGCTCGTTTGCTCTGACGAAATCCATTGCGACCTGGTTCTCGACCCGAAGATTAAACACACCGTTTTCGCGACGTTATCTGATGATACCGCCGCTCGCACAGTTACTCTCATGGCTGCGAGTAAGACCTATAATGTGGCTGGGCTAACCTGCGGATTTGCAATTATCACTGATAGCGCGGTACGCACCCGCTTCCGCAGGATTTTACAGGGCCTTTCGTTGGACCAAAATATTTTTGGCATGGCGGCAACAGAGGCTGCTTTCAATCACGGCGAGCCTTGGCGTTTAGCCGTGATTGATTACCTTCGTGGCAATGTTGATCTCATCGAGAGGGAGTTGAAGGACATGCCTGGGCTTGTGTTGCGGCAGCGTCCACAGGCGAGTTTCTTAGCTTGGATTGATGCAACTGCACTCGGTTACGAAGATCCACATGCAGCCTTTGAGCAGGGTGGCGTCGGTCTTGGTAATGGTGCCGACTTTGCGGGTGCAGGGCACGTGCGCATTAACTTTGGATGTCCAAGAGATCGCCTACGCGAAATTTTGCGACGTATGAAGGCCGTCGTCGCGAAAGCGCCTGGACGGCGTTAAGAGTGCTTCACTTGCTGGCTCAATACCTGGGTTGCAATGATGCAGGCCAGTGCGGCGTTTTCAGCGCGCAGTACCGCATGGCCAAGTGAAATTGGTCTGAATCCTGCATGCCGAGCGGCAGCGAGCTCTTCGGGGTTCAAGTCTCCTTCAGGGCCCACGAGCCAGACGACTCGCGTAATACCAGTTAGCCGAAGTAGTCCGACCGGTTCGGCATCAATTTCCAAGGATGCGGTTAATCGTAATTCACCTTCTGTTATAGGCGGTAAGGCATCGCACCAAGCGCGAAAGTAATTCGGTGTCTGTACTTTGGCTGCCCAAGGATTTCCGCATTGCTTACAGGCCTCGATAACTTGATCGCGCCAACGCTCTGCTTTCGCTTGTGAGCGCTCGGCGTCTAGCCTGACTTCGCAGCGCGCCGTCATTAACGGCTGGATTTCGTTAACTCCCGCTTCAGCGACCGAGCGAACTAGGTCATCCATCGTGCCGCCTTTCGGCATAGACTGAACGAGCGTGACATGGGGAAAGGATTCAGGCGCGCGCGAAACTTTGAGTAACTCGATGATGGCGGCGTTGCCATCGGCACTGCTTAAACGCCCTTCGGCAATCATGCCTGAGCCATCGAGAACAACTACAACGTCTCCGCGGCGGGCGCGCAGACTGCGCACCAGGTGACCGCTTTCTTCCGGCGAGAGGGTGACGGTTGTTGCGCCGGGGCGCAGAGGTTTTTCAAGCCAAGCACGTAGCATAAATTATTTAGGAATCGCCTCCGCTTGGTCATACGATGCATCCCAGTCTTTCCAGATAGTTTCGTAGCCAGCGGCGCTGAGCATTGTGGAAACTTCAGCGGGAGAGCGCGTATCTTCAATCGAGAATTGCTCCAAGGATGCTTCCGCACCTTCGGAGTAGCCTGCGGGATTTGTTCGCGAGCCAGCCGACATCGCAGTGACGCCAATACGAAAGGCTTTATCGCGAAACGCCGCACTTTCGCGCGTACTTAAATTCAGCTCAACTTCTCCGTTCAAGAGACGGAATGCGCAGATTGCTTGGACGAGATCCCGGTCCGTCATTTCAACCTTTGGCTTAAGGTTACCTTCATGTGGACGTAAACGAGGGAATGATACGCTGAATCGGCTCCGCCAGTGTTTGCGCTCAAGCCAGTCGAGGTGCAGTGCCGTGAAGAAGCACTCCGTCCGCCAATCTTCGAGGCCAAAGAGTGCCCCTAAGCCAATCTTATGTACCCCTGCTTGCCCTACGCGATCTGGGGCATCTAGTCGCCAGCCAAACTCGGATTTGCGACCTTTCGGGTGATGTGTGCGGTATGTCTCCGCATGGTAAGTTTCTTGGTAAACTAAGATGGCGTTTAATCCATGCTGTCGGAGCCGGACATATTCTTCGACCTCTAAGGGCTGTACTTCCATTGATAACGACGCGAAGTGTGGACGTAGTAGGTCGAGCGCTTGAACGAAATAATCCACGCCAACCTTCGTCGATTCCCCTGTTAGTAGCAGCGCATGATCAACGCCGAGTTTACGAATGGCGGCAGCTTCGCGAAGGATTTCAACCGGGTTAAGTGTTCGCCGTGGGACTTTATTTCCCGCGCTATAGCCGCAATAGGTACAAACATTCTGACACTCATTCGAAAGGTATGCGGGTGCAAAGAGCTGCATCGTTCGTCCGAATCGCTGGACGGTGCGTGCGTGGCTCAGTTGAGCCATTGTCTCGAGGTAGGGTTGCGCTGCCGGAGAGATGAGCGCGCGAAAATCATCGAGTTGGCAGTTGCCGGCTTTCGCTCGCTCAAGTGCCTGGAGAACGTCTTTTTCTGTACACGCAGCAATGCTAGCTCGGGTAATGTCCCAAGGGTGGGCGGCATGGACTTCGGCAAAAGACACGCTGCTAACTTAGAAGCGAAAGGGCGGAGCGCAAGCGTCTCGGGCGTTGCAGAGGTCACGGCTTGCCCTCAAATTAACGCCGTGCCCGATCTGCGCGCCGAACTCATTTCGAAGGCCTATGGTAGTATACAGGTCTTAAAAGGTATTAGCCTGCACCTAAGACCGGCCGAACTCGTTTGTATGATTGGTTCTTCTGGCTGCGGGAAGTCGACCCTCCTGCGCTGTCTCAATGGACTGGAGCCTGTGGATGGGGGCTCGATTACTTTGGATGGAGCCCCGGTTTCCCCCCTTGATCTTCGTCGTCGTGTTGGCTTGGTCTTTCAGGGATTTCATCTCTTCCCGCATTTAGATGTGATGGGCAATCTGCTGCTCGCACCTGGACTATTGCGGCCTAAGTTTGCAAAAGAAGATACGGATTACGCCGAGCAATTACTCGCGCGGGTTGGCGTGTCGCCAGAGCTGTTTAACCGTCGGCCGCACCAACTTTCTGGCGGACAGCAACAGCGCGTCGCCATTGCTCGCGCACTTGCGCTGCGCCCGGACGCCGTGCTCTACGATGAGCCGACGAGTGCACTTGATCCTGAGCGAACGGCCGACGTCGTCGCGCTCATTCGTGACCGCCAGCAAGAAGGTCTCGCCCAAATTGTTGTCACACATGACATGCCCTTTGCGCGGGCGCTTGCGTGTCGCACCATCCACCTTGACCACGGCGAAGTTGTGGCAGATGCGGCAGATTTACTCACGGCACCGCGCGATGAGCGCACCCAGCGCTTTTTGCGCTCATGTTTAGCATGAGATATGCGCTCTTATTGTTAATGGCGTCGCTTGCGGCGCGTGAACCGTTGCCCGAGTTAACCTGGGGCGCTGCCACCGACGGTAATGTGCCATATGCGTTTCACCCCGACGACACCGATGCGCTGGTGGGTTTTGAGAAAGACATTGTCGATGCCATTGCCCGTCGCATTGGGCGTCAGCCAAAGGCTATTCGCAATGATTGGGATGGCCTAGTTCCGGGCGTACAAGCTGGCACATACGATATAGCCATCAACGGAATTGAGATCAGCGATGACCGAGCCAAGGAAGTCGATTTTTCCATTCCTTATTTCAAATGCTATGAACAAATCGTGGTTCGTCGCGGTGGCCCACGTCCTGAATCGCTTGCAGCGATGTCGGGTTTGCGTGTGGGTACGCTCGGTCAGACCCTGGCGCTTGAATTATTGGAGAATACTCCCGGCGTTGAGGCCGTCCGTTACGACCAAGAATTACAGGCTTACAACGATCTCGCCGCCGGCCGTATCGACGCCGTCCTTCTAGATGTACCGATTGCCAAGTATTATGCCGGGCCTGATCCGCGCCTTGAATTAATTGGCGAGCCGATTGGAGAAATTCGTTACGCCATTGCTTTGCGGAAAGGGAGTGCCCTAAAGGTCCCGATTGATGCTGCCTTACGTAGTATGATCGCGGACGGTGAACTAAGGCGGATTCTTTCTAAGTGGGATCTCTGGGGGCCTGCTCAAGCGTCTTTGCACGGGCAACCCCCTGAGCCACTCGGAACGCCCGATGGCTACCTTGATTATTTGAGCCGGGTGCGTGACTCAGTTTCTTGGATAGAGAAACTCGCCCGGTATTTTTCGCCCGAAGCCCTCGCGCTCTTAGCCAAAGGCGCTAGTTTGACGCTCGCACTTTCTTTGAGTGCCATGCTTCTGGCGGTTGCACTTGGCCTTATCCTTGCGCTCGCACGTGTTTATGGTCCGACTCCACTTTCGTGGATAGCGACAACGTGGATTGAGGTTATTCGCGGAACGCCCCTGCTTATCCAAACCCTCTTTCTGTATTATGGATTGCCCAATATCGGCATCCAGTTCCCGCCGTTTGTGGCTGGTGTCTTGGCGCTGGGAATAAACTACGCTGCGTACGAAGCGGAGAATTATCGAAGTGGCTTACGCGGCGTTCCCCGAGGGCAACTCGAAGCAGCTTTAGCTTTGGGGCTTACACAGCGCCAGGCACTGCGGCACGTGATTGTTCCACAAGCACTGCGCGTGTGCCTGCCGACAATGACGAACGACTTCATTAGCCTCCTGAAAGATTCATCCCTTGTCTCGATGATTACGTTGCTCGAACTCACAGGGTCCTACCAGCGACTCGCCACGCAGTACTACGATTACTTTTTGTTAGGCCTACTCGTGGCAATTATCTACTTATTACTCGGTCTGCCGTTTGTACGGCTAGCACGTCAACTCGAGCGTAATCTCGATGGTGATAAAGCCGCACGCTAGGCGGCGCCAGCGGCGTTTTCTTAGAGTAATTGCTTATACTGGTCCGCTGTGAGCAGTGCTTGCGCAGCAGCGGCATTATCCAGCTTGATACGAATCATCCAAGCACCCGTGTAGGGCTCGCGATTAACGAGATCAGGCGAGCCGTTAAGTTCAGCATTCACGCCAATAATTGTTCCAGCAACGGGACAGTAGAGATCGGAGGCAGCCTTAACCGATTCGACAGTTCCGAAAACTGCATGTTCTGCGAAGGTCGCGCCTACCTTAGGGAGATCAACAAAGGTAACGTCGCCGAGAGCGGCCTGGGCATGATCGGTAATGCCAATGGTAGCGGTACCGTCATTTTCAAGGCGCAGCCACTCGTGGTCTTTGGTGTAGCGAAGGTCGGAAGGGAGGGAGCTCATGGGGAAGGTTAGTGAAAGGAAGGGGTCTCAGGAAAATAGTTCAATCCCTCACTTCACAAAAGGTTCTGCAGAAATTTCCAAAGGAATTCGATTCCCACGAATGTCCACAGTAAGGTTTCCTTTGGCTAGGGCATCTGAGCTAATTAAAGCCGTGCCAATTGGCTTATTGAGTAAAGGCGAGTGCGTGCCTGAAAGGACCTCGCCAACTTTAGCGTCTCCAGCAAAGACGGGCGTTCCTTGGCGGGCAATGCGTCGATCGGCCAATGAGAAGAGTACGACTGAAGAGGATAGGGCGCCATCGGCCTGCTTCTTAAGTGCTTCGCGGCCGATAAACTCAGGCTTGGAGAACTTAACCGTCCAACCTAGGCCAGCTTGAATCGGTGAAATGACCTCGGAGATTTCATGTCCATAGAGCGGGTAGCCAGCTTCGAGTCGCAGGGAGTCGCGCGCGCCTAGGCCCGTCAGGAGGAGTCCGTGTGGTTTGCCCGCAGCTAAAATGGCCTCAGCAACTTTGGTGGCACTCGCCGCCGGCAAATAGATTTCAAAGCCAGGTGAACCCGTGTAGCCAGTCCGGGAGATGATGCAGTCGCTGACATTTGCGACAGTGGTGACGACAAAGGCAAAGCGCTTGATGCTATCGAGTTTTACGGAAGTGAGGGACGCTAAGATCGCTTCAGCCGCTGGTCCCTGTAAGGCTAGTTGGCCCCACTGCGCGCACTCGTCGGCGATTTTGACTTGGGATGAGCCGACCTGTGCACGTAGCCACGCAATGTCTTTCGGAGCATTGGAAGCATTGAGGCAGATGAGGAATTCTTCGGGTCCAAGGCGATAGACAATGAGGTCGTCGACACAGCCACCATCCGGCTGACAGAGAATGGTGTAGCGCGCCATACCCACAGGAATCGTGGCCATGGTGTTGGTCATTACGCGGTCAAGAAACACAGCCGCATCTTTGCCGGTTACACGACATTCACCCATGTGACTGACATCAAATAGGCCTGCGGTGCGGCGTACAGCCAAGTGTTCTTCGAGGATGCCGGTATACTGAACGGGCATCTCCCAGCCGGCAAACGGCACCATGCGTGCCCCGTTGGCAACGTGGAAGGCATAGAGGGGCGTGCGGCTTAGGTTTTCGGACATGGATTAAACGTGGTCGAGTGTGCGGAATGTTCCAATAAAAAAGCCCAGCAATCACGCTGGGCTTAATCGCTGATCGTAAAATCAGAGACGGCGTAGCTCTTTATCGAGTTGTGCTAAAAGCACACGGTACTGCTCGCGAGTGACTTCTCCGTTGCGGACTTGCCGTTCCAGCAAGCCTTTGCGAGCGGTGTACTCGGAGTATATGCGCGCGCGGCTTTCTGCCTGTGCAGCGGCCAATGCAGCGGATAAACCGGTTTCGGATGTAGGTGCGGGCGCAGGTGCGGCGACGGGCTGGGCAACGGGCTGGGCAACGGGTTGGGCGCGCTGATTGCTTTCGCTCGTCAGTTTTTCTTGGGCCAGATTGTTTTCAAGCGCAACGATACGTGCTTGAGCAGCGGCAAGCTTTTGGGCGGCTTCTTGATCTGGATTGGCTTTGGACTCGAGTACTTGTCGGGCAAGATCGTCAACGCGAGAGCTCACAGCCTTTGCGGACTGCTCAAGTTTCTCGGCTGTCTCTTTTGCGGCATTACGCTGTTTCTCGGCTTTATCGGTGAGAGCTTGTAGGTCGTCTTCGCTGACCCCACCTGTATTTTTAGTAAGGTCTTCGCGAACGACGATGGCAGCTGCCAGGGTTGCGTTAGCGTCTTGGATAATCTTCTGAATCTCGGCAATCTTTGCATTTGATTCTTCGAGTGTTTTGCGAGCGGCATCGAGTTCTTCGATGCTCTGCTTAGGAGGCACTTCGCGTTTTTCTTGCATCGACTCGAGTAAGGTGATGCGTTCGGCGACTGCTTTTTGAGATTGGCGTGCTTTTTCTTCGGCCGTAACTGCCGAGGCTAAGTTTGCGCGAAGCGAATCTTCGGTTTTGTTTAGATCAATTGCCGCCGCGGATTCATTTTCAGAGGGTTTGGTTTTGGCATCTTCGATGGCTTTCGCGAGCGCTTCTTCAGCTCTCTCAACAGACTTACGAGCGGCGGCTGCGAGGGCGTCTAGTTTTTGTGCAACTTGCTTGGCTTCGGCTAAATCAGCTTCCAGCGTACCGTAGGTTTCTGGGTTAGCGCCAAAGGGCAGCAATGATGCAGATTTTAACTCATCGAACTCTTTAATATCTTCAGCAGGTACTGCTCCGTCGGCAGCTGTTAATTCAACCGTAATCGCGTCTGAGAAGCCGTAGTCGTTATTCTTCAACGAAGGCCGCACGATAATTGTTCGGGTCGCTTGGCCGGATGCCGAAACGGTGATTTCGTGATTTCGTGAGCGTTCAAGCTGTACGCGGATTGGTGCGCGTCCAACGCGGACATTGTCGACTTGGACCATGGCTCCGTTGGGTTTGGAGTTCACCATCACTGAGTCTTTGAGTTCGGCGTCTCCAGAGGCACATCCAATTAAAAGGGCACTCGTTGCGACGCACAGATACTTAGGGAGCTTCGTCATATTAGTAGAAGGGGGTGGCCAAATTTATCATCAAGGACGGCCCTTCTTCAACCCCAATCAAGTTCTGTAAACGAGGTTGACCCTGTTCGGGACCTCAAAATGCTCTTTGGCCTAGAAGGTCGCCAGCATAGCTCAATTGGCAGAGCAGCCGTTTTGTAAGCGGCAGGTTGTCGGTTCAACTCCGTCTGCTGGCTCCACCTTCCTGTCTTCTGCCCGATGGTGTAATGGTAGCACGACCGACTCTGACTCGGTCAGTCTAGGTTCAAATCCTAGTCGGGCAACCAAGGGCAGGCATCAGCCGCTTATCCATCTTTTGCCCAAGCGAATGGCATCTGTCATTTGTACCAAAGGGCGAACGGCGGCAACGTCATGAACGCGCAACATGGCCGCGCCCTGTTGGATTCCCCAGGTCGCACACACAGCATCTCCGGGTCCGCGTGCAAGAGGATCCGGTTGCTGCAACACTTTGCCCAAAGTTGATTTTCGGCTGGTGCCTAAAAGTACCGGCAACCCCAGTGAGCTGATACGATTTAGGCGACTTAACACCTCGAGGTTTTCACCATGACTTTTTCCAAATCCAAACCCAGGATCAATCCATAGCTGGTGACGCGCCACGCCCGCTTTCTCCGCGCGATCCAGGGCTCTGCGGAAGTCTGCGATTATGTTTGGCCAGAAGTCTTGATACACGGGCGTGGAGCGATTGTGCATCAGGATCCAAGGACAATGACAACTTGCCGCGACCGTTGCTAAACTACTTTGAGGACTGTCAGGCGCTGCGCCCCAGACGTCGTTTAAAATATCTGCACCGGCAGCAATCGCAGCTTCTGCGACTTCGCAACGATACGTGTCGGCAGAAATCGCAATCTTCGGAAGACGTTTGCGGATGGCTTGGATTGCTGGAATGAGACGGCGCAATTCTTCAGTTGCCGCGACAGGCGTTGCCCCGGGTCGGGTGGATTCTGCGCCGACATCAATAACATCCGCCCCTTCGATGGATAACTTTTCTGCCAAATCGGCGGCGGCTTCGGGGCTATTTATTTTTCCACCGTCCGAAAATGAGTCAGGGGTTACGTTGACAATGCCCATGAGCAGGGTCCGGCCTTGCCAATCAGGCAGCTGGGTTCCGTGCGGACTTGTCCATCGCATCTACCTTAAGTCGAAGGGGCAGGGCGGCAGGTCAACCCTTCCCCGTTCCATCAGTAGGTTACATCGGGTGCTGGATAAGGTATTTTAATGGAATATAAAACTGTAAATCGTTCACTGCCATGTACTAAAGCCACAGGTATCTTGCTGCAACCGGGATGCTACAGGGCGGTTCAATGCGAGGGTGTTACTGTGGTATTTCGCTGACAACCCTGCGTTTATTCATTCCTAACCATAGGTAACCCTGTTCCATGTTCCTCGCTGTGCGTCGCTTCCTGCTAACTTCTATTCTGCCATTGGGAGTTTTGACCTTAACGGGATGTGCCATGCGCCGATTTGCGGCAGCCTGTATTCTGCCGCTAGGATTTTTAGCCTTAACGGGTTGTTCAAAAGCTGAGTGGGTCGGGCGTCAGTCGCCAATGGATCCTAAGGGTCCGTTAGCCCAGTCGCAATTCGACGTCTTCATGGACACGGTCTGGCTGTCGCTCGTCCTTTTCGTGCTTGTGGGTGGCATCCTGGTTTATGCGGTTATTCGTTTTCGCGAACGTCCCGGACAATCGGATACTCCTCCGCCCGAGCAAGGTCACGGAAACCCGATGATCGAAATTGGTTTGATTATGGCTTCGGTGGCATCGCTTGTGATCATCGCCATTCCGACGCTCGAAGCCATTTGGTATATGGACGATGTGCCCATCGAGGCAAAGCCCACGTCAAAGCTTTCTGCTTGGTACACGGGCAAAGTTGATCCCAAGGTCGCCGAAGATGTTTTGATTGTTGATGTTGTTGGTAAGCAATGGTGGTTCCGCTTCGAGTACCCGCAGCTCGGCCTGACCCAAGAAGGCAAGCGCGCGATACCGAACGAGCTTGTTATCCCACGCGGTAAAGCTGTCCGCATCAATCTTCGGTCAGAAGATGTCATTCACTCTTTTTGGGTTCCTAAAATTGCGGGCAAAGTAGACATGATCCCGGGTCGCCGTAATCATATGTGGATTCAAGGAGATCAGGTTGGGCTTTACTACGGACAGTGCGCAGAGTTTTGCGGAGACTCACACGCTTACATGCGCTTCCGCTGTCGCGTGGTAGAACCCGAAGAGTTTGCAAAATGGGTTGAGTCGCAGCGCGCTCCTGCTGCTGAACCTGCGGCAAACTCGCTCGCGGCGACAGGTAAGGCGCTCTTTGCTCAAAAAACATGTGCGATGTGTCACCGTGTTGGCGGACAGTATGATGCGGGCGCTTTTGGTCCCGACCTTACCCACGTGGCTTCACGCACATCCCTCGCAGGTGCTTGGCTCGACAATCGTGATCCGGCGACGCAATTAGCAATCGACGCTAAAGGTAACACTGAGCTTTCCGCGCCGATTGATCCCGTCTTGCAGCGCAAGAATCTCGCCGACTGGATTGGTTCATCGGGCGTATTGGTTGATGCCAATGGCAAGCCTGTGCACAGCGCAGATATTAAACCCGGAAACCGCATGCACTATTACCGCATGTTCAATGTCGCTGGCCTAAACGAAACCAAAGTGAAACTCACCCAGGCTGAGCTCGACGCGATTGTCGAGTACCTGATGACACTTAACTAATTCCCAAATTTTAAATCCATGGCAACTGCCGCTCATCACGCCCCTGTCACCGACAAGACTGAACTACCTGTCGAACGTAGCGACATTGGTCTCATTCGTCCCGATCGTACCACTGGCTTGCTCGATTGGTTGACGACCGTCGACCATAAGAAAATCGGCATCCTTTACGGCGCCTTTGCGATGTTCTTCTTCTTGCTGGGTGGCGTCGAAGCGCTGGCGATTCGTACCCAGTTGGCGAAAGCGAATAACGATTTCATTTCGGCACCGATGTATAATCAGATGTTCACGATGCACGGGACGACGATGATCTTCTTGGGCGTCATGCCTTTGTCGGCGGCATTCTTTAACTTCCTTGTGCCCTTGCAAATTGGCGCACGCGACGTGGCCTTCCCTCGCCTGAATGCATTTTCGCTCTGGACCTTTGTTTTTGGTGCCTTCGCTCTGAACGTCTCTTGGGTCTTCGAATTCGGCCATTTGCAAGGCTGGTTTAATAACTACGAGTGGTACGGTAAATTAGTTTACAAAGATTTCGCTCCTGCGAACGGCTGGTTCTCGTATGCGCCATTATCAGGCACATTTGGTCAAGCTGACGCTGCCCTGCATGCCCAGCGCTTCACGGGCGTCGGTACGGACTTCTGGATTATCGGCATTCAAATCCTTGGCGTCGCATCGCTAGCGGCATCGTTCAACTTCATTGTCACAATCTTTAATATGCGTGCACCGGGGATGACCATGATGCGCCTCCCTGTGTTCACGTGGATGACGTTGGTCACCGCCTTCCTTATCATCCTCGCATTCCCTGCCATCACGGTGGCGCTGATTGAGCTAATGTTCGACCGTCAGTTTGGTGCCAACTTCTTCAACCCGACCAACGGTGGTCAGCCTATTCTCTGGCAGCACCTCTTCTGGATCTTTGGACATCCGGAAGTTTACATTCTAGTGCTCCCGGCGATGGGTATTGTTTCGGAAATTCTCCCAACATTCTCCCGCAAGGCACTCTTTGGTTACCCCATCATCGTTTTCTCGGGTGCAGTCATTGGGTTCCTCGGGTTTGCGGTGTGGAGCCATCACATGTTTACAACCGGCCTTGGCCCAGTGCCAACAGCTGCCTTCTCGTTGCTCACGATGGCGATTGCTGTCCCCACAGGCGTTAAGATTTTTAATTGGGTAGGAACGATTTGGGGAGGTCAGGTTCGCTTCACTCCCCCCATGGTGCTCTCGCTCGGTTTTATCTGGATGTTTATGTGCGGCGGCTTCTCTGGCATTATGCACTCCTCTGCGCCCGCAGATTCGCAGCAACAAGATACCTATTTCGTCGTGGCACACTTCCACTACGTCTTATTGGGCGGCGTCCTGCTTGGCCTCATGGCTGGCTTGTACTTCTGGTTCCCAAAGATCTTTGGTCGCATGCCCAACGCTGCGATTGCTTACGTTGCTTCAGCGCTGGTTATCTTTGGATTTAACTTAGCCTTCGGACCCATGCACTACCTTGGTCTGACAGGGATGCCGCGCCGCACGCACACCTACCAGCCTGGCTATGGCTGGGAGGATTGGAACTTTATCGCAACGATAGGCGCCTACATTCTTGGCCTGGGCGTGTTCTTGGCTTTTGCAAATTTAGTTTGGACGGCTTGGCGCGGTAAGCGCACTGAAACAGATCCTTGGGACGGACGTACGCTTGAGTGGTCGTTGCCATCGCCAGTGCCGGCTTACAATTTTGCCCAAACACCTATCGTCGCAACACGTGACGCTTGGTTTGAGCATAAGCATGGAGGTGCGCGCATTGGCGCTCTGGCCGATGGCGGCCCTGAGGGGGTTCACATGCCAAGTCAGTCATGGATGCCCTTGTTGGCATCCGTCGGCTTCTTGATGATTGGCTTGGGCTTGCCGATGATGTCGATGGGCATTCCGCATCTCGGATGGTTGGTCATCGCAGGTCTTGGGGTTCTCTTCCTTGGTATCTGGCTTTGGGCGATTGAAGGCCCGGGCGGCTATCATCTGAAAACGCCTTCTGCAAAGTCAGTTGCGCCGACGCCTACAGCTTCGGTCCACTCATAATCCTAAAATCATTCGCTATGTCTGACTCTGCTGCTGCGCCCACCTCTACGGGCATCGATAACAAGAAGCTCATTATGTGGCTGTTCTTGGCCTCGGACTGCATGTTCTTTGGAACATTAATTTCGACCCACTTACTCTATCGTAAGCTTTACCCAACAGGATTCACCGACGCAGAAGGACATGTGCGGTTCGTGCAAAATCTCTTCGACCTCGAACTAACGTCGTTCTCAACCTTCATTCTTTTGATGTCGTCGTTCCTGATGGCACTCGCGGTGTCCGCGATGCACAAGGGGCAGATTGCCTCGTTCCGTCGCAACGTTCTTGGTGTGATTGTCTTCGGCCTTATCTTCTTAGGCTGTCAGGTCTACGAGTTCACTCACTTCTACCACAAGGGCTTAACAATTCAAAACAGCGTCTTCGGCTCAACTTTCTATGTGCTGACTGGTACCCACGGCACCCACGTCGCCATTGGGATCCTCTGGTTAATTCTGTTATACTTTTACAGTTTCACCGGAAAGTTGCGCGGACACGTTGGGGCGCTCGACGTTGAAATTGCCGGTCTGTACTGGCACTTTGTCGACATTGTTTGGATCATCATCTTTACGGTTGTATACCTCGTCGAATACCTAGGGCCCAATGGCATCTGGGGTTCTGCAGTTACCACTCTCGCCCCGTAACCCTTCCCCATGTCTGCACACGCTGAACCTGCGATTGACGCCAATTTCCTCGCCGAGGAGACACGTCGCTACCACCACTTCATCACGTTGGCGCTTTGGCTGGCGGTGATTACGGGCGCAGAAATTGTTGTCATCTTCCTTCCGTTGCCGGTCGCACTTATCTTGACCTTACTAACAGTGATGTCGGTCGGTAAATTCTTTGCTGTCGTGCTTTGGTTTATGCATCTGATTTATGATGCACGGTTACTTTTCTGGCTCTTTATAGCTGGTCTGGGCCTTGCCTGTGCGACATTTACCGCATTGATTGCGCTGTTTTCCTTTGATCGCGTGGACACCGCTTGGTTCTCCTGATTGTCGAGGTGGCTTTTGCCAACTATCAGTGAGTACTTGAAGTGGCTCAGGATGCACTCACAGTGCCATCTGCACGCATTGAGTGCGCCTGAGTGAAACTCCCGCTACATTGGCACACTGAACCACTCCTCCTGTTGTTAGTGGTGGGTGTGTGTTGGGCGTATGCGATGATTTGCGGACCTTTGCGTGTGCAAATTGCTCCAGGTATGGGCTATCCGCGCGGCTACGCTATTCGATTCTATTTGGGTATTGCCACAGCGTTTATCGCGGTCGGCTCCCCGTTGGATCAACTCGGGGAGGCGTATCTTTTTTCAGCACACATGTTGCAGCACATGCTGCTCATCTATGTCGCTGCTCCGCTTGTTGTTACCGGCCTCCCTCCTGAAATATTAGATAACTGGCTTTTACGTCATAAGCGCACTTGCCGTACGCTGCGCTTGCTGACGCACCCCTTGGTCGCTGCTGTCGGTTTCAATTTTTGCTTTTCCGTTTGGCACTTTCCGGAGCTATACGAGTGGGCGCTTCGCGATCGAACAGTTCATATCTTCGAGCATGCATCGATGTTCTTCCCCGCGCTTTTGCTGGTTTGGCCGCTGGTATCTCGATCGAAAGTTTTGCCTCCTCTCGGCCATGGCACCGCCCTCCTTTACTGCTTCGGACTAATGGTTGCAGACCTCCCGTTGTGGGCTGTTTTGATTTTCGATAACACGCAGCCGCTGTATGAGACTTACCGACTTGCTCCACGAATTTTCCGACTGGATGCACTCCAGGACCAAGTTCTTGGGGCTGTCATCATGAAGCTCTTTAACGAGGTCTTCTCGCTTTGGCACATGGCCAGCTCGTTCTTCGGTTGGTATCGCGAAGAGCGATAAGTGGCCATTAGTGCCGTGAGGCGCGCCGGAAGAGTATCATGGCGAGGATGGCTACGCAAAGATTCGGCAGCCAAACCAATATTTCTGGGTGTACGCTCGGCGATTTTGCCCAAGCAGCCATCGCGGAAAGAACATAAAAGCTTAGCGCTACCCCGAGGGCAACAGTCGCATTGATGAAGGTTTCTTGTCGTCCAACGCGTACAGCGAGCGGTATAGCAAGGGCTGAAAGGGTTAGGACGGAAAGCGCTGACGCTAGGTGTGCATTGATTTGTTTGAGTGGCTCGAGTTTGGCGATGGCCACTTCTTCAGGTTTGGCATTCTGGGGCACCTGCCAGCCCGTTTCCATTGCTTCCAGTAGCTCGCTGGTCGTTAACCAGCGCAGTTTGCGTTTACCGACTGACTCTGTACGCGCTACTGGAAATTTAAAGTCGGCTTCCGCCATGGAGATAAAGGTAGATGGCTTGCCGTGCTGATTCTCGCCGACGGGTAGTCGCTCGATGTGAGCGCCCTTTGTTACAATCTTAATTAAATCAGGTTCGCCGTCTGTTCCAGGTATGCGCGTGATCTTTGCGGTCATCGCCTGCGTGCTCTGTGTGAGTCGGCCGGTTTCATCGAGTTGCCAGACCCAGAGGTCAGTGAGTACGTCGTCATCGCGCTTGGATGCACGTAGAACGACCCCTGGGAAGCTTCGACAAAATTCACCTGGGATGATGACAGAGGCAGGATTATCCGAAGCCACTCCAGATAGCAGGGCGCGGTAAGTGCTGTTTGCGCGTGGGGCGACCTCGAGGTTAATCCAACAGCAGGTTAGGGCGAGCACACCTGATAGAATTAAAGTTGGCGCGGCAATTCGCAGGAGCGATATGCCACCTGATTTCATCGCGGTTAACTCCTGCTGAGCCCCCATTCGGCCAAAAGCTACCAGGATTCCTGCAAGCATGCCCAGGGGTAGGGCATAAGGGATGACGCCAGGAATAAGCAGAGCGACTAACTCAATAGCCTCGCCTGCACTGACACGACCCGCAGCGAATTCGCCAGCAATCTGTCGCACAGCATTGCCTGCAACCATGACGAATACGCATCCCCCTGTAGCCGTAAAAGCTGAAGTGGCGGTTTCTCGTAGTACGAATCGATCAAGAATGCGCACAACGCATCCAACCCATCTATCGTAAACCGCGCGAGCGGAAACTCTTAGGGCTGTGCGGGGGCGTCTAAGGAGCGCGGAGGGGTGACTCCCCATGCCGACTCAACCGCTTCTTCGCGCACCCACCCGACTTGTCCGCCTGAAAGTTCGACTCGAATATGCCCGTTAAGGTGTCGCTGTGTGCGTACGACATCGCCTTCTCCGAGCGGTGCTAGGTATTCGCCAAGTACGGTTGGCGTAAGTTTAAGGGATTCTTCGGTTAAGCGAACAATCGCACGTTCGCGACTTGTCCATGTCCCCCAAGCACCTGGAATACTAAGAACTAACAGGGTGAATGCAGACAAAAGCAATTTATGATGGGTATCTGTCAGTTTTTTTGCACGAAGGCGCGGCCAGGCCCACGTCAGCACCAAAGTCCAGAATGACAGTAGAGTGATTGCTGTCCAAGTGTCTGGGTTTAGCGCGGAAGCGTACTGTTCTTGCCAGGTTGCCCGCGGCCTTTCGACACCTCCCAGTGATGTCGCATGGATGATGCCTGCACGCGCAACTGGATCGGATGCGTCCAGCGAGAGGGCTCGCTCCCAGCACACCATAGCACGACCCTTTCTGCCTAAACGCCATTCGGCATTACCCATCGCGGATAAGCGTGCAGCAGAGATACCTTCTTCTGCAATCAGCGCTGACCAGTTTTCAAGTGCGGTGGCTGAATCGCCCGCAAGGTAAGCTTCACGGGCAATCACATCTCGATCTTGTGCGGGCGCACCTGAAGCGATTCCTGCTAGGAGCATGAGCATTAAGCGCATAGTCGTTCCTCCATTTGTTTTAAGCAGCGCTCGATATCGCTGTGCAAGTTTAGGGTCTCGGCGGTCATTGCCCCTCCAAAGCGCGTACCATCTGCTCGTCGGAAAATTGCCCGCACGCTCGTAGGGGTGGTTAGTTCAGGCATAGCGCGCAGAATGTCTTCGGCGGTGAGTGCGATATCTTTCGCCTCCACGAGTGGCGCGGCACCCGCACGCAGAGCTGTCACACACGCATGCGCATGCGCATCCGTATCACCATTGCGTTCTGCTTTACGCGAGAGACGTCGAGCTTTGCGCAAAGCGACAAGGGCTGTGCGACGGCGCAAGATCTCTGGATGGCGATGCAGCCAGTCGCGTCGCGCTGACCAAATGAGCGCACCTGCGAGTAAGCCCAAGAGTCCAAGCTGGGACCAGACCAGCGTAGAGGGTTGAGCGAGTAAATTCGGGCGAGTGCGCGTACTGCCTCTAGTTGTAGTAGGGTTGAGTAACTCGGTTGCCCGCAGGGATGCTTTTTCAGTGGCTCCGATGGTCGCGGCAGGATCGATAGCAACGAGCTCAACTTTTTCGGGTGCCCTCCCGGTTACAGTGACGTCTTGTGGCGCAAACTCAATCCGCTCGTATGCCTTTGTTTCTGGATTAAAGAAGCTTAGTCGGACGCCAGGTGTTTTAAGATTTCCAGGTAGACGCGGTATCAGTGTGTAGCTGAAAGTGCGCTGGCTATCCTTGCGCATAGCCCGTGGTTTGTCGTTGGCCGGCATCACGTCCCAGAGGTCGCCATGGGGGACTTCGGGCGCGAGAATACGATCAAGGTTCGCGTTTCCGGTGACAGTTACCGAAAGGTTGATGGGTTCGCCGATACCTGGTTTGGAATTGGACAGGCTCACAGGTCCTGCGATTAAAGAGCCGACTGCACCGTTCCAGTCTGCTGGGCGGTTCTTTTCAGGAACGTGGGCTACCTTGATCTTTCGAGAGAAGCTAAATGGCCTATCCCTATTTAGCTGCCCGGCACTTTGGTTCATTTCGACAAACATCATACCGGAGAGCCGAACATCAACTTCACCTGCTTGTGTCGGGGTGAGTTCGATGGCAGCAATTTTAGAGTTCTCCGAACTTAAGCTATTCGCTGGGTCGGCGTTGTCTTCTGGATTATTAATAACAGTGCTGCGCGATTTGATAGTTTCAGAGCGCGATTCAATTCCATAAAATCCTGTAATACGCTCGCTGGTGCCGTGCTTAAAATGAATAAGCGCTTGGACAGTTTCCCCGACATAGAAGGTGCGCTCGGGCATCTCTAAAACAGCTTTCGCAAAGCCTCGTTGAACGCCGGGTTCATTCGCTTTAACGAAAAAGCGGGTTTCAGGTATCTCGATTTTCCGTACAGAAAACGTCGCCGTGAATCCAGGTATACGGTGTAAGCCAGGAGATTCTGGGGCGACGCCGCTAATGAGTAGAGTGCAGGTGTTTCCGGCGGAGAAGCGTTGACCGCTAAAGCGTAGCGGGATGAATTCAAGAACAGGAAGTTCAGAGGCGATGCGTAAGACTGGCCCTGCAAAGTCGCCTGTAGATGTCACCGTGATTTCCATTCGGAAAGGCTCACCGGGCCCAAGGCTATCGGGAGTAATTTTTGTCGTAACGGTATCAGCAGCTTGGCTGAGCAAGGGCGTGAGCAACCAAAGCCATGTGAATAGCGTGCGCATCTCAGTAGTCCTTGCCTTTCCGGTCGCCTGGCTTGCCAGCGCCGCCTTGTCCGCCTTTGCCACCGGTCGTCGACATCTTTCGGCCGAATTCATCGCGTAAGGATTCAAGTGTGCTGCGGGCTTCTTGGTCCGTCATCTTACCTTCATTACCTTCATCCGACGGCTGATTGCCGCTTCCTGTCCGTGGTTTTTTGCCCTGTCCGAAGTCGTCATCTTCGTCTCCGTCGCCTTCGCCTTCAGGAAGTTTTTCCGGCGGAATGCGCTTGATGAGTTCGGTGATAGCTTTGCGAAGCTCTTCGAGCTTTTTACGTTGATCGCTTTGTGCTTCTTGTAAGGACTCTGTCTCCCGTCGAAGTTGACGAAGAAGTTCTTCAATGCGGTCCGCATTCGTTTTGGCGTCGGTGTCGGCCGCATTTAATTCCACGGCACCTCGGAAGTCTCCGAGGGAGCGAGTCCAGGTGCTGTTCACGGAGCCGCGCTGGTTGAGCTGTTTATCTGCCTCTGGGATCGAGGTTTTCTTCATGGTTCTGTAAGTATTGATACCTGAAGAGAGTGCTGAAATGGCGGGAACGTAGTCAGGCTCACGTTTTTCAGCTTTTGCTTTATCAAGGTACTTAATCATGTCTTCGATGTCTGAGATATCTGCGTCAGCAGCCTCAACATATGAGCGCGCGATAGAAACATCGGTCACCTCACCTTTAGTTTTACCTCCCAACATTGCGCGGCCTTTACCAAAGCGCACATGGCCGAGATTGTGCAATGTGTCCGGGCGTAGCTTGTCTTGATCGCGTGCGAGTGACGCTCGTAGAGCTTCTTCAGAGCCTGAAAGCTCCTTGTCTGCGAGTCGTTGTGTGCCGAGATTATGTAATTCGCGCGCGTCGAGTTCGGAAAATTCCGCCTGGGCACCATTGTCTACGGCGAAAGCTGTGGTGAACCCTAAAAGTAAAATAATGCTAGATCTCATTGGGTTCGACGGGTGGAAATAAGTGTCTCCATGACGAGAAGGAGTAGGGCGACGATGACGAATAGATCTTCGCGAGGGATTCCTCGACGGGTTGAATTTGCTGAGTCTGTACCTGCTTGAATGGCAAGCCGCAGTGCTTCCATGCCTTCTCCGGCCTGACCGAGGCGAACGTAGCGTCCGCCTGAAGCGGAAGAGACTTTAGTTAACGTTGCTTCGTCAAGTCGACTAGTGACGGCATTGCCTTCGGCATCACGCAGCGCATCGGGAAGACCCGTTGGGCCGACCACGGTAATTTGTCCGCCCGTGGGAGTGCCCACGCCGACCGTGTGAACGACAAGTCCCTTTCGTTTTAGTTTACCGGCCGCTTCAATGCCACCCGCTTCAAGGTCTTCACCGTCTGTTAAGATAATAACGAGTTTCCGATTTCGATTAGCGGCGAAGGCACCCTCTGCTTCTTCGAGTGCGCGGGCGATATCTGTGCCGGAGACAGGGATCGACCGTGTGTCCGTTTCGCTTAGCGTGCGAAAGAAAGAGTCATAGTCACGGGTAAGCGGGCACTGCAAGAAAGCCTGTCCTGAGAATGCAACTAGCCCCACGCTGCCCGTACCTTTTCTGCGCACAAAAGAGCTGATTGAACTTTTAGCCCGTTCAAGTCGCGACGGGCGCACGTCTTTGACCAGCATTGATCGTGACGTATCGAGAACAAAAACAACGTCCTCCGCTTGCGACGTCGCCTGACTGACTTCCACGCCCCAGCGCGGGCCTGCCAGGGCGACGCCGATGAGCAAGGCTGACAGACAAACCATAACCTCCTTCATTAGGCGACGGCTTGCGGAATCATTACGCCCAGCGCGAGCCAGCATACGTTCAGAGATAAACCGGCTCAAAGCACCCAGTCGACGGTGCGCGCCAAACCTGAGTAGGCCAAAGGTAATGACTATGGCAGGTGCGATGAGCCATAGGACCCAAGGGCGGAGTAAATGCGGGTCTGTAAAGTCCATGATTATGGTGAACGCGGGCGCAGCAGCGCCCAGATTATTTCGGCGAGAAGAAAGAGCGCCCCGGCTGCAATCCATAGCGCTCGGTGATCTTCGTAACTAACAGACTCCCGAATGCGCACCTCTGTGCGCTCTAGGCGGTCAATTTCTGAGTATACTCGACGAAGTTGTTCGCGGTCGAGCGCCCGGAAGAATTTTCCACCACCGACTTTCGCCATGGTTTTTAGCATGTCGTAATTGGCTGGATTAATCGTCTGCATGGGCATGGGTCGACCGAGTGGATCATGCAAAATCTCGCCTGTCTGTATGTTAAACTGTGGTAACATGGTTGGCTCGTCTTTGCCCAAGCCGATTGTGTGAACGCGTATACCCAAGGCAGCCGCTAATTCCGCGGAGGGAATTGGCAAAACAGCTTTGCTTTGGTTGTCATCACCGTCGGTGAGTAAGATGATGACCTTGGAAGCGTTTTTCGGGAGCGACTTCATCCGATCCACTGCCATGGCCATAGCATCACCAATAGCGGTGCCCGTTTCTCGAATGGCACCAATGTGCATGCGGCTCACCCCTTTCTCGATCCAATCTTTGTTAACTGTTAGCGGACTTAATAAGTAAGGTTTCCCTGAGAAGACGACGGCGCCGATACGGTCATCCGGACGATTCTTCACGAAATCATTGATCACAAGTTTGGTGGCCATCCAGCGGGTCACTTCTTCATTCGGCTGGCCCATGTCCAAGGCGTTCATTGACCATGACAAGTCGATAACGAGGAAGACATCGATGCCTTCGGAGTCCCGATCAACTTCCTTGTTTGCTGTGCGCGGCCCCGCAATGGCCACAATGAAGCATGCTGCTGTCAGCAATCGGATAAATGGTCGCAGTCTGCCGACGGCTTCGCGCACGGGCTTTCCGATGCCATCCAGGAGGCTGGAATTTGGAAACAAGAGCGCACCCGCTCGACCTGTTTGTCCGCGCAGCCAAGCCCATAGAGGCAGAAGTGCCAGCAACAACAGTAGAGCTGGCCGTTCAAATTCAAAACCGAGAGACACTGCGTTCATGGGGCAACCTCTCTCCAGAGGGCTTGGCGTGCTAACTCAAGTCTCGCAAAAGCTTCCTCAGCTAATCTGGCGACTTCTTCGTGATCGCTTAACTCGCCCGCAAATTTGACCCGGTCAGCTGCGCGTAAAACTCGCAAAATTGGATCAGCACTCGTTGATAAAATCGGCGAGTGGATAATGACTGCGGAAAGTTCTTGGGTGGTTAACCCAGCGGGCGCATCTGCAGCAATGGCTGCGATGTAACTACGTAAAGCGCTAGCGGATAATTGACAAAGATGTGCTTGGCCTGCTGCCCTGGCGGCGGACATTTGTTGGCGGAAAGCGAGTGCTGGGTTCGCATGCGTGACGCGCTTACGACGCAGAAGATAGATCAGTGTGCCTAGGAGCAGGACGCTGATACCTACGTACGTTGAAAGTTCAAGCGTGTGTGCTTCTAGCCAGCTGGGTGGCACTTCGGGCTTGAGGCCAAGCAGGGTAAACTCTTCGGTTGTTGGACTACTCATCGGCGTTTACGACGTCGTTCGAAGAACCGTGAAAGTGCTGGCGCAATCGCTGTTGATTGTTCCAGGCGGGTAGTATCAACGCCTGCGCGTGTGAGCGACGCTTCAGTTTCCATGAGACGTTGCTGAGATAGTTGAGCAAATTTCTCCCGCACGATTGCCGACGAAGTATTCACTTCTGTGATGATTCCGGTTTCTGCGTCTTCGAGTGCGAGTATGCCTGCATCTGGCAAGGTCCGCGTGCGTGCATCGACGAGGTGCATACAGGAAACGTCGTGCCGGGCATTGAGTTCACTCAGTGCCGTGACCATGGCCTCTGGGCCTTCACTACCCGCTAAGAAGTCGGAGATAACAAAAATAGCGGACCGTCTTTTGACGGCTCGGGCGAGCCGACGGAGAGGTTTTGCAAACGCGGTCTTCCGAGATTTAGCTGGGTAAAGCAGGATATCGCGGACAATGCGCAAGACGTGACGGCGCCCTTTGCGAGCGGGCACCCAACACTCGGCAGCATCGCTAAAGAGAAGTAGCCCGACCTTATCGCCGGCCTTCAGTGCAGAGACTGCTAAGGTTGCGGCGACTTCCGCTGCGCGTTCGCGGGTAGATTGTTCGCCTGAACCAAAGTCGGCAGACCCTGAGATGTCTACGGCAAGGATCATGGTTAACTCCCGTTCCTCGCGGTGAAGTCTGATAAATGCTCGGCCGGTGCGTGCTGTCACATTCCAGTCGATAGAGCGCACGTCATCACCAGGGACGTATTCACGAAGTTCTTCAAAGTCAGTGCCGCGTCCTTTGAAGCTAGAAAGATAACCGCCGACCATCGCGTCATTAACGAGCCGTGCCGCCACGAGCTCCACGCGACGAGCGCGGCGGAGTGCGTCTTGTGGACTGGTCGTTAGAGTGGACTCCACGCGAATGCGTTAGCCGAAGATCAAGGGACGCGTACCGTGTCGAGTACGCGACGGACAATGGTGTCAGCGTCGACGCCTTCCGCATCGGCTTCGTAGGTCAAGATGAGCCGGTGACGGAGTACGTCGGGAGCGAGATCCTTCACGTCTTGAGGAATGACATGGTCTCGTCCTTGTAAGAATGCCCAAGCTTTTGCTGCGAGGGTCAGATTGATGGTGGCACGAGGTGAGGCGCCAAATTGAACGAGTCCGCGCAAGTCAGGTCCGCCGGGTTCCTGTCCGCGTGTCGCGAGTACTAGGGAAACAATGTAGTCACGAATAGAGTCGGTGACACGCACAGCATCGACTTGGCGACGTGCCTCGAGGATGTCCTCTAGGCCAATGACAGGCTCAACCTCTAATTTCGGAGCCGTGGTTGCCATTGCATCTAAAATCTTCCGCTCTTCTTCGCGCGAAGGGTAACCAATGTTGAGCTTCAACATGAACCGGTCGACTTGAGCTTCCGGGAGAGGGTAGGTGCCTTCTTGGTCGATAGGATTTTGCGTCGCAAGCACAAGGAACGGCGACGGTAGGCGATGTGTCTCGCCTCCGAGTGTCACTTGGCGCTCCTGCATGGCCTCCAGAAGTGCCGACTGAACTTTTGCGGGAGCACGATTGATTTCATCGGCGAGCACGAAGTGGGCGAAGATCGGACCCTTCTTGGCGTGATACTCGCCGTCCTTCGGATTATAGATAAGTGTGCCCACGATATCGGCTGGCAAAAGATCGGGGGTGAATTGTACGCGCGAGAAGTCAGCTCGGATGGCTTGAGCTAATGTGCGCACAGAAAGCGTCTTGGCTAAACCAGGTACGCCTTCGAGTAAGACGTGTCCGTTGGCAAGTAGGCCGACGAGTAGGCGGTCGACGAGGTATTGTTGGCCAACGATAACGCGTGCGACTTGCTCGCGTAGACGTGGGACCCAGGTGGAGGCGGAATGACTCATGATAGGTAAATTATTTGCGCGAAGCGGGGTTACTGGAGAGCGCTTCTAAATAAGAAATCTGTCTGCCGAGCCCTTAACAGGCTTTTCGGGATTTCTGTAATGACGCCTTAATAAACGCCGCAAAGAGAGGGTGAGGCTTATAAGGTGCCGACTTAAATTCAGGGTGGTACTGGACCCCAACCATCCAGGGGTGGTCAGCGACTTCGACAATCTCCACAAGCCCTGTTAAAGGATTAATGCCGCCAACGCGTAAGCCGCTTTGCTCCAAACGTTTGCGATACTCAGGGTTATATTCATACCGGTGCCGATGCCGCTCGCTAATCTTCGACACGCCGTAGGCAGCCGCCGCATGTGATCCGGGGGTTAACTCGCAGTCATAGGCACCGAGGCGCATGGTGCCACCCTTGGTGGCAACCGCCTTCTGAGCGTCCATGAGATGGATGACGGGGTCGACGGTTGCTGGATCGAATTCAGTCGAATGGGCTGTTTTTAGGCCAAGCACATTCCGTGCGAATTCTATCACGATAATCTGCATGCCTAAGCAAAGTCCGTAGCACGGAATTTTGCGTTCGCGCGCAAATTTAGCTGCAAGAATTTTTCCTTCAATGCCGCGGTTGCCGAAGCCACCGGGAATGAGAATGCCATCGAGGCCTTCAAGGGAGGTGATGCCGGATGTCTCTAAGTCCTCCGCATCGATACGAATAACTTCAACCTCTGCTTCGTTTGCGATGCCTCCGTGGACGATGGATTCGTAAACGGATTTATAAGCATCTTGAAGTTCAATGTACTTTCCAACAACTCCTACGCGGACTTTAGCTTTGGGTTCAAGTAGTCGACGAACTGTTTCGCGCCACGGAGCAAGATCGAGTGGACCGCATTGCAATCCAAGACGGCGTACCAAAAAGTCATCGATGCGTTGTTCGGCAAGCATCAAGGGTAACTCGTAAATGGAATGCGCCACATCGCGACATTCGATGACTGCTTCGGCGGCAACGTTGCAGTAGAGGGAGAGCTTCTGGCGGTTTTCCTCACCGATAGGTCGATCGGTGCGGCAGACGAGAATGTCAGGCTGGATGCCGATTTCACGGAGTTTAGCGACCGACTGCTGGGATGGCTTCGTCTTTAATTCGCCTGCAGCTTTGATGTATGGAACGAGGGTGCAGTGGAGGAAGCACACATTCTCGCGTCCGGCATCGTGTTGGAATTGTCGAAGAGCTTCCAAGAAGGGTAAGCCCTCGATATCGCCGGTTGTTCCGCCAATCTCAGTGATGAGGACATCCACGCCTTCGCCACCCTCGCGGATACGTCGCTTAATTTCATCTGTGATATGCGGGATGACCTGAACAGTTTTTCCTAAATAATCTCCCCGCCGCTCATTTTGAATAACGGTTTCGTAAACCTGCCCAGACGTTAAACTATTTAAACGCGAGAGACGGCCGGAAGTGAATCGTTCGTAATGTCCTAAATCCAAATCAGTCTCTGCTCCGTCATCGAGCACGTAAACTTCGCCGTGCTGGTATGGACTCATTGTGCCAGGATCCACATTCAAATAGGGATCGAATTTTTGAATGCGTACTTTTAGGCCACGACATTCGAGAAGCGCGCCGATGGCACCCGCAGTGAGCCCTTTGCCTAATGAGGAGATGACACCGCCGGTGACAAAGATGTACTTCATGGTAGGTTGGGTGAGTGGCTCAAAAAAAGAAAAGACCGGCGGGTCCGCATGGCGGGTCGCCGGTCTGGACTTTCGCATTGCAAGGAGCCGGAGCCACTTGGCAAGGGTTTGATTTTAGCTTTCCCATTTTGGGCCTGCATCACGCCCTCTTTCTGGGCTTAGCCGTACTGCTAATACCTCCTATTTAGAGCCAAAACGGGGGTGGGAAAGCCCAAGGCAATCTCCTTAAATAATCACAGCCCAAAGGTCTATGTCTACCCCCTCCTGCAATTGTGCCCTTTCCTCGATTGGAAAGAAGGCCGTGATGGCCCTCACCGGGCTTGTTTTGGTCGGCTTCATTTTAGGCCATCTTTCTGGGAATCTCTTATTTTTTAAGGGCCCCGAAGTTTTGAATGCTTATGCACAATGGCTGCATGAAAACGCTGCGTTGATCTGGACGGCACGGATCACGCTCATTGTGAGCGTCATCGCCCATATCATCGCTGGCATTTCTTTAACGCTCGAGAATCGGGCAGCTCGGGCGGGCGGTCCTGCTGTTGAGCAGACCCGTCGTGCATCTTGGGGTTCGTTGACGATGCCATACACCGGGCTCGTGGTGCTTGGATTTATCGTCTTCCACCTTCTTCATTACACGTTCCAGTCCGTTGCCTTAGGTGGGCAGACGTTCCCACTGGCCAGCAACCCTGCCTTTACCGACGTTCATGCAATGTTGGTGGCTGGCTTTAGTCATTCAGGCGTGTCGGCGTTTTACATTATCTCACTGGCCCTTCTCAGCCTCCATCTTAGCCACGGAGTTAGCAGCACATTCCAAACGCTTGGACTGCGCAATGAGCGCTGGCGAGGTCGCTTAGATGTTTTAGCCGTAGCTTTTGGCTGGATTGTATTTCTCGGTTTCTCCGCCATCCCAGCCTCAGTCCTTGCAGGCTGCATAAAGTAATCCCATGAACCTTGACTCCAAAATAGCTTCCGGGCCGCTTTCAACGAAGTGGGATGCGCATAAAGCTAAGTTGCGTTTAGTGAACCCCGCGAACCGTCGTAAATATCACATCATAGTGGTCGGCTCTGGTCTTGCGGGTGCCGCGGCCGCCTCATCGCTCGGCGAACAGGGATACGATGTCTCATGTTTCTGTTACCAAGATAGTCCGCGTCGCGCCCATTCCATTGCAGCTCAGGGTGGCATTAATGCGGCGAAGAATTATCAAAACGACGGCGACTCTGTCCGCCGACTTTTCCAAGACACCATCAAGGGTGGCGATTATCGCGCGCGTGAGGCCAACGTTTACCGTCTAGCCCAGCTCTCAACGGCAATCATTGATCAGTGTGTCGCCCAGGGCGTTCCTTTTGCGCGTGAGTACGGTGGCTTGCTTGCGAACCGTTCTTTTGGCGGGGCGCAAGTTTCGCGAACTTTCTATGCGCGCGGCCAGACTGGCCAACAGTTGCTGCTTGGCGCTTACTCATCCCTCTCTCGTCAAATTGGTGCGGGCACCGTAAAAATGTATCCGCGCCACGAGATGCTCGATCTCGTGCTTGTTGGCGGTCACGCGAAGGGCATTGTTACGCGCAATCTTGTCACCGGCGAAGTGCGTACGTGGTCGGCCGACTGTGTTGTTCTTTGTACCGGTGGTTACGGTAACGTTTTCTATCTCTCAACAAATGCCCAAGGATGTAACGTATCGGCGACCTACCGTTCGTATCGCCGCGGCGCACTCTTTGCGAATCCGTGCTATACGCAAATTCACCCGACATGCATTCCTGTTCACGGCGATGATCAATCGAAGCTGACGTTGATGTCAGAATCGCTGCGCAATGACGGTCGTGTTTGGGTGCCAAAAAATACAGCCGACAGCGGCAAAGATCCTGCGCAGGTCGCCGAAACCGACCGTGATTACTTCCTTGAGCGCAAGTATCCAAGCTACGGAAATCTCGCTCCTCGAGATATTGCTTCGCGCGCTGCCAAAGAAGCCTGCGACGAAGGGCGCGGCGTAGGTCCAGAAGTTGGTGGACGTCGCCTGGGAGTCTACTTGGACTTCTCGGCATCCATTCAGCGACTTGGCGAGTCTGTGGTGCGCGAGCGCTACGGCAACTTGTTCGATATGTATGAAAACATTACGGGCGAGAATGCTTACCGTCGCCCGATGCGCATCTATCCTGCCGTTCACTATACGATGGGCGGCCTTTGGGTGGATTATAACCTCCAGTCGAATATCCCGGGTCTCTTTGTCGGCGGCGAAGCCAACTTCTCAGACCATGGCGCCAATCGATTGGGTGCCTCTGCGTTGATGCAAGGTTTGGCTGACGGCTATTTTGTTTTGCCGTACACCGTTGCGGATTACCTCGCGGGTGTTGGCTTGTCGGGACGTCCTTCGGTCGAAGGTGTCGAATACCGTGATGTGCTCGCCCAGGTTAATGATCGCGTCAATCGCCTGCTCAAGAATCAGGGCAAACAAACAGCGCGTAGTTACCATAAGCAGCTCGGGAAAATTATTTGGGATGAGTGCGGCATGGCTCGCACCCGTGCAGGACTCACCAAGGCAATTTCTGATATCCGTGGCTTGCGCGAAGATTTCTGGAAAAACATTTCAGTGCCTGGCACAGGGCTCGACGTAACCCCTGAGCTCGAACGCGCCGGTCGCGTTGCTGACTTCCTTGAATTCGGAGAATTAATGTGCCGAGATGCCTTGATTCGCGAAGAATCTTGTGGCGGGCATTTCCGTACCGAATACCAAGTCGACGGCGAAGCAAAGCGTGACGATGCCCGTTTCGCGCACGTCGCCGCTTGGCAGTGGGCAGGTGAAACAGCTGAACCCATTCGTCATGAAGAGGCCCTTGTCTACGAGGAAGCCCAACTCTCCACCCGCTCTTACAAGTAATCACCATGGTAAAGGACAATCATTCTCACTCCGCTGAGCACGTGCTTAACCTCCGTTTGCGCGTTTGGCGTCAACGTCGTGGGCAACCGGGTGCATTTGAAGAGCATGCGCTTCAAGGAGTTTCCACATCAGCGTCTTTCTTGGAGATGATGGACATGCTTAATGAGAAGCTCGTGCGTGACGGCAAAGAGCCATTCGCATTTGACCACGACTGCCGTGAGGGCATTTGCGGAATGTGTTCCATGACCATCAACGGCATGCCCCATGGACCTTTACCTGGCGTGACCACCTGTCAGTTGCACATGCGGAATTTCCGCGATGGTGAAACAATCACGGTTGAGCCTTGGCGCGCGCGCGCCTTCCCGGTCTTGCGTGATCTAATGGTCGATCGATCTGGCTTCGATAAAGTCATCCAGTCTGGCGGATTTATCAGCATCCGTGCTGGTTCAGCTCCTGAAGCAAATGCTACGCCCGTGCCCAAGGATGTTTCCGATGCAGCCATGGATGCTGCGGAGTGTATCGGTTGTGGTGCGTGTGTTGCGTCATGCAAAAATGGCTCAGCGATGCTTTTCGTAGGAGCCAAAGTCACCCACTTGAATTTATTGCCTCAAGGTCAGCCAGAGCGGGATCGACGCGTGCTCGCCATGGTGCGGACGATGGACGATGCCGGTTTTGGTAATTGTACGAATCAAGGTGAATGCCAAGCGCACTGCCCCAAGGGTATTACCCTGGATGTCATTTCTCACTTAAACCGAGATTACCTCGGTGCACGCGTTAAGGCCTTCTTTTCTTCGACCGGCAAAGTCCGTCGCGGCGGCGACTAATTTCAGTTAACTCAGTGTGCGTGCTAGGGCGGGGAAGAGCTTCGTAAGGCCGTCGGCCATAATCTCTACGCCCACAGCTGCAAGGACGAGGCCCATAATCCGTGTGAGTACATTGATACCCGTTTCGCCGAGGAAACGAGCGATGCGCCCAGCTCCTTTAAAAGCGGCAAAGGTCACGACGCCTCCAGCGATTCCGTAGCCCGCCAAAATAAGTGTATCTCCCACGCCTTTACTTTGTTGGGCGTAAATCACCATCGTCGAGATGGTCGCTGGTCCAGTTAAAAGCGGTATGGCGAGTGGACTCACCGCAACGCTGTCACCGACATCAACGCGTTGAGATGCCGCCGCAACGTCACGTGGGTTACTGTCTGCTGGTTCGGCATTTAACATCTGAATGGCGTTAATCAGCAACAGCATGCCGCCGCCAACCTGAAAAGATGCGATGGAGATGCCGAAGAATTCAAGAAGGCGTAAACCCGCGAGTGCGCTCAGTGCGATCACTGCAAATACGGTAAGTGAACTAACCCAAATCGTACGCTGGCGCTGAGCGGGATTAAGATTCCGCGTGAAGTGAATAAAAAAGGGAATCACTCCAATTGGATTTAAAACTGCAAGTAACGTGACGAGTTGCTTCAATGGGTCCACGGCCGAATCGTGTCACGGGTCGCCTGCCAGCCAAGGGAAAGGTTGACTTTTTTAGAAACGCAACTTTGTTGCGTTTATGAATCTCCCCCTTTGCGCCTTTGCTGCACTCGCAATTACTGCTGCGAAGGCTGAAACGGGCCACGTCCATTCTGCGGACTGCGTTCATACTAACGATTGGGCAGCCTGTGCCGAGTTAGTGGTCTCTGGTTCACTCGGTGCAACTAGTGCTGGTGATGCCTATGAAGATCTTCTGGCCTCTGCTCACACAGACCCAATGCATGCAGGGCCTGCTTTCGGTGGAGCTGAACTTCTCGCTGCCTTCGGTCGACCACTTTACCAAGGACACTTAAATATCCGCACCGTTTTCCATGTGCATCGTCACCCTGGCGAATCATCAGAGTCAGAGCTCGATGAATTATGTGCGGAATGGTCACAAGGGTTGTTTCGACTGCAGGCAGGAATTTTCTATGCTCCGTTAGGCAGGACGAATACCATTCATGCACATGCATGGGATTTCGTTAATGCACCACTTTTCTACGGGCGGTTCTTGGGTGAAAGTGGGCTTCGTAATCCTGGTATCCAGTTAGCTTGGGGTGATTCTGTTAAGGGTACGTCTTGGGCTGTGTCGGTGCAGCGTGCGACAGGTGATTCAGCTCACAGTTTTCGCTCTAGCCACGATGCTGCCGACTTTCTTGGTCGAGTACACAACGCCAACAGCGGAACTGGGCCGATAATTACTTTAAGGCACCAAAGGGCGTACCAATGGACTGAAGGGCGCTCACTTACTTCTGGTTTGTCCGCCACCCTTGGCGATAATGGAACGGGTGGGGGTACGCGTCTTGCAGCTTGGGATTTAGAATGGACGCAGAAACGTGAGGGCGGAGGCTATTATGGCATCCAAGCGGAGTTTTTCTGGCGACACTATGATGCAAAGGCCGGGACCACTGTGGCAGCGCTGCCCGTCGCAGCTGATCGGATGCAAGATCTGGCAATTGCGGTATCAATCGCTTCGAGCTTATCGGAAAACTGGTCAGCAGCTTTGCGCGTTGAGCGCGCGGTGCCGCTCGATCGGGCAAGTTATGAATTATCCAATCGCGATCCTGCGCGTGAAGCACGCACCCGTTTTTCTCCCATACTCAGTTGGAACCCCTCGAGTGCGTGGCAGATTCGTCTGCAATACGACAGAGACCAGTCCCCTGTCTTTGGCTCAGAAGACTCGCTTTGGCTAACAGCTCAGTGGTCAGTTGGAAATCACTGAGAATTAAGTCAGTCGCAATAGGCCAACGCTTTCTTCAAGCCCGCCTGGGCGCGCGCGCATCAGCCACGCAGCGCGGTAACGTTCGGCCAGGCGCCGCCGGGTCTCCTCCGGGGGCAGGCGTTGCCCGGCAGCGATCAGCGCCACCTTGGCGAGGTGGGTACCGACCGCGAGCTCCTCGCGCACGCGCGCGTCGCCGATTGCACGGATGCGCTCGTCGCACGCCTCGAGCCAGCCGAGCGAGTGTACCACGTCAGGCACGGGCAACCTGAGTCCTAGCTCGGCCCGGGTGGTATCGTCGCCGCAGAGCAATTCCCAGCTCAAGCTCTTGTTGCGGATTGCGACGGGGATGTGTTCGTCGAGCGTGCCCATCGCCTCGAGCGCGACCGCCACCTCCGGTGCGTCGCCGCCGTTCTCAAGGAAGGGCAGCACCGCGAGCACTGGGTCGGGTGTGACATTGGTCGCACGGCACCAGGCGAGCGCGGCCGCCTCGGCTAGCGGCAACCAGAAGGTCGGCCAGGGTTGGTGGTAGCCGTTGTCACCCCAGGCGGTCATCAGAATGCCGTCGGCACCGTGGCGCAGTGCCGCATCCACGGCCTCGCGCACGTTCGCTCGGGCATTCGTTAATCTTCCGGTAAAGCTCTGCCATGTGCTCGTTCCAGGAGCGATCAGGTAGTCGCGTCCGAGCTCGGCGAGTCGGCCGCATTGTTCGTCAAATGGATGCCCGGCATCGTAACCCCAGACAACGGGCAGAGCCTCGGCCGGTGCTTCGCCTGCGAGCGCTAGATCTTCGAGCAGAATGTCTCCCCAGAATTGCATACGTTTTCCGCGGGCACGTACTAATTCGTGAATACGATTAAGGTGATCGAGGTAGACGCGATGTTTGCCGCGTTCAGCGACGGATGCTTTGCTGGCACCCTGGCCGAGTTCCCATGGCTCATCACCGCCGATATTGACTTGGTTGCTATGGAAGTGAGGTAAATAGGCATCCAGCAAGCCTGCGACAAATTCGAGTGAAGCCTTGTCGGGCTTGAGCGTCGAAGGGTGTGGCTTGAATTGTTGAGTGAGTGGATGAATCCAACCCTCGGGGCATTCAGCGAGCTTGCGGTAAGGTTCATGCCTCAACCAGCGCTCCAGATGTCCAAAGGTATTTAAGTTCGGTACGAGTTCGATACCGAGTTCCGCGCAACGCTTGCCGACAGCCGCTATATCTTCTGGGGTTAATGGAGATGCGTCTCGCCAAACAATTTCATGGCCGGGAAAGGCAAAACTATGTTCGACGTAGAGCTGAAATTGATTGATGCGGAGCAGGCTCAAGCTCTCCACTAGCGCGAGCAGCTCAGAGAGTCGGGGGACTTTGCCGCGTGAGACGTCGAGCATGAACCCGCGAACTGGTAAATCCGGGTAATCGTAAATCTCAAG
>DNHH01000012.1:33697-37626 GCA_003485955.1 Opitutia bacterium
AGGCACACGCCGTTTTCGGTGATTTCAAGTCGATAGCTCTCGGGATGCAGTCCCGTGTCGCACGCAATTTTCCAAGGCCCGCCGTTTGACGTTGTCAGTGCAGCTTCTGCTGTGGCGATAGTCGTCGGTAATCGCTCAAGCCATTCACGACCGGCTCGTGCTGGCGGGATAGCTAATGAGCCGCCGCGCAACGCCTGCTCGCGGGGACGCGGGAAGATGTTGATGGTCGGGTTGCGCATGGCCAATGGCGTAAGTCCGAGCGTGCGAGCACCTGCGAGAATGTCCATGGGGAAGCGACGGTTGCTAAGGAACCTTTCGGTATCGCAGATGTCATTTAGAACCCTTTATTTATAAAGACATCAATGCGTCGCCAATTATTTCACCTAGCCGGCTTGCTCTTTGTTTCGACGGCTTGGGCAGTGCCAGCGGGATTTGAAATACATGAGTTCGTTGGCCCGGACCTGGAGCCTGAGCTCTACCCCACGGCAATTTCTGCGTCAGCTGGCGGTGACCTTTATATTTCTTCTGACCCGAATGGATCTCTTGATCACAATCCAGCTTTCGGGCGAATTTTGATTGCGCGTGATACTAAAGGTACAGGTAAGGCCGACCAACTCACAGAGTTTGTTAAAGTGACCACCCCGCGTGGTGGACATGCTATCGGCGGCGCATTCTACCTTATTCACCCGCCATACCTTTCGGTCTTCCGCGATTTAGATGGCGACGGTAAGGCAGATAAAAAGAACGAGAAAAAAGTTTTAGTAGAAGGTCTTGGCGGTGGCATTGAGCACCCACGCGGCGGCGACCATACGACCAATGGATGTCGCATGGGCATTGATGGCTGGATTTACATCGCAGTCGGTGATTTCGGTGCAGGTGTCGCCAAAGATAAAGCAGGCGCCAAAGGAACCGATGGCGGTCGTGTCACACTTTACGGCGGAGGTGTTATGCGCGTTCGACCGGACGGTAGTGAATTAGAAGTCTATGCAGAGATGGCGCGTAATATTTGTGACGTTGCTATCTCGCCCCAGCTCGATCTTTTTTCGCGCGATAATACCAATGACGGTAAGGGCTGGAATACTCGATTCCACCACTTTACGGCGCTAGCGAACGCGGGCTATCCGCGCTTATACAAAAATTTCGCTAACGAAACAGCACTTCCATTGGCTGACTACGGTGGCGGGTCTGGAACAGGTGCGCTTTACTTAAGCGAGCCAGGTTTCCCTGCAGGATTTGGCCAGACGCTTTTCACGTGCGACTGGACAACGGGCACGTTGCATGCGCATCCGATTAAGCCATTCGAGGCTACGTTCATTGCGAAGCAGACAAATTTTCAAAGCGTTCCGCACGCGATTGATATCGACGTCGATGGGTCTTCCAGGCTCTACCTCGCTGATTGGCGTGGCGCCTCATATACGTACGCCGGTAAAGGTAAGCGTGTAGGTCTTATTCAGCAAATTACAGCTCCGGGCATCAAGCGTCATCAGTATAAAGATGTTACGAAGGCTTCAGATGCAGAACTCGTTAGCTTGTTAGCCTCGGAAAGTTCCGTGCAGCGTCTCGAAGCCTCGCGCCAAATCATTGATAACGGAAAGAAAGCTCTGGCTAAATCCATCATCGCCTTAGCAAGTGATAGCCGGGCGTCAGTTGATGTGCGTGTCGCAGCCATCTTTACCTATAAGCAACTGTTAGGCCGCGAGTCGTCCGAGGCTCTTGTACAACTTTGTCGCGATGATTCTGTCCGCGAATTCGCCCTTCGCGCGCTAGCGGATCGTCTTACAGAACTACAGAGCGTGCCCTCGCAGCCATTTGTCGCCGCCCTTACTGACCTCAATCCTCGCGTGCGCCTTCAAGCGCTCATTGGTCTCTCGCGGCTGAAGGTTCGCGCTGCCGCCCCTGATATTCTCAGGATTGCATCAACCTGGCCTACCGATGAGTCAAAGCTGGAGACAGGTGCGCACTACCGTCTACCACACACAGCTGTTAAAACTTTAGTCCAACTGAATAACGTCCCTGCGCTCGCTTCTGCTTTACGAGTGCCCGCAACCCGTGAGCTCGCCCGCCGAGCCCTCCAAGAAATCTCCACTATTGAGGCCGTCGAGGCAGCTGTCGTTGCGAGTCGTGATACAGATCCAGCAACACGCTATGCCGCCTTCACGGTTTTAGCACGGCTCTACAATCGCGAGGCAGATTGGAACTATACCGACTGGTGGAATACGCGTCCCGATGACCGCGGCCCTTACTTTAAACCCGTTAGTTGGGATGGTACCGAAAAGTGCCGAACAGCCATTGAGGCGTTCTTCGACGGGCTTTCCGTGAGTCAGCGCGATGTAGCCCTAGAGTTGATTCCTTTAAATCGTATTGAGATTGCTTCGCTTAAGCTGCCAGGCGTCGACCCATTGCGACAAGCTCTGGCGAGTCAGAAAATTACCCCCGCTGATTTGGCCCTACTTGAGTCTGCGGCGCTACAGAGTTCCCGCTCTTGGGATGAGCGTGCAGCCTGTTACCGTGCGGTTATGCGTGCGGAGGGCGACGTTGCATTAAAGGCGCGTATTCACGTGCTGGCTGGTTGGGCGCAGGATACTTTAGCACCTTCTGTTGCCCAGCGGGCCATCGATGATTTCGTGAATGACGGCGCACGTGGAACCGAAGTTAAGAAGCTGCGTGCGTTAGCCGCGACTTCGGAAGATGCCACTGCGCGTATCATCTGGCGCGCATTGCTGACAGTTTTAAACAGCCCACTCGTTAAAGAGGCTCAGAAAAAAGAAGTTCGCAATGAGGTGAATAAGAATCCGGAAGACATTGGATTCTTTTTAGCTTTAGCGGATTTGCGGTTGCCGGGCTTTGACGCACAAATTGACGCAGCCCTTAAGCGCGACAGCGTCGCCTTAATGAAGGCAGCTCAAGCAGCACGCCTAGCGGTCCAAGTCCCAAAGGCTTCTTCAGGCAAGAAGGTCAGCGAGTTGTCGATTGCCGAAGTCACAACCGCTGCGCTTAAGGGTAAGGGAGATGTTCAGGTCGGAAAGCGATTATTCACTCAGCAAGGTTGCATTGCCTGTCACAGCGTCGATCTCACAGCTGAACAGAAAGGTCCTTACCTCGGTGCGGCTGGTGCAAAGTTCACCCGCGACTATCTTATCGAGTCGATACTTGATCCAAATAAAGCGGTTGCGCAAGGATTCCAGACTGTCGTCTTCCAAATGAAAGATGGTACAACGCAGATGGGCTTTATTGTCGGTGAGGCTGATGGCGTTGTTAGCCTCCGCAATATCGCCGGGCAGTCGTTCAAGTTGCGTCGGGTAGATGTGAAGTCAGAAAACCATCTACCCCAGTCGATGATGCCCGCAGGGCTGGGCTCTGGATTAACCGCAGATGAGTTCACCTCGATGATCGAGTATTTAGTGTCTCTCAAAGCTATTGGCGGGTAAAAGGGGCTACTTTGGGGGTCTTTTGGGCTATGTCAAAGTGACTTATCAACAAATCTTGATAGGTTGATGAATCCTTGTTTTATGAAGGCTACTCTTCCGTCATGCCCCGACCATCGTCTTTCATCTTCTCTTCCGAATCTGTCGGAGAAGGTCACCCTGATAAGGTAGCAGACAGTATTTCTGACAGCGTGCTTGATGCCTGCCTTGCTCAAGACCGCCTTGCTCGGGTCGCCTGTGAAACATTAGTTAAGAGCAATCACGTTGTTGTTGCGGGTGAAATCACCACCCATGCACGGCTGAACTTTGAAGAGATTGTTCGTGGGGCTATCCGGGAAATTGGCTACGTGAATGATGATGATGTATTTCATGCCGATAAAGTTTTTATCACTAATTTAATCACCAAGCAATCTGCTGACATCGCTCAAGGAGTTGATGTTCGCAAAGCCGAAGGCAAGAAGCACTCAAAGATGGGTGCAGGCGACCAAGGCATCATGTTTGGCT
>DNHH01000012.1:37792-38273 GCA_003485955.1 Opitutia bacterium
ACCAAGGCATCATGTTTGGCTATGCATCCAAAGAGACCCCTGAGTTGATGCCCGCCCCGGTGATGTTTGCGCATCGTCTGAATCGTCAGCTCGCCAAGTTGCGTAAATCAGGTGCGCGCGGCACCGAGTGGATTCGACCTGATTGCAAGTCCCAGGTAGCAGTCCGTTACGAAAATAATCTTCCCGTCGAAATAACCAACGTGGTTATCTCAACACAGCATACGGCGGATGTCACCCATCGGCAGATTGAAAAGTTCTGCATCGATCAAGTCATCCGTAAGGTTTTGCCCGAGGGCATGCTTGCGCGAGGAGTTGAATTTTTAATTAACCCGACTGGACGTTTTGTCGTGGGCGGTCCGCAGGGAGATTGTGGCCTGACGGGCCGAAAAATTATTGTCGATTCCTATGGCGGCATGGGGCGGCATGGTGGCGGTGCTTTCTCGGGCAAAGACCCGACGAAGGTTGACCGTTCCGCAGCCTA
>DNHH01000012.1:38433-38629 GCA_003485955.1 Opitutia bacterium
CGAAGGTTGACCGTTCCGCAGCCTACATGGCTCGCTGGGTCGCCAAGCACATTGTGGCATCAGGCGTTGCGGCTAAGGTCGAGTTGCAAGTCGCTTATGCGATCGGCCATCCTGAGCCAACGAGCCTTCGGGTAGACACTTTCGGAACAGGATTAGTTTCGGATGAGCGCATCCAGACGGCCGTTCGCAAAGTATT
>DNHH01000012.1:38749-39054 GCA_003485955.1 Opitutia bacterium
CGCCAACGAGCCTGCGGGTGGATACTTTCGGAACAGGATTGGTTTCGGATGAGCGCATCCAGGCGGCCGTTCGCAAAGTATTCCGTTTCAATCCTTCCGAAATTATCGACCAACTCGATTTACGTCGGCCGATTTATCGGGCGAGCACCCACTACGGGCATTTCGGAAAGAAGGGTTTGCCATGGGAAACGACCAGTCGCCTAGCCGCCTTTAAGCAGGCCCTCAAAATTTAATATCAAACCATGAAAACCTCTTCCAAAAACCAAGACTTCAAAGTTGCTGATCTCAGCTTAGCTGAGTGGGGC
>DNHH01000020.1:0-853 GCA_003485955.1 Opitutia bacterium
CATCGGTAGAGAAAATGGCGCGAAGTCAGATCCCGTAAACGTTCAGACAGATTTAGGCTTAGGTAAATTTTCGACAGGCCAAGTCGCCCTGAGCGGACGCATCCAGCTATCCACTGAAACAGCGGTCCGTTTTAACCTACGCAGCGAAGGCCTAGACCCGCAGGGCGAAGTTGAACTACGTGCAGGCTTGGCCTGGACAGGTCGCTCGGCTGGAACCGTAAAAACCGATCCGCGTGCTGATATCGTTGCCCGTATTCAATTTAACCGAACCCTAGGCCAGCACGGTCTCGCTTGGCGTGAAGTCGCAAGTGATATTGCGAAACTTCGTCTGCGCTTAGTGACGCGCGATGGGAGTGCGCTGGCCGCTGGCGGCCCACAGCTCGACCTTGATGCCGAAAATGGTCCCAATGGCTTGGTTGGAAAAATTGCCGTGCGAGATGCTAAAAATCTTAATGCTCTCGATGCCGCTTTTACTTTAGGCGAATCACTCTCCGTCAAAGGCAAACTCAACCTGTCGACGGGTCAATTGGGCGTTCTCACCCCAACTCGCCAGACCGATATCTGCCAACTTCGAGGCGAGCTTGATTTTAAAGCCACCCCAGACTCATGGTCAGTCGCTACAGACTTAACCGCAAACTGGAATGATCTTTCCGTATTTTCCAAAACCATTGCTGAAAACACGCGTTGCGAATGGAAAGTAAAACTGGCGGCGAATGGAGATGGTAAAGGCTGGTCGATCGACTCCTCCACAATCCAAGGTCCAGGCGATATCGTCATCTCTATACGGAAACCATTAAACTGGAAAAGCGGCGCACTGCCCTCGGACTCTTCGGGCATACCCATCGAATTATCT
>DNHH01000020.1:981-2233 GCA_003485955.1 Opitutia bacterium
CTGCCCTCGGACTCTTCGGGCGTACCCATCGAATTACTTGCAAAAGATTCACCCCTAAGTGCGCTCGCACCATTTTTAAGCCTTTCTGGATTTGTACCCGTCAACGGCACTTGGTCTGGCTCTGCCGAAATCGCTTTTGCTGAAGGTGAGGCGATGGTGACATGCCCACGTCCACTCTCTATAACCGAATTATCTATCGAGCGTGAAGGCGTCCCCTTGCTAGCGAATCTCAACGCGACCCTGCCGTTGAAAGCAGACCGCGGTGGCATTGCTATTCAAGGTTTCCGTGCGGGTGTCAGCGGACGTACCTTAATTTCTGGTGACGCTTCTGTACGCCCTGGAAAGAATGGCGCCTGGCAATCGGATCTTCGCCTAAAAGTTGATCTCGGAGACTTAGCAGGACAACCTGGCTGGGAAAGCATTCCCTTTGAGCGTCTTCGCGGCATCATTGTGGATGTTAGTGCAAGTGTGGCGGCTGCAGCCGGATCTCCACCCGTAATGACCCAAGGCGCAGTCTCCATCCGAAATGCGAGCGTCGAGCTCATGAATCTTCGTCAGCGATCACCCATTCGCTTGGACGGCACGTTGCCTGTGGGCGCCCTCTTCGACGGCAAGGCCAGCAACCTGCCCCTTGAATCTATATCTGCGCTGGTGCCCGGACTTAACCTTACAGGCACACTGACAAAAGCCGAGTTAACCCTCGGGGCTAAAAGCGACAGTAGCTGGTACGTGCGTAGCGAAGCAGGTCCGATTCAATTCACAGATACGGCTGTTGGCTGGGCAGGAACGCCGTACCTAGAGCACTGCGACTTAACGACTGAAATCGATTTAAGCTTTGGCAACGCCAACGTGCTTCGTTTTGAAAAAACAGATTTACGATGCAAGGGTCGGACGCTGGCAACTGGCTCGGCCATTGTCCCGCTCGGCGGCGCTTGGCCGACAGGCACTATTCAAGGCGAACTCGGGGCACTCGCTACTCAGCCATTCGCAAAAGGGATGGGAGATGTTGCCGGTGGAAATTACCAAATCAGTTTAACATCCAAAGACGCTCGGTCGGTTGCCATGGAAGTTTCCGTCCGCGATGCAGGGTTCCGCGATCGAGTCTTACGCATTAATACCGCACGCTTAACAGGATCCCTCGAACGCGTAGGTGATGTCTCTAAAATTTTAGGCACATTCCACATCGGCGCCACCGGCACGAGTGATGGAAAATTAAGCGTGCTCGTAACAAAGAATGGCTCGCGGGCGAATT
>DNHH01000020.1:2400-6548 GCA_003485955.1 Opitutia bacterium
GGCTCGCGGACGAATTGGGAGGCAAAGGTTGATATTGCGGCCATAGCCCTCGATGACATCCTTGGCCTAAGCCCTCCAGAAAGTGATCCAGTCGATGAGAAGGCTCCTGACTCAACAGATTCCGTGCCTGACCGTTCACCGGTGTGGGCTGGGCACACAGGCACACTCGAATTTAATTTGGCCAAAGGTACCCTCGGCGAACTCACCGTCCGAGACCTCACCGCCAATGCAACCTTGGATGATAACCTAGCTAAGTTAACATCCTTAACCGGAAAGGTTCTCGGAGGCACCTTGGCGGGCGACGGGAACCTTGCATTCAATCGAACAGCGCCCAGCGGACCCTACGTACTGAACTCAACCCTCAGCGTCGCTAACGTAGACTTCGCAGAAATCGCCGCCCTCTTACCAACAATGAAGGGCAACGCGGAGGGTAAAGCGAATGCGCGCATCGGGGTCGCGTCCTATGCCCCGAGAGTCAATCAACTCATCCAACACTTAGCCATCGACCTCGCAGTCGACGGAAAAGACGGACGCATACGCATGCCGCGGTCAGCCGACGCATTGAATAAAAAAATTGGTGATGTCGCAGATGTCGGCATCGGCATCGCTGCCTTGACGGCTGCGTTTGGTAAAGGCCGGGCCGCCGAACAAGCAGCCAAAGTTGCCACACAAGGAACGGCTCTGCGCGAAATTCACAAAGCGGCCAGCGATTACCAGTATAGCCGTTTTGAGGCACGTGCACAGCGCTTAGCCGACGGGAGCATTAAAGTCACGCGCCTGGAAACAACCGGGGTAACACTTTCGCTCTCTGCCAAGGGGACAATTACGGCTGAACCCGGTAAAGAATTTTCCGACTGGCCCATCGAAGCATCGGCAGCTTTACGCGGATCAGGCACCTTAGGCGAATGCTTCACCTCGCTGGGTTACGATTCAGGCAATCCTTCAGCAGATGGCCAACGCCAAGGTCCAGCCTTCCTAGCTTCTGGTTCAATCAACAACCTGCAGACGAACTTGCTCGATGCCTTAAGGGGTGCACCCGCCAACGATCCCAATCCGCGCGGCTCACCCACCACTGGCACTCCCGGTGGCGGCGGACTACTTGACCGTCTTCGCCGTTAAACCATGCGCACCCTCACTGCGCTATTCAGCTTATGTGCGTTAAGCATCGTGGCGGGATTTTGTGCATTAAGTTTCGGTCGTGACGGTTTTGGTTTGGGCGAAAACGGAGAGTACTTACTTATTCGTTTGCCGCGTATCCTCGGCGCACTGGCTGCAGGATGGGCGCTAGGTACCGCTGGTATTGCTCAACAAGGACTTTTTAGAAATCCACTGGCCGACCCTGGACTCACGGGAGTCTTCGGTGGCGCCATACTAGGCGTCACCCTACTACTCGTGAGCTCGCCCGATTTTGCATGGAATAATGCTTGGGCTATGCCTGTGGCGGCGGCCTTAGGCTCACTCGCCGCTATGGTTTTATTAATTTCCCTTGGGCGACACCAATCCACCAGCGGACTGCTCTTAGCGGGTCTCGGTATCAATGCACTTACAGCTGCAGCCACGCTCGTTATGACGACTTGGACTGAGAGCGCGCGCAGCAGCATCACCACCGCACAACTTGGAAGTTGGTTGGGCATGCTTACGCTTGAAATTACGGTCGTACCGGCATTTTTGGCAGTTGTCACTGGCGCACTCTTACTGACAACCGCCAAAGATCTCGACCGACTGGCTCTTGGCGAATCGGCCGCACAACATTCAGGAACAGATACGCGAAAGGCTTCACTACGCCTCGCAGTACTAACCGCCTTGGCCGCAGGCGCTGCAACCTGTCTATGTGGCCAGATTGCCTTTATTGGCTTACTTGCGCCACACTTAGCACGCGCCCTTGTCGGCGCGAACCATCGCTGGAGTTTGCCTGCGGCAGGCTTGATTGGATCCATTTTACTGCTCGCCGCGGATACCGCAGGTCGGACCTTGTTTGCTGATCGTATGTTACCCGCCTCTGCAATCGTCGCACTCATTGGTGCACCCGTTTTTATTGGGTTAGCTCGCCGTCACCATGGCTAATACTATCGCAAGCCTGTGCGGCACGACCGTTTATTTAGGTAAACACCAAGCGCTCAGTCAGGTCACATTGGCGGTGCAGGCAGGAGAAGTTCTTGCCATTACCGGCCCCAACGGCGCTGGTAAATCAACCTTACTGCGCACACTCGCTGGCGACTTCAAAACCAACAACACTGTGCGACTCGGTAAAATCGACCCCGCATGCACACCTGCAGCCGAGCTCGCACAACAACGCGCATTTTTAGAACAATCCACGTCCTGTACATGGAATTTCACCGTTCGTGAAGTCGTGGCACTTGGATCCAATCTCGACCAAGCAGAACGTGCGCTCGCAAATCTTCACCTTGGAAGTTTTGCGCAGCGCCCATTGTCTGAGCTTTCAGGAGGGGAACAACGCATGGTACATTTTGCACGCTGCCTCGCGCAACTTCACGAGCCTGCAGGAAAGTTGCTCCTGTTAGACGAGCCAACCTCGTCACTCGATTATAGGCGCGCCCAGTTGATATTAAATAGCACCAAAATATTTTCCAAAGCTGGAGGCACAGTGGTGATGGCCGTACATAACCTATCGGAGGCTGCGCAGTCCGACCGTGTTGCCGTACTCGCAGACGGACGCCTTGTGGCTGTCGGAAAGCCCATGGAAGTACTAACGCCCTCTGTAACAAAACAGGCCTGGGGTGTTAGTATCTCGGTCATTCGTGACGCCGCCGGACGCGTTACCGTGACCACCGAATCTTAGTTAGCCTTATTTTTGTTTTACGTCAGTCGCAGTATCTGCGGGTGCTCCCCAGAGGAAACTGCGTCGTGCCGCCAGAACGACACCGTCGGGCCCTATCAAGCTGATACGCCAAGCGACTGGATACCAGCGAGCGGAAGGCGCATCGCTACCTGTAAGGACAAGCTTGTATTCGCCAAAGAACCAACCTGGGTGAGACGTAATCGGAAACTCACGCAACGTCGGCGCAAGGCCTTCCTTAACTACATATTCGAGGCGAAACTTTGAACCAGCGACGACATCAACGGAGCGATTGAGCGTGATCGCGAACTCGTAACCGACTTTAGACTTCGGATCTGTCCGAAAAACCGCATCGGGAGAATCGTCAGACAGAGTTTCAAAAAAAGTATCCGAGGCGCGCTCGACCGCTTTGGCTGCTCGGTACTTTTCGTAAACGCGACTGATTCCTTCCTTTTCGTCTAATTCGAAGGGGAGACTCGCGCAACCTGCGAACGTCAGGGCGAGCAGGATGGCCGCAATTCGGCGCAGATCCATGCGTGCCCGCGTGCTCACTTCTTGGCAGTTTTTTTCTTCGAAGCCGAACGAGCCGACTTGATACGTGCCTTGACGCGCTCGAGATAAGCACGACGACGACGACGCTTGATGACTTTATTGAATTGCTGTCCCATGAGGCATTAAAGTCTCCCGAGGAGACTTATCGGGTCAAGCCCAAGGGAGAGGGTCGTAAAAGAGGGGGTAAGAGGGGGGTGAGCGACTAAGGTTTGACAGACAGGGCGTGCTCTTGTCTTTCTTAACCCCTTCCGCACTGCCCGGTAGCTCAGCGGTAGAGCAGGTGACTGTTAATCACTTGGTCGTAGGTTCGATCCCTACCCGGGCAGCCAGGAAGACTCATTTTATACAATGCCACCCTAAATGGCCGCGGGCTAACAGGTGCATTTGGCAGACAGGAGGTTGCTAGCATTAAACTGCCGACGGACGCTACCAGTCTAGTTTTGAGCGCTCCTAATCACCACCTTCAATTGGGCACAGAATCATAGATTTCTTATAGGCATACGTAGCGTGCAACTCGACGCCCAGAGCGCAGCCCTGAATGACAAAACTTCCGCCCTGGAGAAGCGTTGGTTATCGTCATGCTTTCAGTAAAAGATTACCGCGGCATTCGCATTCGCTATTCAAGGCGACGTCTTACGACAATTCCGTAACATAAACACAGTGCATGCCTCGCGCGTCGTGTCGTTCGGCCTTATCGTACAGTTCTAAGTCAAAAATAACGTAGGCAAGGAAGGGCCGGAGAGACTGCCCCTTCCCGTTGCTGTAAAGAAAGCACGATTGAACGCTGGACAGCCATGAA
>DNHH01000075.1:0-187 GCA_003485955.1 Opitutia bacterium
TAACTTTTTCGGAACGACACCAGCCCGCATCATAGGTTGGGCCTCCGCGAATTTGAAAACGCTCCAAGCTCATAATTGTTAGAATACGCCGACTGTTAAGTTCGGGCGCTGCGCACATTTCAACTGCTGCCAATGAGGCATTGCGTGGATTATTCGAAAAACGTGTTGTGTTGGTGGCATTTCCAAT
>DNHH01000075.1:391-557 GCA_003485955.1 Opitutia bacterium
GACGAGCAAGCAAGCGCACCGGAGACGCCTAAGTCTGCTGAATCAGATACGATGGGTAATTGAATCCAGAAATCGACTTCGTCAAAGAGTGGTTTGGGCATCAGACTTTCACGCGGGTTTTGCCATTCGGCAAGCGGTGTACCCGGAGTGGGCGGTACGGGGTTTT
>DNHH01000075.1:727-2127 GCA_003485955.1 Opitutia bacterium
GGAGTGGGCGGTACGGGGTTTTCGTAGACGAGCCGCGGATCATTCGTCCAAGAGCGTGCTTCTGTATCCCATGCACGCACTGTTAGTCCTTCGAATAACTGTGGCCCGTCGCTACGTATAGGCAGAAATCCTGCTTGGCGCAGTGGTGCGGTAGACGCATCGCACAGGAAGATATTTTCGCGGGCAAAGCCACGACGCACTAGGGCGTCTGCAACTGCCCTCACCAGTGATTTAGACGTGGATAATCCTGCGCCTGATTGTGTCGAAATTTTAATAGCGCAACGTTTACGTTCTTTAGGCGCGAGGGTAACATTTGTACGCACTTCGAATCCGGCGATGAGATCTTCCGTCGCTGTCGCATATGTAGCGTCACTGAAGTCTTCCAATTTTCGCTCCAGTAGTAGACTGCGTGGCTCCGTTAGCCCCCAACTCGGCTGAGTTAAGGCTAATAACAGGAAGGTTAAGGCAACGCGCATGCCCAAAGCATGTTAGGTTTAGGCGTTGGTGCAAGGCACGGAATGGGGTTTGCCCAAGTCCTGCTCGCTGTGCCAATGTCATCTCCATGAGTGATACGCCTGCGAGCCCTAATCGACATATATTGGGGATGATTTTCCTCACCGTCTTGATGGATATCATTGGTTTCGCCATTATCATACCGATGTTCCCAAGTCTTTTGACGCATTACCTGCATGCGGAGGGAGCCGCGGGCTCCTTAGTTTCAGTGATGGCAGACTTGGCCAAATCAATTGCGGGCACCGAACCACGGCCGGAACTTGTCGCCGTTTTGTTTGGCGGATTGCTGAGTGCAGTCTTTTCGGGTCTGCAGTTCGTGTTTTCCCCTTTTTGGGGTGCGCTTTCTGACCGCATCGGCCGTCGCCCTGTTTTAGTAGCAACACTTTGCGGCAACATGTTTGCATATGTGCTCTGGATTTTTTCAGGTCAGTTTTGGGTACTATTAGTTTCACGAGTTTTGTGTGGCTTAGCTGCGGGCAATATCGCTGTGGCTTCTGCGGCTGCGGCTGACATTACCGATCGCGAAAACCGCACAAAGGGTATGGCCGTTGTTGGTGTTGCTATCGGCTTAGGATTCTTGCTCGGGCCAGTCATTGGAGGATTCGCATCTTTATGGGTATTGCCGCACGCAGTAGAAAATATTCCAGCACTCGCACTTAATCCTTTCTCCGGACCTGCGATTGTTGCCGCCGGTATGGCCACAGCTAACTTTTTAATCGTTTGGCGGTTCTTCCCAGAGACACACACCAAGAAGGGTCTAAATACTGAATCGCGACCAACGTTTTTTGCGATTGCCCGGGTGCAAGACGGCGGTGTTCGCCGCGCGTCTGTCGCCAATCTTCTGTATCAGATAGCTTTCACTGGAATGGAAAATACCGTGGTTTTTT
>DNHH01000075.1:2315-4940 GCA_003485955.1 Opitutia bacterium
ATACCGTGGTTTTTTTAACCGCGGCACTCTTCCTTTTTCTTCCACAAGATAATGCCTGGCTTTTTCTTTCGAACGGTTTGTGCCTAATGATTGCTCAAGGAGTGGCTGCACGCGTACTGGTTAAGCGCATTGGCGAGCGTGCGGTTGCCGGTTTAGGTTTTTTGACAGGGTCAGTCGCCCTCGCCGCAATCGCTTTTATTCCTTACCCAGAGGTTGGTCAGACGGCCATGGAGTGGAAGTCGCTCTTCTTTATAGCGACAGGCTTACTCGCATTTTCGACAGGCCTTATCCTTCCAAGTCTCTCCGCACTTGTTTCGCTTTACTCGAGTCCTGACCAGCAGGGTCGCAACTTAGGTATTCTTCGTTCCGCGGGCGCCTTAGCTCGCATTGTAGGCCCTTTGGCGGCCGCCTATGTCTTTTTCCGTATGGGTACGCACCAGTGGGTGTATTTAGCGGGTGCCATCTTAATGGCGCCAGGACTCTGGATGATTACACGTTTGCCGAACCCACGGGGCTCAGCTGCGGGGCAGTCTTGAGCCGAGCTCTGAACCGCGCCGCAAGGTCGACATGAGGGAAATTCCTCCGCGGAATGACCCCACAAAATGTAATCCGGAATGGAGTGCTTCTGTAGAGGCGAGGGCTTCCAAGAATCTTCCGTGTTGGTGTGTGTACTGCGGAATCGCACGCGGCCACCGTGCAATCCATTCTTTTTTAGGAGCGCCTTTGACGCCTAAAAGATCGCCCAATTCAGCATCAACGACTTCTCGCAGTTGGTCGTCATCTAGGCGGCCGAGTGCAATATTTCTGGCACCACCGATAAAACAGGCAAGCTGTACGCTACCGTCGGGCGTGTTGTTCGGGAAGGTGCTGGATGGGAATAGCACACCGAGAACTTTACGGCCTTCGCTGTGTGGGACGAGTAATCCGAAGGCATCGAGAGGATGCTGTACTTGCTCTCGCTCGTAGCCGCGTACCACGAGAGCGACGGGGGGCGCCTCAACAATTTCTGCCGCATGCAAAACAGGCTTCAGGATTTCTCCGCAGGCTAAATGTGCCCACTGCCAGGGTGGTGCTGTAATAATGAGCGACTTAGCGCGTGCTCCTGATTCTTCGCCGTGGGCATTGCGCCAAGCAACGTTCCATCCGCGGTTGTCGCGACGGATAAGTGTGGTGGTGCTTTGAAGGTGTAGCGCCTCTTGGGGGAGTTGCCCGACCATTGCTTCCGTTAGGCGATGAAGGCCGCCTGCAAATTGCACAATTTTCCGTGGTTCGGTCGGGGATCGCCAAAGTCCGAGAAGAATGGAGCGATGGTTACTCTCTAAACGAGCTAAAGAAGGGAAAGCGTACTCCAGCACAAGTCGACCAGGGTCGCCGGCATGGATGCCGTTGATCATGGGATCAAAAAGTCGGTCAGCGACTTCGGTGCCAAAACGACGTTCTGCAAATGAACGCACGGTCTCTCCTTGTATCGACTCGCGCGGCTGGAAGACCTCGAGCAGCAAATTGAATTTTCCTTTCCATGAAAGTAATTCGCTATTTAAAATTGACCGAGGATTTGACGTGAGTGCGTGGATGTGGCCCCGGTTGGCGATGAGTCGCTTCGCTCCGCGAACATCGGCTTCCTGGATTTCGTTAGCCAAACCCAATTCACCAAGTAAGTCCGCATCCAGTTTGCCTTCGAGTTGTAGTGTGTTGGGGCCAAGTTCAACTCTCCAGCCGTCTTCTTTCACGGTATGGATAGCACCGCCAGCGCGTGTCGCTGGATCAATCACTGCGACGGACCCGCCGCGTCGGGCTAGGGCAGACGCCGTCGAGAGGCCGGCAGGGCCAGCTCCGAGAACGATGGCATCAAGGTCCATGCCCTAACAAAACGTACCCTGCTGTGGTTGGCAACTTATGGTCAGCAAAGAGTCCCGATGCTATCTCACGGAAAATGCGACCCTGTACTTGCCTTGCTTTAAGACTTTCGACCCAACGTGCTTATTCCCTCAGTAGCTTTGAAAACGCCTATATTTTAGGTATTAAGTGCCTTTCTAAGCAGCCCTAGTCGATTTGCTTAATTTTAAGCATAAATGCTTTAAAAAACGCAATAATCGGCTGTGAATCGATGTCTGTTGAAATGTGGCACAGGGGGGGCTTCTTCTAGGCATTCCCTAATCACCCTATCTATGAGCGCCCATCCTGCACGATCCAAAGCCATTGAAAGTATTGCTGCCCAGCCTCGGCTGACCGGCACGTTCGACTTCCGTAATGAGAAGCTCGATGCAATCTATGGACAAAATGTTTTCTCTTTAGACAAAATGGAGAAGCGTCTTCCGAAGAACGTCTTCAAGTCCGTTCGCAACGTGATCGAGAATGGCGGCATGCTCGACAATGACGTCGCTGACATTGTTGCCTCTTCGATGAAAGATTGGGCACTCGAGCGCGGCGCGACTCACTACGCACACGTCTTTTATCCACTCACAGGCCTCACGGCTGAAAAGCATGACACCTTCTTCGAGCCTTCGGGTTCGGGTACACTCGCTCAGTTTGCAGGTAAGGCCCTAATCCAAGCAGAGCCCGATGCTTCCTCCTTCCCGAATGGCGGCTTGCGCGCGACTTTCGAAGCCCGCGGCTACACCGCCT
>DNHH01000075.1:5137-5468 GCA_003485955.1 Opitutia bacterium
ACATCCCCCGCTTACATCTTTGATACCGAGAACGGTTCAACGCTTTGCATCCCGACTGCGTTCGTTTCCTGGACCGGTGATGCCCTCGACAAGAAGACGCCTTTGCTTCGCTCGATGGCCGCACTCAATCGTTCGGCACAGCGCTTGATGAAGCTCTTTGGTAATTCGAATACTGGTTATGTCGCGGCGACTGCAGGCCCCGAGCAAGAATACTTCCTCATCGATTCGCGTCTGTATCACCTCCGCCCAGATCTTTACACCTGCGGACGTTCGCTCTTCGGCGCAAAGCCTGCCAAGGGACAAGAATTCGAAGACCAATACTTCGGCACCA
>DNHH01000075.1:5634-7104 GCA_003485955.1 Opitutia bacterium
AAGACCAATACTTCGGCACCATCCCAGCACGCGTACTCGCTTGCATGATGGAGTCTGAGCTGGAGTGCTTCAAACTCGGTATCCCCATTAAGACCCGTCACAACGAAGTGGCGCCTGCTCAGTTCGAAGTCGCCCCGATTTACGAAACTGCGAACGTTGCTCACGACCACCAGATGCTCACCATGACGGTGCTCAAGAGCGTCGCCGCAAAACATGGTTTCGTCTGCGTTATGGCAGAAAAGCCTTTTGCAGGCGTCAATGGATCCGGAAAGCACGTCAACTGGTCTTTGGGCAGCCCGAAGGTTGGTAATCTCCTCGAGCCAGGCTCGAACCCCCACGACAATTCACAGTTCATTGCCTTCACAACTGCGGTGATCCGTGCGGTCGACATTCACCAAGGCTTGCTTCGTGCAACGGTTGCTTCGGCAGGTAACGATCACCGCCTCGGAGCCAACGAAGCTCCGCCTGCGATTATCTCGATTTACCTCGGCGACATGCTCGCAGATGTCTTCGAGCAACTTCGTAAGAGCGGCTCTGCTAAGTCATCGAAGAAGGGTGGCGTGATGCAGCTTGGCGTCGATTCGTTGCCCGTCCTTCCGAAGGATGCTGGCGACCGTAATCGTACGAGTCCCTTCGCCTTCACGGGCAATAAGTTCGAGTTCCGAGCTGTCGGCTCCTCGTTCTCGATTGCTGGACCGCTCGTGGCTCTGAACACCATCGTTGCTGATTCAATCGAATTCATGGTTGAGCGCATTGAGGCTCAAATGAAGGGCAAGAAGGGTAACTTCAATGCAGCCCTCGAGTCTGTGGTTAAAGAGATCCTTCAGAAGCACAGCCGTATTATCTTCAATGGTAACGGTTACTCCGAAGCCTGGCACAAGGAGGCTGCGAAACGTGGTCTACTGAACCTTCGCACGACCCCTGACGCTCTTCCTCAGATTGCTGCGCCAAAGACCGTGGAGGTGTTTGAGCGTCAAGGCGTCCTCAGCAAGCGTGAGCTCGTTTCGCGCGAAGAGATTTATACTCACAGTTATGTTCTCAGCGTGAACACTGAATCTAAACTCGTCTCCCAAATCGGCCGTACGACGATTTTGCCTGCAGCGCTCAGCTATGCGCGCCAGTTGGCAGAGACCGCAGCAGCGATTAAGTCTGCGGGTGGCAAGTCTTCGTCCAAGATGCTTAGCCAAGTGGTAAGCTTAACCAATGATCTCGAGTCTGCACTCGATGCCTTGGATAAGCTTCGTGCCTATGAAGCTGCGGATACACATGCGGCTGCACGCCATGCGGTGACCAAGGTTCTTCCGGCGATGTTGGTTGTTCGCGAAGCCGCCGACGCCCTCGAAGGCTTAGTTGACGATGCGCTCTGGCCGTTGCCTTCTTACCAGGAGCTCCTCTTCTTGCGCTGAGCAAGGGAATGTAAAAGGGCCGCCGCAGGGCGGCCTTTTTTTGGCTTAGCCTTTAAAAATACAG
>DNHH01000075.1:7253-7798 GCA_003485955.1 Opitutia bacterium
CGGCTTAGCCTTTAAAAATACAGAAGCCCGTCCGAGAAATCGGACGGGCTTCTGTATTCAGGTAGACTAAGACTTACTTATGCTCCCACTTCTTGCGAAGGTAGCTATTGAAGGCCTTGACCTTACCTTTGCGGCGACGGCGTTCGCAGGGCTTCTCATAGCCACGCTTAGAGCGGGCATCTTTGATGATGCCTTCGCGGTCGACCTTCTTTTTTAGGCGGCGGAGCGCCTTGTCGACGATCTCACCTTTTCGAATTTTGATTTCAACGGGCATGTGTGTGCGCGGTAGTAAGCTGGAGGGAAAGGGGGATGATAGGGGAGCGTCAACCTTGAACCGCAAGGGGGGCTGTGAAGAACTTGATACCATGTTGTGGGCACTCGGCGCTTGCGGCAGGGGGGGGAGGGGGCAAATCTGACAAACCTCGTCGATGTACCTCAAGGAAATCGTTGCTAACGGCTTCAAGAGCTTTGCTGACCGCACACGCCTCAGTCTCGGGAAAGGCATGACCGCCGTGGTCGGTCCCAATGGCTGCGGCAAATCCAAT
>DNHH01000075.1:7942-11086 GCA_003485955.1 Opitutia bacterium
TCCACGACGGGTTGACCGGTGTGGTCGGCCCGAACGGCTGCGGCAAGTCCAACATCGCGGATTCGATCCGCTGGGTGCTCGGTGAGCAGAGCGCAAAATCGCTCCGTGGTACGAGCATGCAGGATGTTATTTTTGCCGGTAGCGATCAACGCAAAGCTTTGCCCCAGTGCGAAGTCGAACTCGTTTTCGCAGATTGCGAAAAGGAACTCGGCACACAGTTCGCAGAAGTTTCGGTGATGCGCCGTTTGTACCGCGAAGGCGCCAGCGATTACTTCATCAATGGTAAGCCCTGTCGCTTAAAAGATATTCAGCGCCTCTTTATGGATACTGGTGTGGGACGTATGTCTTACTCCTTCATGGTTCAGGGACAGATTGACCAAATCCTTTCTGCGAATCCCGCCGAGCGCCGTTACCTCTTTGAGGAGGCCGCCGGTATCACCCGTTATAAGGCTCAGCGCAAAGAAGCGTTGAACAAACTTACATTGGTTGAGCAGAACCTCGCACGAACGACGGATGTGATTGAAGAAGTCGCTCGACAAATAGGTTCATTGAAGCGTCAGGCTGCGAAGGCGCTTCGCTATCGCCGCCTACGTCATCGGTTGACGCACCTTGATCTCGCATGGCAGGGCAATCAATGGGGCTCGCGTCGTGTGCGTGTCGTTGAGCTTGAAGGCACCAGTCAAGCAACCCGTGCGGAAGCAGAATCCTTAACCGCCGCTTTAGCTGGACGAGAAGCTGCATTGGCTGAAGCCAAGCAATCTCGTGCGGAAGCTGCCGAGCGCATTGAACGTGCTCAGCACGCGCTTTATGAAATTCGGGCAAGCCGCGAGGCTGCCGAAGCAGAAGTTCGTACTTCAGAATTACGCGCCGAAGATATTTTGGCTCGATCGAGTGAAATCCGCCGCGAAGTTGCCGAGTGCGATGTCGCCTTGTCGGAAATTGAAACGCGCTTGAGTGGTGGCGCTCAAGAACGTTCGGCTCGCGAAGGTGAAGTGACTCAATTTGACGCCTCCTTCCGCGAGCGCTCTACCGAAGTTGAGCAATCTATTCGAGCAGTTACTGCCGCAGAAGTTGGCCTACGGCAGGCGCGCCAAGACCTTTTGATGGCCGAAGGAGAAATCACCCGCCATCGCGCCGACGTCACGAATCTTGAAGTCGACCTGCGCAGCTTCCAGGCCCGCCGGTCGGCACTCTCTGATTCACTATACCAAGCTCGTGATGTGCGTTCGACCGCGGAACGTCGAGCCACTGAATCCGCTACCGTTGTCACACACCTTCATACTGAGCTTGAAGCCGCGCGTGCCGCCGAGCAGCAGACAGAGGCCGAAGGCCGTCGTTTAACCGGAGACTTCCGGGCGCTTCAGCAAACGATAACCGAGCAAGATCGCGCAGTGGCTAAACGTTCTGCTCAGCTGGGTCTGCTTGAGCAGATGCAATCTCGTCTCGAGGGCTTCTCCGAAGGAGCTAAAGCTGTTCTACGGGGCGAACTCTCAGATAGCGTTCCTGCAGGCAAGGCTGCCGCACTTTCGACTTTATTGGATATTGCCGATGCGACGATTGCTCCCGCACTCGAAAATTTACTCGGCGCGGCAACCGAAGCGGTAGCTTTAGACGACGCCGAGTTTCTCCCGCGGGTCGTGACACGTTTAAGTGAAAAAAATCTTGGACGGGCTGTTTTCCACGTACCAACGCCTCCTATCAAATTGTCATCCGGTGCGCCCGCTTGGTTGCGCCCTGCGTCGACAGCTGTCTCTCCCCGCAGTCCTGCGGCTGCCCGCCTGCTGGAAAGTCTGTTCTCCGGGTGCTACCTTTGCCCTTCGCTCCCTGAGTTTCTGACATGGTGGAGCCAGAATCCATCATTCGAATTCTATTTAGTTGCGACCAATGCGGGTGATCTAGTTGACCGCCGTGGTTTGGTTTTTGCAGGACCGCGCGCTTCGACTGAAGAAACCGGACGCGGTGTTTTCTCCCGCGATGCTGAAATTCGCGAAACCCGCACGCGCCTGACTGAAGAGAATGATCACCTGACCGTTCTTAATGAGCGTGCGATGGCTTTACAGACAGCACTTGAAGGTAATGAGGCTGAGCGTGCGTCACGTCGCCAATCTTTTGAAAATGCAGCTCAAGAGCACTCTGTCGCACAGGCAGATGAACGCGCTGCACGCGCGGCCCTTGTTTCGGCTGACGAACGTATTGCACGCGAACAACAACAACTCACCGAGCTCGAGGCGGCCCAGGCCGAAGCGTCTGAGCGCCTAGATTTCGCTAAAGGCGCACTTTCTGGCAAAGAGCAGGAGATTGAAAGTTTCCGAACTCGTATTACCGAAGGCGACCGCACCTTGGAGTCTGCACGGGCAGCGGCAGAAGCTCTCCGTCAGTCTTTGGGCGAAGTTCGCTTAAGTTTAGCTGAACGTCGCCAACTCCTTGAACTTGCTGGTCGTGCTGTCAGCGAGCTTGAACAGCGCCGCGAAGAAACCCGCCTTCGTCGCGAAGCACGTTTACGTGAGGCTGCTCAATCGGATGGCCAAGTCGCTTCGCTCCGCGCAACCGCTGAAGTCTCTCGCACGCGTGCGGCTGAGTTAACAACGCGGATCGACGATGCCGCCGCAATTCTTGAAACGGATCGTGCCGCCCAAGCTACACGCGAAGCTTCACTGGAAACAGATGAACGCGAGCTTACCTCTGGTCGGGACGCTCGTCGCGACGCCGAAAGCCGTCTGAGAGTTCTCGAGGTTTCGTTGGCCGAAGAATCTTCGCAGTGCGGATTTATTTCCGAAAAGGTTATGGCTGAACACCAGTTGGACATTTCGTCCGTCGATTGGCGTCAGCAACTTTGGTTGGCGGATGAGCCGTTCGAGCCTTCAGCAGGCCTAGGCGAACTCGAAGATGAAGAAGAAGGATCCGAGGAAGAGGCAGCTGCTTTGCCCCGGGCTGTTCGCGGCGAGCCGTCCGAAAAAGATTTGGCGGCTTTAGATAATACCGATTGGCCTCCCCTCGTTCGAGAAATTGCAGCCTTGAGAGAGCGCTTAGCAGGTATGGGCGCAGTTAACCTCGTTGCTGTCGAAGAGTATGCATCACTTCGTCAGCGACACGACTTCTTAAAGACCCAAAGTGACGACCTCTGGAAGTCTAAGGAAGAGCTCA
>DNHH01000075.1:11267-13382 GCA_003485955.1 Opitutia bacterium
TCAAGGCGATTGATGAGATCAACGAGACTTCCTTGAAGTTGTTCACGGATACCTTTGAACAGGTTCGTAAGAATTTCGCATTCACCTTTGAGCGTTTATTTAACGGCGGGAAAGCTGACCTGCACATGGTTCAAGCCGAAGACGTGCTCGACAGCGGTATCGAAATCATTGCCCAGCCTCCTGGCACGAAGCTCAGGGGTATTTCGCTTTTATCCGGTGGCCAGCGCACCATGACAGCGGTCGCGTTGCTCTTTGCTATCTATATGGTGAAGCCCTCGCCTTTCTGCGTGCTCGACGAGCTCGATGCGCCTTTGGACGACGTCAATGTTGGCCGATTCACAGATATTGTTCGTGAATTCACGCGCCACTCTCAATTCCTGGTTATCACCCACAAGAAGGGTACCGTGGCTGCTGCCGATGCAATCTTTGGCGTGACGATGCAAGAGAAGGGCGTCACCCGCGTTTACTCGATGCGTTTCAATCGCGAGCGTAACGAGGCTGAGGCCACGTCGCCGCAAGGCCGCTGAGCCCGCTTGCCATTTTAAACCTCAGGGCGTAGGGTAGGGCATGCGCAAATCCCTTCGCATTATCCCTTGCTTGCTTTTCATCGCCAGCCTGTCCGCGGCAGAAAAAATCGAATTGCCGGTTGATGTCCGGTCAATTGACCGCAATCAGCCAGGTGTCAGTTACGCAGACATGCTTTCGCGGGTAACACCCGCTGTCGTCAGTGTTCGTTTGGCGCTTGAGGTCGGGGAGAACGATCTTCGGCGATTGTCGATGACGAACCCCATTAATCCAAAGTTGGTTCGTCACGACCCAGTTACCAATAAGTATTTAGTGCCGATTGCACTTGGTTCAGGGGTCGTCATTCACCCTTCAGGTTATATTTTGACCAATCACCACGTGGTCACCGCACAGGGGCAGGTGGTTTCGAAGGTGGCGATGGTGCAGTTTTCAGATGGACGTGATTTGCGCGGTACAATTTTAGGATCGGATAGTCGTACCGACGTCGCCGTGGTCAAAGTGGATGCCGTAGATTTACCGTATCTGCGATTTGGTGAAAGTGACCAGCTGCGGGTGGGTGATAACGTCTTCGCAATTGGTAATCCGTTAGACGTCGGCCTAAGTGTGACCTCGGGTATCGTCTCAGGCTTGGGTCGCAGTAACCTTATGTTGAGCGCCGGTCGCGTTCGTGGACCTGACTACCAAGATTTCATTCAGACAAGTGCCCCGATTAATCCCGGAAATTCCGGCGGCGCTCTCGTGGACACTTTCGGTCGTCTTGTCGGCATGAATACAGCGATCCGTGCCGACGGCGTTGGCATCGGTTATGCTGTCCCTGGCAACCTTGCCCGGTTTGTTGCCGACTCAATGATTGCCCGTGGTTACGTCGTTCGTGGCTATATTGGCGTAGACGGTGAAGATGTCGCCTTTGTAGAAGCGGTCCGTCTCGGTGCTACCAAGGGACAGGCTGCGCGCTTAACCGAAGTTGATGAAGGTGCGCCGGCGTTTAAGGCTGGCCTGAAAGTCGGCGACTTGGTGACGGCAGTTAACGGCTATGCTATCGCTGGTTGGAATGACCTGCGACTCGTTATCTCAGGTTTAAAACCGGGCACGGAGGCAACGTTCGCTATTCTCCGTGGTAATAAATCCCAACTGATCCGCGTGCCCATTCTGGAGCGGCCGCGTGGTCAATAATCCATGGCGCGTCGTTTCACGCTCTTAACTCTCGCAAGCGGACGATTGACTCCGCTCAGCCAAACAGCTCTCGGACTTTCGTTAGTACTGTTTGCAGCTATGATTTTTTTGGTGCGGCCGGTACATGAACCTGGGCCGCGGCTGAAGCTCGTTTCTCCGTCCGCCCTCGTGCTAAGCTCCAAATCGCCTTGGGTTGAGCGCGCTATGCTTCAGGAGTCTTCATCCCTTTACATGCCGGCTGTGCAAGCCGATGGTCGGTTGGGCGACGTTGCTCAGCCAGATGCTTCCCCTTTTTCTGCTTTCGCGCCCGAAATTCAACATAATCCCGCGAAGCCTCTTTCAATTCCCTCGGATCAGTCTTCCGCCCGCTGGTTGACAATCGATGAGGCCTTCCCCTTGGCAGACCAAGAGCCGTTT
>DNHH01000135.1:0-150 GCA_003485955.1 Opitutia bacterium
CATTGAGCTATCCGGCCAGACAGCGAGGAAGTGATGAGGGCAAAGCGGAGCCGTTGGTTCAAGCGAAAAGAAGCTACAGCACACCTTCATTCGGCTTTTGTGGCTTCGATTCTGCCTGGTGGCCCGACGGGGACTTGAACCCCGAACCAA
>DNHH01000135.1:326-7905 GCA_003485955.1 Opitutia bacterium
GACGGGGACTTGAACCCCGAACCAATTGATTAAAAGTCAACTGCTCTACCATTGAGCTATCGGGCCTAAGGCAGGTATCTATACCACGCTAGCAATGGGCGGCGTGGCAAGCGAAAGTCGAAGGTTAAGTGATACGTAGTTTACCACGGGCGACCAAGGCCTCGGCTATTTGCACCGCATTGAGGGCTGCGCCCTTCCAAAGTTGGTCACCGCAGATCCACAGAGAGAGTCCGTTGTCGAAGAGTGAATCCTTGCGCAGGCGACCGACGCCACACTTCTCCTTGCCTGCGTAATCTAAAGGCATCGGGTAGGTCTTGGTGGAGGGGTTGTCACACAGTTCCGTGCCTGGGAATTCGTTGATGACGCGACGTGCGACTGCGAGGTCCACGGGACGTTCAAATTCTGCACTGATGGCAATGGAGTGTGCACGGAAGACGGGCACGCGCACGCAGGTAGTGGTCACTCGCAGGGTGGGGTGCCCGAGAATCTTCCGACCTTCATGGAGCATCTTCATCTCCTCCTTGGTATAGCCGTCATCGAGGAAGCTATCGACGTGAGGGATCACGTTGAAGGCAATTGTGTGTGGGTAAACCTTGGGTGGTGAGGTTTCGCCCTTTGCCCAGGCACGTACTTGTGTGTCGAGTTCACGCATTGCTTCCGCCCCGGTGCCTGAGACCGCCTGATACGTTGAAGCCACAAAGCGCTTGAGACCAAATGCGCGGTGCAACGGGGTTAATCCCATTAAAGCTATCGCTGTGGAACAGTTGGGATTCGCAATAATACCACGGTGTGCATCGAGGGCCTCGGCATTAATTTCGGGCACGACCAGTGGGACGTCGCTCTGCATCCGGAATGCCGACGAATTGTCGATGACGGTGCAACCGCGCTTAACTGCCTCCTGTGCCAAAGCCAGTGAGACAGAACCGCCCGCACTAAAGATCGCAAAATCAAGCCCAGTAAAAGCATCGGGGGTGGCTTCTTGAATAACCCAATCCTTGCCGCCGAAAGATACTTTGCCGCCGGCTGAACGGGCCGAGGCGAGGGGGCGGAGTTCCGCTACGGGAAATTTCCGTTGTGATAAAAGTGCGAGGAGCTCTTGACCGACCGCGCCAGTCACGCCCACGATACCGATACGATATGCCATCCGAGGAATCCGAGAGGTTGTTAGGGTTAATCGAGGAGCGCCGAAAGGCACTCTTACTCGATACCTCGGACGATTGCCTCGTTGTATCGGTTGTCCAGCAAACATTAGACCACTTTCGCTCTGGGAAGCATTTACGGACTTATAAGGTCAGTACCGCACGTGCAGGGGTCGGTTGCGTAGCTGACTCATTATGCACGCCCACAGGGCTCCACCGTATCCTCGAGCGGATCGGTGCAGGCGCATCGCATGGCATGGTATTTAAAGCGCGTGTACCCACGGGTACGCTCTCCAAGGACTGGTCAACACCGGACGACAACTTAATCACCACGCGGATTCTACGTCTCGATGGTTTGGAAGCAGGTCACAACAAAGGGAAGAATGCGCAGGGGCAGTCGGTGGATACGCATTCACGCTTTGTGTATATTCATGGGACGAACCAGGCGGCCAAACTTGGGCAGCCGAATAGCCACGGCTGTATCTTGCTTTCAGATGACGATGTTACGGAACTGTTCGATGCCGTACCGTCGGGAGCTCTCGTCTATATCGCTTAAGCAACTATACTGAATTACTGTCCAGGCTCTTCCTCGGGTTCTTCCGCAGGTGTAGCAGCAGGCATCTCACGCTTCATCCAAGCTAAGAGCATACCTTTGGCGACTGGGCCAGCAGTGGCACCGCCCCAACTCGTCATATCTTCACCTTCAATACAGACCACAAAGGCGACACGGGGATTATCCGCCGGCGCAAAACCTAGGGTCCATGCTAAGTGTGCCTTTTGGCCGTCGCGGAAATACTCAGCGGTGCCAGTTTTGGCGGCGATGCGCATACCAGGAATCTCTACAGGCTTTGCGGTGCCTTCTTCGACACAACGAGCCATGCCTTCGATGAATGTCGATCGCTGCATGGCAGTAAGGCCCGTAACCTCATTTCCTTTTTGTGAAAGTTGGCGTCCGGGGTCGTGAATGAGTGTGAGATTGGTTCGCGTCTCATTGCGTGCGAAGGAGGCAATGAATGCTGCCATGTGGAGTGGAGTCGTGCGAAACAGTCCTTGTCCGATAGATGAGTTAGCGGTGTCTCCTTGTGTCCAGGAAGTGCCTTCGCGTTTTTGCTTAACTGCAGGCGAAGGGATAATCATACCTCGAGCGATTTCTCGGTATTCCGCTAAGCCATCGATTGGGGATACCAACAGTGGTTCATCGAGACCAAAGCGTTTAGCCTCAGCGGCAATACGCTCAATGCCGGTTCTCATGCCCACTTGGTAATTCCAAACGTTACATGAAACGATGAGCATCTTCTCCAGGTCTGTAGGTCCGTACCCCTCGGGGGTGTGTTCTGGGTAGGCACGGTTGCCGATCATTTCAAAGGGACCGCAATCCAGTACGGAGTCATAGCGCACTGCGCCACAGCGCAGACCTGCAATCGCATTGATAAGTTTGAAGGTTGAGCCAGGGGGGTAGAGGCCTTGGGTCGCTCGGTTAATCCAGCCACCGCGATCAGATATATCGTCGTAATATTCGGAACTAATACGCCCGACCATGCGATTCGGGTCAAAACTCGGCGCAGTGGCCATGGCGAGAATTTCGCCTGTCTCGACGTCAATCATGGCGGCCGCTCCGTTGAGCGGTCGGCCGTAGGGATCTTTGACTGAATTCAAAAGCTGCTCAGCTGCCCGCTGGATGTCTTTATCAATCGACAACACGATATGCGAACCCTGCTTGGGATCTTTGCGTCCAAGCAATTTACGGGTGTAGCCCATAATATTACGTTCCCAAATCTGGTAGCCGGAAGTGCCTGCAAGTACGCCCTCGAATGTTAGTTCGATCCCGCGCTCTCCGGTTAGGACCTTGTCGCTCGTGAAACTGTTGATCCCTAGATTATACTTGTCGCCTAATTGTGTACGTAAATCGGCTGCTTTTTGGGCCGCACCTGTAGTACCATTGGTATCTTCAACGCTTTTGTGTTCACGCACATAACCAAGAATGTGTGCTGCAGATTCGCCCTCGGGGTAATAGCGCACAATTTCATGGTCGAGACGGAGAACGTCATCATTGGGCATTTGCTCGACAAAGCGGGCAAACATTTCGTCGGTGTTTTTGCTAACCGCACCGAGATCAGCGACGACTTGGAAAGGAAATGTCCGGCGATCGCGGATATGGACAGCCAGGGACTTTGCATTAACCTGCAAGTTGATAGGTTTTTGACGGGTCGAAAGGGCCCGGTTTACTTTATCAAGAAGGCCTTGGACGATATTCAGGCGTGCTTGGTTGAGTAATGCTTCGAGGTCAGGCTTAACGCTCGGATTGACCGCTTTGGCTTGGAGATTGAGTCGTCGCTGTTCGCGTAAAATTGGACCACGGAGTTTACCAAGATCAATATTAACACTCATCCGTACCCGATTGTCCGCTAAGATGTAACCATTACGGTCATAGATACGGCCACGGGTACCGGGAATGATGATGGCATGACGAATCTGTCGTTCGTGCTGATTGGTAAAAAGGTCGCCTTGGATGAGCTGCCGATAAACTAATCCTAGAAGTAAATAGGTAAGACCGGCTGCCCCGATGATTGTTAACTTCAGTACGCGCGAGCGATTACTCCGAGCTGAAGGCACGAGTGTGACGGAGCTGTCGTCGCGGTCTGGTTTCGGCGCGATCATTTTTCCTGAATTTTATGCATCCCCGAGTGCTCGAGGAGTCGAGTCTGCCAAGCTGTAATTGGGTGGTGTAGAATGAAGGCAACTAGACCGGCAAAAAGTATCTCTAGCGGGTAAGACCAAATCCACTGGCTCCATGTCCACGTCTGGGTTTGTGGCAGTGACGCTGGGAGTGCGAGGGCGCATACCAACATGTTGAGAGTCACGCCTGCCAGCCATGCAGGTTTAGAATTCAGTCGTTCGCGCCAAGCTACTGCGACGACGGAAACGATCATTAACAAAAGTGCAAAGGTGCCTGGGGCGATGGGTCGGCGGGCTTCAAAGGCAAGTCCAACGCAGCCTGCAAGTAGCACGGCTTGCCATGTACGTAGGTAGAGAAATGGTGTAACCAAGACTGCACCTGAAATGAATACCAGTAAATGCCAGGGTGCCGTGAGGTCGCTGAGTAAGTCTCCGGCGAGTAACCAGGGGTAGCAAGTGGCCAGTGCAATCAGCCAACCCAGGGAAGGGCTCATCGTAGTTCCTCGTAGGGCTGTGGTTCAGTCGGGACGAGTACAGACACTTCCCTTAAAGATAAAAGCTCACGCGCGGGTTGGAGTGTCCCGTTGCGGTAGGCGCCTTGAGGTGTTTCTTCGAGTTCAGGTGAAAGTGTGCCGAGGCGTAGGCCACGGGGGTAGAGACCACCAAGTCCAGTGGTGACAACGCGTACTACTTGTCCGGCAGGCGGGGTATACTCGTAAGGGATAAAGGTAACGCGTGCAGAGGGAGCCGTAAATGGAAGGTCAGGTTCACCCGTCACAAGTACGGTACGGTTGCTTTGGTCACCTTCAATAAATGCGGAGCAACGAAAACCAGGACTGGTGATGAGTTCGACTTCACTGGTGTCGACATGTACCGCGGCAACACGTCCAACAACACAGTCACCGAAGACTACGGGGCAGCCAGGGCGAACGCCATCGGTACGTCCACGTCGAATGGTAATACGTGTCCACCATGATGAGGATTCCCTTACAGCCACACGGGCCACGATGGTTCGGAATTCAGGAGGGGTGGGTGCTGCTAGCATCGACCGAAGGCGACGGTTCTCGGAGGCTGCGGATTCGAGTTCACGCAAACGTAATTCTAACCCGGCTTCGGCGCGTGCTAAATCTCGACCTGCCGCGGAAAGTTCTTCGGTGTCGCGACTATTGAGTTCCCAGAAACGAACCAGTTCACGGCTGCGTGAGGCAAGTCCAAGTGCGGGAGCTTGAAATTCAGCAAAGGCTTCGCGTGTGAAGATGCGAAATGCGGTAGGTAAGATGAGCCAAGTCCCAAAGATTAAACCAAGCACGACCAAGGGTCCGCGCAGACGCTGGACGGGGTTCGTGCTCACGATGGACGATGCAATTACTCGCCGCCCCAGCGCGACGAATTAGACAGAATCTTGCCCGTACCATTCACCACTGCGCAGAGCGGATCTTCCGCAACGAAGACAGGCAAGCCAGTGGCTTCAGAAATTAGTCTGTCGATACCGCGGATGAGGGCACCACCACCTGCCAGGGCGATACCGCGGTCGACTAAGTCGGCAGCGAGCTGTGGAGGGCAGCGCTCGAGGGCGGCTTTGACGGCGTCAATGATAGCATTGAGATTGTCCATCATGGACTCACGCACCTCTTGTGAGGTGAGGTGGAGTTGGCGGGGGAGGCCGGTGACAGAGTCGCGACCCTTAACTTCCATCGTCATCTCTTGCTCAAGCGGATAAGCTGAACCAATCTTAATCTTAATTTCTTCAGCGGTACGTTCGCCGATAATCAAATTATAGGAACGCTTTACGTAATTGGTGATGGCATTGTCGAACTCATCGCCACCAACGCGAATAGAGCGAGCGTGGACGATGCCACCCAGCGAAAGGATGGCGACCTCTGTGGTACCGCCACCGATATCGACGATCATGGAACCTGCAGGCTCTTCAACGGGTAGGCCGACACCAATCGCCGATGCGACGGGCTCCGGAATCGTGATGACATCATCTGCACCAGCGCGGTAGGCAGAATCCATCACGGCGCGTTTTTCAACAGCAGTGATGCCGTAAGGAACGGCGATGACGACGACAAGATTGGTGAAGAGAGACTTCTTGGCGACTTTACCAATAAAGTAGCGAAGCATGTGTTCGCTAATCTCGAAATCGGCAATGACGCCGTCTTTCATCGGGCGGAGTGCAAGGATGTCCCCTGGGGTACGACCTAACATCATCTTGGCGTCGTTACCGACAGCAATCGGCTTGCGGGTCGAGGTGCGAATGGCGACCACGCTGGGTTCGCGGAGAACAACCCCGCGGTCCTTTAGGAATACGAGGGTATTGGCTGTACCGAGGTCGATGCCAATCGCGTGAGTGAAGAGGCCGGGGAGGCGCTTGAGCATATCCGTTTGTGGTTAAGATGTATCAACTTGGCACTCAAAGGGGTGGCAAGGTTATTCCCATGTTATTCCCACCTCGTAAACCTAGGGTCCGAGAACAACCAATTTGACCTTTGGCTAGAATTAATGGGGCTTTGGAACCCATTGGGTAGTTCCGGGCCTCAACAGCTCTTTTTTACATAAGTTTAATAGCGCCTTAAATCGGCCTAAAATGCTCAGCCGGAGACATCCATTCGGCCTAAAGAGTGGGGATTATCCCACGACGAATCCAATCGCCTTAATGTGGCTGCAACCTGGCAGGTCGCGAATCTTAGCGAGTAGCGATCGACTGTGGAATGCGACCTCGGACCTGACGATTGCGCCTTCGCACTGGATCATCAGTTTACCGTCCGGAAGGATGCGTAACGGTGCGGTCCTGCGGGCTAGAGTCGGCGGTAGAAGTTTGGCCCAGCCAGCACTGATAGCGTGTTCAGGGACGGGACGGTTGATGCCGAGCCGCTTAACGGCTTCTTCAACGGCTTGATCGATACTGCGGACAGTTCTTTCGTTTGAGCGGCTTTTCTCTTCAGGATGTCCACGTAGATTGGCGATCAGGTTGCGCCCGGTGCGGCTTAATTTTCTACCAACTGAATCAGGAAGCATCCGGTCACGGATCGCTTCTGGGAGAGCAGTTAACCGCGGGATACGGTGAATGCCTTCCGGCGCTGGACCCTCTGTAACCCAGATTCCATGGGCTCCGCAGGCGTTTGCTCCTCGCGCATCTTCTTCAAGTCCGTCTCCGACATGGACGAGTTGTTCGATTTTGCAGCCAAGATTATAGGCCATTTTTCCAAAGGAAGCTGGGTCAGGTTTGGCGGCACTAACGCCGTCCGTGAGCATCACTGAATCGAATCGCTCGAGCAGTTCCTTTTCGGCCAGTACTTGACGCATGCGACCGTCGGCATTGGAGAGCACCCCAATCTTTAGTCCAAGGAACCTTAATTGTGTCAGGATAATGAGGGTGCCGCGCGCCATTCGCCATGCCTCTCCGTGGCCAAAAGCCTCCCAGCATCCAGCTTGAACGAAGGCCATGGAGCTCTGCGGAATACTGCCTGCGAAAGTGCGTTCGACAATCTCGGCCCAGCGTTCTTTAGAACTGGTTTCTTTGCTGGTCGACTTGAGTGCCGTCGGGAAACGTGCATCGAGTTTTGAAGGGTCAATTTGATGCCCATGAGCCCGTGCAACCTTTGCATAAACGCCGCCCACGGATGGGTGAGGAAAGAGCAAGGTGCCCGCAATATCGAGCGAGACCCCTGCGGGTGGAATCGGCGCCGCCATAGCCTAAAGAAGAGGCTGGGGGAGACCTTGGGTCAACCTTGGGCTATTCCCATAAACTTGCTTGTTTCACC
>DNHH01000135.1:8091-13520 GCA_003485955.1 Opitutia bacterium
CACAAACTTGCTTGTTTCACCAAGTTATTCGGCTAGTTATTCCCATATGAAATCGATGCTCAGGGTGTCGCTTTGGCTTACAGGGGCTGTGCTTTTTGCTGCCTGTAGTTCCCGCCCAGACCGATCCGGTGATCTAGCAAAGGTTCGTAACCTGAATGTCACGCCCGTGATCTCAGGCTCAAGTTCAAGCACCACTCAGAACTTGGAGTTAACAGTTCAGGAGTCTATTCAGCGCTCCGTTACTGCCAGAGGTTACACGGTTACGAAAGATGGCACTGCTGATGCGACCGTACGTGCTGCCTGGTTGATCGGGAATGAAACGACGAACGGAAAGACGGAACGCATCTACACCCTCTCTGTTTCTGTCTTTAATGCGCAAGGTGAACGTATCTTTTCAGCACGTTCTATTAACGGTTGGCCTGAAGTCTTATGGACTGAAGCCCGGGTTAATTCGGAAATTGCCGCACTCTTCCGGGCACTCCCCGAAGCGACCCCTGAGTTAGCTCCTGTTAGGCTAAAGTAAGTTAAGGCCTTATCTAGCCTCGACGCTTAGCGACGAGTTTCTGGATTTCTGAGAGCAGCTTGCTCAGTTCAGGCATGGATGCACCTGCCGCGATTCCGCGCGCAAGGGGGATCGCCCAAATTGGATCAATCTCCACTTCTTTGCCTTCAATGTAGTCGATGAGACTCGAAGGACGGTATGGCCCCATGGATTCGGTCACAGTGAATTGGCGTTCGAGGTGTTCCTGTGAAAAGGGTACCCCGCATGCAGCTGCCGCCGATTGAACTTCCTGCATCAAGATACGTGAGCGTGCGCGTAGCTCTGCGTCCGCTAAGATACGATCTGTGGTTACGCCGCCTGCTACGATGGCGAGTCCGTTGAAAGGAATATTCCAACACAGCTTTTTCCAAAGAACAGCGTCGAGCGAATCTTCGGCCTTACAGTCAACGCCGGCATGTAAAAAAATTTCCACGCACTTGCGTACATTGTCGTGAATCGGACCTTGAGCAGCGGCCATCCGGATATAACCCGGTAGCATATTTTCAATCACGCCAGGTGCTGTCCGATTGATGCACACAAAGCAAAGTCCAGCGACAACACGGCTTGGTTCGACAATCTGGGCTAACACTTCTGCGTTACCCATGCCGTTTTGTAGGGTGAGAAGTACGGTCTTGGGCCCACACATGGGTTTAATCCATTGAGCCAAGTTGGCATTCGCTGTTGTTTTGGCGGCGACAACGACAAGGTCGACAATGCCGATTTCTTTAGGGTCAGAGGTGGCTAGGGCGATACGTTGAAGCGTATCGCTTCCGCGTTGAATGAGACGAATGCCTTTCTCATTCAAAATGTTCGCATCGCGTCGGGCTAAGCAGCGAACCTCATGACCGTCGGCCGCGAGTAAGGCTCCGTACCATCCGCCAACTGCACCCGTGCCGATGATGGCAATTTTTAGGCTCATCCTTTACGCGTCGAGGAGTGGCGTGCCTCGGGTAGCTTTTCAAGATAATCGATGGTGTAGTGTAGGCCGCGACTTTCACGACGTTGTTGAGCGCACGTCACTATAAGTTCTGCGATGAGCACTAGATTGCGTAGTTCGAGGAGCTTCGGCTCAACGCGGAAGTTCCAATAATACTCGCCAACTTCTTCGGAGAGCGTGCGTATGCGTGAGGCTGCGCGGGCGAGACGTTTATCGGTGCGGACAATCCCGACGTAGTCCCACATGGCGCGACGTAGTTCATCCCAGTTATGTGCGATGACGACGCGTTCGTCTGGATTGATTGCACTACCGTCAACCCAGGTCGGTAATTTTACGGCTTCAGGCTGTGCGGACTTTATAATCTCCGCTGCTACTAAAGCGCCATCGTGTGCAATGACGACAGCTTCGAGTAAGGAGTTGGATGCAAGTCGATTGGCTCCATGTAAGCCCGTGCAACCAGCTTCGCCTACGGCAAACAACCCGCGAATGCTCGTTCGCCCTGCGAGATCGGTGGCAACTCCCCCGCAAAGGTAGTGTGCCGCAGGTACGACAGGGATGAGTTGATTTTCAGGATTAATACCCGCCTTTAGGCAGGTATCGTAGATGCTGGGGAAGCGTTCTGCAAAATGCCCCTTGGAGAAATGTCGTGCGTCGAGGTGCACATGGGTTGAACCGGCACGCTTCATCACGGTATCAATTGCTCGGGCGACGACATCGCGAGGGGCAAGGTCGGCCTGAGGGTGGAAGTCGGCCATGAAGGCATGTCCGCTCGCGTCGCGTAAAATTGCGCCTTCGCCGCGGACAGCTTCGGAGATGAGTGCCCGTCCACCGTCAGCCGTGAAGAGCGCAGTCGGGTGGAATTGCACGAATTCCATGTCACGCACTTCTGCGCCGACGCGGTAGGCCATGGCAATGCCATCACCGGTAGCAATCTCAGGATTCGTCGTATAGAGGTAAACCTGGCCAACGCCACCTGTGGCCAAGACGACGACGGAAGCCGCAAAGGTAACCACTTTACTTGTTCGAGTATCGAGTACGTAGAGGCCACGAACCCGGTCAGCCGAGCGTCCGGGATCAGTTAAACCAAGTTTTCCATCCGTGATCAGGTCTACCGCAAGGTGGTGTTCGAGGACCCTAACGTTGGGACGCGCAGCGACCGCACGTAACAACGCAGACTCAATCGCACGGCCTGTCATATCGCGTGCATGTAAAATACGCCGCTGCGTGTGTCCGCCTTCACGACCGAGATCGGGAGAGCCAGTCGACGAACGTTCAAATTCTACACCCCAAGCAATGAGTTCATTCACACGCGCAGGTCCAGCTGCGATGATAGCCTCGACAATTGCACGATCACAGAGCCCATCGCCGGCAGCTAACGTATCATTGATGTGACTTGCGAAAGAGTCTCCGGGGTCAGTGACACAGGCGATGCCACCTTGAGCCCAATTCGTGTTGGAATCCGATTTTGTTTTCTTGGTAACGACGGCAACGGACAGGCCGGCTTCGGCAAGTTTGAGTGCAAAACTCAAACCGCCAATGCCACTACCAACTACAACTGCATCGAACGAACCTTCCATGTCATGAGTTAAGCCCGAGTGTGCAGGGTAGGGGAAGGATGAAACATCCTATAGCCTATCTTAACCTTCGAGTACGAAGGTAACGGGGCCATCATTGACCAGGGCGACTTTCATGTCCGCGCCGAATTCTCCCGTTTCAATGACCATACTCGTCTCGCGTTGTAATGCTTCCACGAGCGCATCAAAGACGGGACGTGCCTCTGCAGGTTTGGCTGCGTGATGAAAAGAGGGCCGATTACCTTTAGAGAAATCAGCCAGTAGTGTAAATTGACTCACGGCTAAGATTGCGCCTTTGGCATCGATAACATCGAGGCCCATTTTGCCTTCGGTATCTTCGAAAACACGAAGTTTTCGAATCCGGTTCGCTAGGCTTTCGGACTGATTAACTGAGTCGCCATTGGCGATACCCACAAGGAGTAGCAGGCCATGTCCAATCTCTCCGACATTACGACCTTCGACGGTTACTGAAGCCTGTAGAACGCGCTGAACAACAATGACCATCACCCTTTAATGCTTCGCAAGTATCTAACTGCAAGTGAGTTCTGTGCGTTACTTGACGAGCAAGCCTTCACCCTTCAGCGTAAAACCTCGTTGGAAATACTCCTCATCAGTCTATCTATTCTCGCCGGAGCGGTCTTCGCTATGGCGGAAATGGCATTGGTTTCAGTCAATCGTACTAAACTCAGCCAGCTTGCGGCTAAAGGTAGTCGTCGTGCGCAACGTGCACTTGAGCTTATTGCCCAGCCGACACGTTTTCTCTCAACCGTACAAACCGGAATCACATTTGCGGCTGTCATCGGTTCAATTTATGCCGGAGCACCCCTTGCCGTCAAAATACGTCCTTGGCTAGAAAGTCTACCATATGAATGGATCAGACTACACAGCCATCATGCTTCAGAGGCCATTGTGTCTTTTCTTATCGGCTCTGCTAGTATTTTGTTTGGCGAACTTATTCCGAAGCGTCTTGCATTATTACACCCTGAATACTTTGCGCTTAACCTAGCTTGGGTAATGCATACGGCTGCAACTATCGCTGCACCTTTAATTCGCAGCATGAGTTGGGCTGCAGATTTCATTCTCAAGTTGTTTGGACAAACACGGGCAAGCGGCGATATTGTCAGCGAAGACGAAGTGCGCCTGTTGATTGACCAAGGTATTGCCAGTGGTGTTTTCCATGAAGGCGAACGCCGCATGGTTTCGGGTGCCTTAGCCTTAGATACCACAACGGCAGAACAACTGATGACGTCGTCCAACCGCGTCATCTGGTTAAACCTTGCCGACCCCGACGAAGTTAATTGGCGGAAGGTTGTCGCATCAGGTCATAGCTGGTTCCCTGTGTTTCGCGGTACGCCAGATAAAGCCCTTGGGGTGGTTTCGGTAAAACGTCTTTGGTCCAACCTTGCGCTAACAGGCACAGCCGTGGTCCGTGATTTAGTGACGGATGCGCCGAGCGTTTCCCCGACAACAACCGCCACTCAATTACTGGAGCGTTTTCGAAAAGAAAAAATCCACCTTGCGCTTGTCGTCGATGAATTCGGAAGAGTCCGCGGTGTGGTATCTCTCAATGATGTACTCGAACGCATTGTCGGGGAGTTGCCCGGTGAGCTGGCAGCCGCGCGGCACTTAAAAGTGAGACGACGTGATGATGGCTCCTGGCTCGTTGATGCCGTCTTGCACATCGAGCAATTCCGCCAAGCAATTGGCATGACAACACCTTTACCAGAAGAAGGCACAGGACGATTCACCACACTTTCAGGATTTTTACAGCGCGTACTGGGTCGTCTTCCTCAAGAAGGCGATGTAGTTAATGTCGCTGGACTATCCTTCGAAGTTGTCGACATGGATGGTCATCGCGTCGACAAATTGATTGTCACAAAGAAGGTCTAACGAGTCTTAAAGTCTTACGGGTAGCCCGGCTGACTTGAGGTGCTCTTTAGCTTGGCGTACTGTATACGTCCCGAAGTGGAAGATGGAAGCTGCGAGCACCGCACTTGCATGACCGTCGCGGAGTACGTCGGTTAAATGATCCAAATTACCAGCACCACCTGAAGCGATTACAGGAATATCAACCGCATCGCAGACTGCCCGCGTGAGGGGAATATCGTACCCGGCTTGAGTACCGTCGGCATCCATGCTCGTTAGCAAAAGTTCTCCGGCACCATATTCGCGCATCTGCCGTGCCCATTGTATGACATCGATGCCTGTTGAGTTACGTCCGCCATGGGTAAAGACTTCCCATTTTCCGGGTGCGATGCGTTTCGCATCAATCGCAACAACGATGCATTGATTACCAAAAGCTTTGGAAGCGCTACGCACGAGTTTAGGGTCTTTAACCGCGGAAGTATTAAGGGAGACCTTGTCCGCACCTGCATGT
>DNHH01000135.1:13750-13935 GCA_003485955.1 Opitutia bacterium
ACTGAACGAAGCCCGCCACCAACTGTGAGGGGCATGAATACTTGATCCGCGGTACGCTCGACGACCTCAATCATCGTTTTACGTCCATCGCTGGAAGCAGTGATATCGAGGAAAACAAGCTCGTCTGCCCCTTGTTTTTCATAAGCCGCAGCGACGGCTACAGGGTCGCCGGCATCGCGCAACTC
>DNHH01000135.1:14169-15582 GCA_003485955.1 Opitutia bacterium
CAAGGCAAGGAATGATGCGGACAGATAGCGGCATGCGTGTGCTCAGTGAGCAATGATACGAAAGTCGTTTAAACGAAAGACTAAACAGGGAGAAGCTTTAGACGAGGGAATCTAAAATCGTCCGCAATTTCATCTCGGTTTCAGTAGCCTCAGCTGCAGGGTCCGAACCATCGACAATACCCGCACCTGCATACGCACGCGCCCGCGCCCCGGAGAGTTCGGCACAGCGAAGTGCGACGACTAATTCGCCATTGCGTCCGTCAAGACCCACCCAGCCGACCGCGCCCGTGTAAAGACCACGGTCATGGGGTTCGAAGCCAGGGATAAATGGCAATGCTTGTAAACGGGGTTTGCCGCCGACAGCGGGAGTCGGGTGAAGCTCACCGGCAACTTCAAGGAATCGACGTGTGGATGGAAGCGTCCCGATGACAGGTGTGCGCAAGTGCATCACTTTACCAAGTCGGAGGAGTTCGGGCTTGCTGGTGACAGCACCTTCGATGCCGACCATATTTAACCGGCGGAGAATTGAAGCCGTCACCACGTTGTGTTCGCGATTATCTTTTTCACTCGCGAGTAGAGCGTCGGCAAGGGCCGCATCTTCGGACGGGGAGGCCCCGCGACGTGTTGTTCCCGCGACTGCCTCTGTGCGCAACTCATCTTGATGGATTGCCAGCAAGGTCTCCGGTGTAGAGCCAACGAGGGTTCCTCCTGCGCTATCGACAAGGTAAGCATGACAGACCGAATTCGCGCTACGAAGGCGGTGCAGCGTCGCATAGGGGTCGAACGCAGTGGTTCTTCGCCAATCGAAAGCGCGTGTTAGGACTACTTTTTCGAAAGCACCTTCACGAATAAGTTCAGTCGCGCGGCGAACGGCCGAGGGGAACCACGATCCACCGACTTCGTTGAGAACGAGTGATTCGTGTGATTCTTGGTTATTGCGACCGACTTTGTAAGCGAAACGCTGAAAGGGTTCAGCGCGTGCGGCCAGTCGCTCGGCAGCTCCTGCATTCGCAGGCTCAACTAGGGTGACTTCGGTGTGTCCACAAACTGTCAGCACTTGCCAGCTTGGAAGAAAGAGCCGCGACGTTTGCTTGGTATCGTCTGCACCCGGGTGAAATGGAAAGCGTGCACAGATTCGCGGGGAACGACCAACCGAGGTGATTTTACTGGTAAGGTCTTTAAGCCATTTGTCGGCTTCGGAGAAACGATCAATACCTGATCCTTCCCATACTTCGACCGGGGCACCCGCAGCATAGGCGATGCCTCCCGCAGGCGTTTCCATATAGGTGCGAGGACCTGATTCATTTAGCGTTTCAAGAACCGCCAGCGCATCGAGGGTTGGGACCGTAACCGTAAGTGAAACATACCCGAGACCTGCCCGCGTGGTTTCCGCACAACTGAGTTCTTGGCGGA
>DNHH01000135.1:15797-16054 GCA_003485955.1 Opitutia bacterium
CATAGGGTAAAGAATAATGCGATAAGGATTTATCGCAACTATCGCACTTAGGTTTTGGCTGAAGTTTCAGCGTCAATAATAGGGGGGAATAAAATATCTTTTTCCGCTAATTTCTTACCTTTAAGGGCACTCGACCAAACAAGGGTGTTCTCAAAAGTAGTGGCTGCACGCATGCCTAAATCTTCAAGGAGCTTCTGGGAGATTGTCGGCATGACAGGCGTTAGTGCGGTGGTTGTAAGCGGTAAGCCTTCTGCTAT
>DNHH01000107.1:0-851 GCA_003485955.1 Opitutia bacterium
GACATGCAGATGATTTGTGAAGCCTACGACTTAATGCGCGGCTTGCTCGGAATGACGCCGGATGAAGTCGGCGCAGTCTTTGAAGAATGGAACCGCGGCGAACTGAATTCTTTCTTAATCGAAATCACGGCTAAGGTCCTGCGCCAAAAAGATCCCGAGACCGGCGCGCCCTTGGTCGACGTCATCCTGGATACCGCTGGACAAAAAGGCACCGGCAAGTGGACGAGTGCGAATGCCCTCGATATGGGTGTGGCTGCTCCAACCATTGCCGAAGCTGTCTTCGCTCGCTGCTTATCGGCGATTAAAGATGAGCGCGTCGCTGCGGCTAAATCCTTGCGCGGCCCCAAGCCACGCATCACGGGCAAAGTCGATCGCGCCAAGGTCGTCGCACAAATCCATGACGCTCTCTACTCAGCCAAGATTTGTTCATATGCCCAAGGATTCCAACTGATGCGCGAAGCACAGAAGGAATATAGCTGGAAATTAAACTTCGGCGAAATCGCCCAAATCTGGCGTGGCGGTTGCATCATTCGAGCTAGTTTCCTCCAAAAAATTACGGAGGCATTTGGCAAGAAGCCACGCCTCGCGAACCTCATGCTCGATCCGTACTTTAAGAAGACGATGCGCAAGGCTCAGAAGAATTGGCGCAAGGTCATCGGTCTTGCTGTAAAGCATGGCATCCCGGTACCAACGCTCGGATCAGCTCTGGCCTACTTCGATTCTTACCGTACGGAGCGCCTTCCGCAAAATCTTCTGCAAGGCCAACGCGACTTCTTCGGAGCGCACACCTATGAGCGCACGGACAAGCCCCGCGGTGAGTTCTTCCACATCGACTGGCCGGATCCCAAGCG
>DNHH01000107.1:1021-4758 GCA_003485955.1 Opitutia bacterium
GAGTTCTTCCACATCGACTGGCCGGATCCCAAGCGACCGCAAATAAAGGCCTAACCAAAAGCCCCGGTACGCCGGGGTTTTTTATTTCTCGCTGGTTGCTTGCCAGCCACCACCCGTGGCGGCTGCTAGGCGCACCGCAGCTTGCCGACGCTCCCAGCCATAAGCCGCGAGTGTTCGACGGGCGAGAAAGAGATCGAGTCGTGAAGACAAAACTTCGGATTCATTGGCGAGTCCGGCTTTCACCCGAGCCTCAGCATTCGCCAGTCGCTCGCGAACGGCTTCGACAACTTTGCTGGCGAGTAATTCCTGGGTGCCTAGCTCCCGCATGTCGACAAGCGCATCATCGACTTCGCGAAATGCATTGAGCACGGCTTTTCGATACATGCCGCGGGCGATATCAAAGCGCGCCTGGGCTTGCTCGAGCGCAGCATCGTTGCGACTGCCCTCAAAAATCGGCAGGGTGAGTGTCGGCGTAAGACTCCAGAAGCCTGAGGATCCCTGGCCAATGCGGGATGCGGGATCTGCCTGCCAACCCGCATCGCCGATAAGCATCAGTCGCGGATAATAGTTAGCGCGAGCGACGCCTTCCCGTGCAAGCGCAGCATCGAGCTGTCGCTCGACGGCTTGGATATCAGGGCGATTCAATAAGAGATCACTGGGCACACCCGCACTCATTTCGGGCATCGCAATTGAAAGTGCCGCAGGTCCGGTAAGATTGATTGTTGTCGCAGGCAAGGCGACGCCAACCGGCACGCCAATGAGAACGCGCAGAGCGTTTTCAGCTGAAGCCAGTCGACGGCGTCCATCGGCTTCAGCGGCTTTCGCTTGGGCTGCAGCAAGTTTTGCAGCTGAGACAAAATCCCCGTCGATAATGCCGGCCTTGAAGCGATTTTCTGTATGTGCCAGTTCTGCCATATGTGCGGCAAACTCAGCTTCGAGACAGGCTAAGTTTTCGCGCTGGAGTCGAACCGCAAACCACGTGCGGGCGACTTCGGCTGCGAGCGATACTCTGGCGGAAGCTTCATTAAGCCCTGCCGCATAGGCTTCATTGAGAGCAGCTTTAGAAAGTGATCCGGCACGATTCCATAAATCTATCTCCCATGAGAGTTGAACGCCAACGGAGGTAACACTGCTGCGCCGCGGCAAGCCAGGGAAGTTGCGGCCAGTTTCGCCAGAAATGCGTTGATCTTGGAGGGCAAGATTGGCGTCTAGCCGTGGCAACAAATCGGCATCGGTGGCCGTCACGCTCGCGCGGGCTTCCCGAACGCGGGCGGCGGCAATCGCCATGTCGGGATTATCTTGGAGAGCGCGGGTGATGAGTTCTGTTAAGTTAGGGTCGCCGAAAGATTTCCACCACTCCGTGGACGCACGTTGCCCGGCACTTTCCGCAGACCAATGCACGTCTTTTGACAGCGCGACGTTATCGGGTCGCTCCGAGGGAGTCGCGCACCCCGCAAGGAGTGCCGCGGCCAAGAGCACTTTACTTGGAAGCTTCAATCGAGGCATCGATATAGACATCCATCTGTTGGCCGACAAATACAGGTCGGTCGACTGGACGATCAAATTGGTAAATAACTTGAAGTACGCGTGTATCGACGCGCTCGGCGCTTCCCCCGGTGAGTGAAACTTTAGGAACCACAAAAGGCTCGATGCGCACGAAACGCAGCGGGATCGATCGATCGGCTTCACCCGCTCGATTAACTTCTCCTTTTAAATAGCCCTTAGCAGGGAGATTCTCGCGCATGCGCGGGGCCATCTGCTCATCAATATCGCAGCGTATCTGTAGGCGAGAGATATCGCCGATGATAACGGGGACCTTGCCACCAGCGCTGACAAACTCACCCACGCGAACGTTAACCTGCAAAACTGTTCCGTCGATCGGCGAACGAATAATTGCGCGCTCAAGACTGGCCTTCGCTAAAGCCGCACGTGAGCGAGCTTCTTGAGCAGCCAAGCGTGCATCTTGCAACGCAGACGCCGAAATAGCGCCGGTGCCTTCGAGCGAAGCCATCCGACGCGCCGAATCTTCGGCACGTGCCGCTGAAGCTTCTGCAACCGCTAGTGCAGGCACAAGTTCGCGTGTGTCGAGCGTGAGCAAGGGGTCGCCTGCTTTAACTTTTTCAGACACCTTAACAGAAACTGTTTGGACGACACCGGCCATGGGTACGCCCACGAGCGTATTCTCGGCAACGGCTTCAACTAAGCCGGCAGCAGAGAGTAAGCCCTCTTTGGCACGGACTGCCGGCTGATAAGGCGGCGGCGTGATGGGAGGTGTATGTCCAGCATTTGATGCAAGCTGAATGGCGGCAATTGCACCAGCGGCAGCCAGCGCAATGAGCCAAACGCGCTTAGGGGGGAGTTTCATAAGTTTAGTAAGAAGGTGTTTCGAGTTGGCGCGGGTCGTCAACCACGCGGCTGATGCGCCCGTCTTCCATTTCTGCAATGCGGTCTGCAAAACGGAATATCCGCTGATCGTGCGTTACCACGATGACGCAGCGATTGGGCGAATGAGAGAGCTCACGAATCATTTCCATGACTTTTCCACCAGTATCTTTGTCTAAAGCGGAAGTTGGTTCATCGCAAATTAAGAGGGGCGGTTCATGGACCAGTGCGCGGGCAATCGCCACGCGTTGTTGTTGCCCACCAGAGAGCGCCGTCGCTGATCCGTCTTCGCGCCCTTCTAGGCCCACTTTAGCCAAGATAGTGCCAGCTCTAGCGGCAGCTTCTGCATAGGAAGCTCCCTGGATAAGCAACGGCACCATCACATTTTCGCGGACGCTAAGGGTTGGAATAAGGTTAAAGGACTGGAAAACAAACCCGAGATTCTTCCGGCGAAACGCCGTAAGCTCTTCTTGTGATAATCCGTCCAAACGTTGACCAAAAACTTCTGTGGTGCCGGCATCTGCGCGCAAAGTGCCGGCGATAACAGACAGCAAAGTCGTCTTACCGCAGCCTGAAGGGCCAACGAGCATGATGAGTTCGCCCTGTCGGGCTTCGAAGTCTACCTGCTTAAGAGCCATCACCGCTGATTCGGCAGGTCCAAAAGATTTATCCACGCCATGGATGCGTACCGCGGTCACAATGTTTGTGGCTGTACTCATATTAGCCGCGGAAGACGGAGGCTGGATCGACGCGGGCTACTTTGACCATGCCAATGAGCGCTGATACAAAACTGATACCTAAAACGAGCACGAAGGTCGCCCAAAGAATTTGTGGATACATCACAAACGGCGGCATGCCCTTCTCAATCATGCCGCGGCCGATGGCTTGTGCCATGCCAACGCCTAAACCAAATCCGAGCAGGCCTGCGGTCAGCGCCTGTAAGAGAAGCATACGTGCGAGCACACCCATGCTTGCTCCCATGGCTTTAATTGCCGCGAAATATTTCAAGTTCTCGAGAACGAACGAATAGAAAGTTTGTCCAGAAATCGCGATGCCGACAAAGAGCCCGAGCAAAACCGCAGTTCCAAAGGAGAAAGGGATGCCGGTGTTTTTCCAGAACCACCAGAAGGTGCTACGGGCCAGGCTGCCTTCCTTCCAGTGCCAGAGATCGGTGTCTGACGTCCATGCCTTGAGGCCAGTTTCTCTTTCTATCCGCAGGCGCAGGTCATCGACAGAAACGCCGTCGCGCGGCTCGACCAAGACATAACTTAGGGCACGGCGCACATTCGCTGTGTAGGCCTTTGCGCGATCATACGTCGTATAAACAAAAGGGCCTCCGGTAAATGCCCGCTTCA
>DNHH01000107.1:4918-7102 GCA_003485955.1 Opitutia bacterium
CTCCGGTAAATGCCCGCTTCACTCGACAAATGCCGACGATGCGTGCTTCGGTGTCATTCAGCTCAAAGGTATCGCCAATTTTTAGGGGAACAATTTTTTCAGATCCATCGGGCTGGATGACGACATGCCCGAGTAAATTCGCGCCCCATTCGTCAACCAAGACGGTGTTGGGCAAGCGGAGGTCTTCGATATTGCCTTGTGTAAGTGTAGCCGGTGCTCCCGCAAACGTATCGCTATCAATGCCAACGAGGGAAATGAGTTTGAATTTCCCGTTGGGCATACGGGCCTGCATGATAGAGGAATGAAGTGGGGCGGCCCAAGAAACGCCATCGACGGAGCGGACGCGGCTGACATCAGTGTCGCGCATTGGCTTGGCGTCATTGACCTGCTCAACCTCTGAATCACTCACCCAAATAGAGGCGCGGATGTTAACCATCGGCGTATACGTCCAACTCATGATGCCGAAGAAAACCGAACTCTGTTGCGCCATTAACAATGCGGAAAAGCTTAGCCCGCAAAGCAACATGGCGAGCTTCGCGCGGTCACCAAATAGCATGTTAAGCGCTAAGCGATACATGCTATGGCGTCTGCGTGCCTAAATATCTGCTTAAGCAGCTGGTGTACCACCAACCATCCAGATATTTTTCAAGAAGGCAGGGCCCCAAGGTGCGTGAACAGCCCAAGCCGTCAGCAGGGACAGGACGACCAAAGACCAGAAGGTGATGACCTTCTTACGGTCTTCGCTGCGGGCGGAAGCGTGCGCCAAGCCGACTGCGACAAGTGCAAGCAATGGGTGCAAGAGCGAAACAGACTTCGGGTAAACGGTGTACCATTGATAAGCTCCGAGAAGAAGATTGATGTCCAATAGTACGGCAACAATGCGCTGGAAGACTGGACGTGGACCCTTAAAAAGCGCGACCAATACGACCACGAAGGACAAGAGGAAAACTAACTCACTGTAGTGCTTATGGATGTTCATGGCTTACAGCGTGGGAGAGTCTTTCCAGTCTGCAAGCGCCGTCCGTCGATTACCCCTCACGATCTTCTGTATAAATAAGCCAGAAGAAGCCGTTTGCTAAGACCGCTCCTACTAATTGTGCGAAGATTAAGCAAACTGCCCAGGGAAGGAACTTCCCAAAACGCATGCACTCCCCGAAAAAGGCCTGAAGGATATCCGTTTCCGCCCGCAGGGATGAAAATAGGTCATGAAGGCCAAAGGCCCAGGCGATGGCAGGATTGAAGAACGCCACAATGAGGCCAAAGGAAGAAGCCGCACCATACACGGCGGCGGCAATGGCTAGTGCCGCATAGGTATTCCCGGCGGTGCGCTTCGAGGTAGCCACAACGAGGATTACAAAAACTACAAAGAGAGTCCCAAATGTCTCCGCACTCATTGCCGAAAGCCAGGCATCGGGAATGCCGACGATGGGGCTATCTGCCCGTTCAGGATCATGTCCGGCGAGCATAGCAGTGACAAATGCCCCTAAAGACGCTGCAAAAAACTGCGTCACAATATAACCAAAGAGTTCACCCCCGGCGATTTTCCCGCGGAGGCGCATTGAGACACTGACTGCAGGATTAAAGTGCGCACCGGAGATAGGACCGAGGGACCAAATGAGCGCAGCCAAGCCCAAAGCAACGCCGAGCGGATTACCTATTAGCGCAAAAACGGTGAGGAAAAAAGTGCCTAAAAATTCGGCGGTAAAACGATTCATGGAATAAACCCTACGTGGCGTGCCTTGCACTGTCCTAAATGACCGGACTGGCTCAAGCCCGTTCCTATGAACACACACATGAATATACCAAAACCACATCAAATCGCTGCCCTTTGCTGGGTAGCTCTCCTCGCTATTGGCCCCGCTCACCTGTATGGTGCCAGCAAAGCTACCACACCCGCGCCGGCAGACGTCAAAGCGCTCTCCTCGGAAGAAAGCCAGCGCTTAACCGCAGCACGTCGGATCGCTGCAGACGATCCGGAGGTCTCTAGTGCCTACGAACAGGCCAAAGCAGATAAGTCAGCTGCGCGGAAAGCTTACCTTGATTACAAGTCGACGCGCGAGCGGGCGGCTTCGTCTGAAAACGCGTGGCGCAGCTTAAGTGATAAGGCGTTGGCAAAAGCAGACCCTGCGGCGGAAGCATTGGTGGCAAAAGAGAAAGCAGCCTTCCGTGCGCGCATGGCAGCCA